>CANRGG010000015.1 GCA_947630115.1 uncultured Clostridia bacterium
TATGATCGGTATAAAAATTCCCCGTCAGTTTGTAGAGGAGAAAGCTGTCGATCGTCCCCGCCAGAAGCCTTCCTTCGCGGAACAGTTCTTTTGCGCCGGGCGTATTTTCGAGCAGCCATTTGATCTTGCTCGCCGAAAAATAGGCGTCCATCGGCAGCCCCGTCCGCGCGCGGATGAGCGCCTGCATGTCGGGCGGAACGCTTTTGCAAAAGTCAGTCGTTCTTCTGCACTGCCAGCCGATCGCAGGAGACGCCGCGCACCCTGTTTTGCGGTCGATGAGCACGACCGTCTCGCGCTGGTTTGCAATGCCGATCCCCGCGATCTCATTCTCGCCTGCCGCCGAAATGCAACGTTTAAGCGCTTCCGCACATTTTTCAAAGATCTCCTCCGCGTCCTGCTCCACCCAGCCGCTTTGGGGAAAGAACTGCCCCACCTCGCTCTGCGCCGTAAACACAAACTGCCGTTTTTCGCAGTCATAGAGCATGGCGCGCACGCTGGTTGTGCCCGCGTCGAGAGAAATCAGATACTTCATTTGCGTCTCCTTTCTGACTTTTTGAAGGCTCAGCAGCCCCTGCCACCTCCACCGCCGAAACCTCCGCCTCCGAAGCCTCCGCCGAAACTGCCGCCGTGGAAACCCCCGCCCGAGGACGACGGGCGCGAGACGAAGGAGCGGACCATGTCCGCCGTCATGCTCCTGAAAAGACTGTTCAAAAGAATGACGTCGAAAACATCCATCCGGAACGCGGCGCCCTCCGCATAGGCGGGCGGGGACATATCGAGCCCCTTGAATTTCTCCGTCCAGGCGTCCGTCACGCCCAAGACCTGCGCATAAGGCAGAACATGGTAGTAGAGAGCGGGATCCTCTTTGAGCATGAACTCGATCTTATCCCGTTCCGTGAAGAGGATGAATTGCTTGAAGCCGAGGATCTGCCCGAGTTTTTCGCTGTATGCGTTCGTCCGCGTAATGAACCGACCCGCGATCCCGCCCGCAAGAGACGAAAAGAGAACGCTGACAAAACCGGTCCAAAGCGTCGTGCCGGCGCAAGGGAACATCAGATAGAGGAGGGTCGGCAAAAGCCCGAGCAGCCCGAAGCCGACCGAGATCAAGGCGCACATCCCCTTTCCGAGCTTTTTTATGCGCTGCGCCGCGAGCAGATTCCCCGCCGCGGAGACAAAGACGGCGATCGCCGAGGCGGCAAAGCCGAGAAAATAGCGGTAGCCGAGGCCCACAAAGAGCAGATTGCAAAGGAAGATCAATCCCCCCGAGAGCAGGGCGCAGACGATCCCGAAAATAATGAGGAGCGCAAAGCTGCGCGTGCTGTAAAGCTGTCCCGCCGCGAGTTCCGCGCCCGCCTTTGCGGATTGCGCCGTCATGTAAAAGTGATTGTTGAGCTCGCTCATGCGCACCGTCTCGCGGTTGAGAAAGAGCCCGTCGTAGAAGGTCCTGACGTATCCCGTTGTGCCCGCCGGCAGCGATTTTCCGGTCACGCGGAGGGCGGGATCGTCCTCTTGGGTCAGATCAATCGTCAGGCAACCTTTGTCGGCAAGATAAAAGACAAGCGCGCCGAGGTCCTCGTTGTCCACCTTGTTGTCGATGAGTTTGCCCATGAGGAGCGGATCCATCCCCTCGGGCGGTTCGAGATTGACCGTAACGGTCATGAGCGGCTGGCGGCAAAAGATCAGTTTCACAAGCAGCGCCGCGCCGAAGAGCCCCGCGCCGAGCAGGAGCGCATAGAGAATGGAAAGATCGAAGTTCCCCTTCAAGACCCCGCTTTGGAATTGCAGATCGAGGGTGACCCCCTCTTCATAGCCGAGATCGCTCGCGGAAAGCAAAAAGGTGTTCCCGTCCCGCGTGAGGTTCACGCCGACCGCGTCCGTTTTGGAGGACTGTCTGCCCGAATAGACGACATATTGCGAAAGCCCTTCCGGTACGTTCACCCGCGCGAAGAATTTTTTGATCGAAGTCTGCCAGCCGAAGCCCAGAACGTCGAGCGGAAGATATCCCTCCGCCCCCGCGGGCAGTTCCATCGAATAACTGATCGTATAAGTGCGCGTCAGTCCTTTGACGATCCCCTCCCCGCGAAGATAGAGGGAGAGGAAGGCGGAGTCGTCGCTTTGGATGTAGGGCGAAAAATCTTTGTTGCTGCATTCCGCCTTCAAATCGCGGTAGCGAACGCCCGAGTCGAGCGGAAAATCCCGGATGATCCCGTGCGAGTCGTAGCCCGTAAAGGAGGCGGTGATGATCTCCCGGACTTCGACGGTGCGGTTTTCGGAAACGTTCATCTCCGTCTCATACGACTCGATCGTAAAATCGTAGGCGGAAAGGCTTTCTGCGGTCGAAACGCAGGCCCTCTCCCGCGGCGGAAGAGTGTCCTCCGTCTCCGTCTGCGCCGCAAGTGCACGCTCTTTCGGGAACAGCAGTGCGCCGCCGAACAGTCCCGCAAGGCACAGGAAAACCGCCGCGGAAAGCGCCGCGGCAAGTTTGAAAGTTCTTCGTTTCATCATCAGAATTTGACTTGAGGCGCCCGGCGTTCTTCCTCGCTTTCGAGCTCGAAATACTTGCGCTTTTCCAGCCTCATCCGGCGCGCCACAAGATTGGACGGGAACAGGTCGATCTTGGTATTGATCTCCTTGACCGTGCCGTTGTAATAGCGGCGAGCGGAGGCGATCTCCGTTTCGATCGCTTTGAGCTGGTTCTGAAGATCGAGGAAGTTGCTATTCGCTTTGAGGTCGGGATAGGCCTCGGTGAGCGCAAAGAGCGATTTGAGGGTGCCCGAAAGGACGTTCTCGGCCTCCATCTTCTGATCGCCCGTGGCGGTCATAGCGGCGTTTCTCGCCTTGATGACGGCCTCGAGCGTCCCGCTCTCGTGCTTGGCATAGCCTTTGACGGTCTCGACAAGATTGGGAATGAGGTCATAGCGCTTTTTGAGCTGGACGTCCACCGTCGCCCATGCCTCTTCCACCAAATTTTTGAGCCGCTGCAAGCTGTTATAGCAGCTCAGATACCACGCGAGGAGCGCGATCAAGAGGATCACGACCACCGCGCCGACGACGATCCCGATGATCGCCCCCGTAGAGATCAACAGTAAATTTGTCATATTCTGTCTCCTTAACCCAATGATAATTCTATTATAGCATGAACGCGCAAAAGTTTCAATCTCTGTGCGAAAAAATACCGAAAAATCTTTGTTCATCTACGGCTTTTGCTTGAAAATTCCGCTTTTTTGCCTCTTCTTGCGCCTTTTTGGGCAAAAATTCCCCAAGAATGTCGCGAAAATTCTCCGCTCTAAATAAAAAGAAAGCAAACCAAATGGTTTGCCCTCTCTTTTTTCATCGGTCGTGTTTCAGTTGTCCCACTCGTAATGGCAATCGGAGATCTGCGTCGGCGGCATCGTTTCGCCTTCGCCGACATAGATCGTGTTGATGACCTTGCCATCCTTGTTGACAATTTTGTAAGAACCTGTTTTGGGACATGTGTCGCCGCAATTCAGTCTCATGAAATTACCTCCGATGACCTTACTTTGCGCAAGGCGGCGGAAATTATGCGGCGTTTCTTAAAAAATTTTCAGAACGTCCAGCCAGATACAGCCGGCGGACAGCAGGACCAGATAGAGCGCGAACCATTTATAATCGGCGCGCTTGATAACTTTGAGCATGAGTTTGACGGCGAGAAAGCCGAAAACCGCGGCGGCGACGACCCCGAAGAGCATTCCGACAATCTCCGCGCCCGCGAGCGAAATCCCCCCGCCCGCCTCGGGGAAAATCGCCCCTTTCAGCTCCACTGCGGCGCTTCCCAAAATAACGGGAATGCTCATGAGGAAGGAAAAGCGCGCCACGTCCTCCGTCTTTGCCCCGCTTACCGTGCCCGCGACGATCGTCGAGCCGCTGCGCGAGATCCCGGGAAAGAGCGCCACCGCCTGCATGAGTCCCATCGCGGAAGCGTGCCCCCAGCCGAGCGGACGGGAAGTTTTTCTCCGCCGCGCGACATATTCGCATAGAAGCAGCAACAGCGCCGTGACCGAAAAACAGATCGCGAGCATGGCGATCCCCCGATCCCCCGAAAAGAGCGCGTCGATTTTGTCATTGAACAGGAGCCCGACGACCCCCGCGGGGATCGTAGCCACGATCAGCATGAGAAGGGTCTTGAACGGCTTTTTGAAGAGGGCGAGGATCTCCTTGCGGAAGATCCAGACGACGGGCAGGAGGGTCCCCAAATGCAGCATGACGTTCACAAACATCATGCCGGCGCCCTGAATGTCATAGCCGAGGGCCCGCTGCAAGAGCGACAAATGTCCGCTTGACGAAACGGGCAGGAACTCCGTGAGTCCTTGCACCGTGCCAAGTAAAATTGATTTCCAGATTGCTTCCCAATATCCCATCGATCATGCCTTATACTTCATAACGGTCGGAATAGCGCTTCGTGTAGACCGTCACGCAAGTTTCGTTGTTATAGGTGTTGACGATTTTCTGCTGCATATCCTCCGAGTATTTGGAGAAGTTATCCGCCTTGATCGCCTCGAAATACAAATTCGAGAACGTCCCCTCTTCAAAGCGCTGCGACCAATCGAAGGTGTACGGCTCGGTCGTATCCTTCCCGTAGGCGAAGGTGCAGTACATGATATGCCAGCCGTAGTCGGACGGCGCGATCGTGACCGATCCCGGGCCCATGCGCACGGCTTCCTGCGCCGCATACTCGAATTCCTTGACGAAGTCCGTCGTGTTCGGGGAGACCGCATAGCCGAGATAGCTGTTCAGTCCCGCCGTATCCGTATTGTATGCGAAGGAGAGCTCGTTGATGATCGAAAAGGCGAGATTTTCCTTCGACCCCTTTTGGAAGATCTTATTCGGATCGAAATCGGCGAGCTGTTCGATCTTGCCCCGGTAATAGAGGAACTTCGAATAATCCACCGTTTCGTCCGTCTCATAGATTTCGTCGAGGGAGAGATCGTAATACCGGTTGGAGGCATAGCCGCCCGTGAGGGTCAGCCCCTCGCTCGAAAGATAACCCGTCATCTCCTCAATAAAGTCGTCGATCGTGATCCGGTTGGGACGGAAGGAATACTCTTTTTCGTCCTCGTCCCCCTCTTTTTCCTTGATCGAGACGGTGCCGTTGTAGGCATATCTGCCGAGATAGTTTTTCAGTTCGTTATAATGCGCCTGTGCGGTGCCCTCTGCGGGAGAAGATTTCTTCAGATTGTTCTCGAAGAAGAGATATTTCGTGCTCTCCGTGCCGTACGCATGATCCTCTTCCGACGCTTCGAATGCATAATCCGCCTTGAACCATGCGCTGCGCTGGTCGATCGCCGTGAGGCTCTGAAGGAGCGAAGCGCGTTTCAGGAATTTATTTCCCTTGGGATCGTCCATATCTGCGGGAGCGTCCTTGAGCTCGCGTGCCTGCGCCGCGCTGAACGGCAGCAGGATGTTGATGACATAGCCGTATCCCTCCGGCGCATAGAGCACGAAGTTGGAGTCGGACACGCCGTCGAGCGCGGTGTCGAGATCCTCGGAATTCGCGACGGAGAAGCTCGCCTTCTGCACTTTCAGCGTCTTTTCGAGCTTTTCGGTCTTGATCCAATCCTCGGTGATGCCGCTTTCCGCGTTCGCCTCGAAGGCGTCGTTGAGTTTCTCGAGAAGTTCCGCCTCGTACATGTTCTTGCGTTCGAGCGAATAGTAGCTCAGCGCCGTCAGATCGCTCGTGTTCTCGCCCTTTCTGATGAGCCCGTAGGAGTCGAGCCCGGCGAGGAACGCTCGATAAGCCGCCTTGCGGGAAGCGGGCGTGGATTCGTCCTGCGCCTCGTAGGAACCGCAATCCGACAGGCTGTTCGAGCCCGTGTAGACCTTGTAGGCGGGATCGTAATAATCCTCGTTCTCCGCGTCGACCCCCGTGGGCGTCGTGCGGGAAGAGGAAGTCGAGGTCTCGTCCTCATGTTGATGGGTGTGGATCCCTTCGATCACTTCATGCTCGCGCGAATCGAGCGCCGAATTGACGGTGACTTTGAGCTCGTACTCGGCGTGCGCCTGTTCCTCCTCGCTGAGGAAATAAGCGATCGCGGCGATCTCGCGCTCGTCCCCTTCCTTGCCGGCGATCGCGGCGTTGAAACCTTCCTTCGTATAGTTCACTTTGGTCTCGCCGCCCTCTTTGTCCTTGACCGTCGCACCGTTTTTGAGGAAGTAAGCGCGCGCATATTGGAGGTAGATCTGGCGGTTGACGAGATTATTTTTGATGAGATCGTATGCGGCTTCCGCCGTGTAGCCGTAGGACGAAACGTAAGTCGCGCCGTAGTCGGCATAGCCCGCGACGAGCTCCCGCTTCAGAACGTCGGAACGGGTAATGACGTCGGCATATTCCGCAAACTCCCCGCCCGCCGCAAATTTGTCGCTCTTCGAGATATCGACCTCGGCGATGACCTGCGAAAGATCGCGCGAAGTATCCCTCGTCGTAAGGCTGCAGCCTGCAAGCGCTCCGCAGGCGACCACTCCCGCAAGCGTCATGGCGGCTATTTTTGTCTTTTTGAATTTCATACTTTACTCCGAACTGTATTCTTGGACCGAGGGACAGAAAACCCCCATAATCCAGCACTTTTACTATTATAACGCATTTCTGCATTTTGCGCAAATATTTCGAGGTGAAAATTAAGCGAAAGTTGACGCAAATTTCAAAAATTTCGTCATTTGGACCATCGTTCGGCCGCCGTCGCCCTTCGGAGCGAACCGCAGAACGGGCGCGCTCGTCATATCCAGCCGCACTTCGGCGCGGAATTTGTCCATCGCCGCCGCGAGCCTCTCGTCGGACAGGGCGGAAAGTTCTGCAAATTCGAACGCCCCGCCGCTCGCGCTGACGGAGATCTTCTTCACCCGGAATTTGGCGGCATAGCTCTTCATCACGGCGATGACGAGAAGATTGAGCGTCTCGGGCGGGAGGGGGCCGTACGTCTCCTCCATCGAGAGGCAGACGCGCTTATAATCGTCCGCGTCCTTGATCTCGGCGATCTGTTTATAGCAGTCCATCCGCCCCGCGTTGGATTCGATATAGCTCTCCGGGATGAACGCCGTCGTCTTGACGTCGAGATCGACCGCCTCCTGTTTCACGCCCGTCAGTTCCTCTTTCAGGATCTTCGCATACAGCTCGTAGCCGACCTTGTCCATCTGGCCGTGCTGCTCGGCGCCGAGGACGTTCCCCGCGCCGCGGATTTCGAGATCGCGCATGGCGATCTTGAAGCCGGAGCCGAGCTCGGTGAATTGCATGAGCGCTTTGAGCCGTTCGGCGGCATTTTGCGACATCACCCGCTCGGGCTTGAAGGTGAAATAGGCATGCGCAAGGCGCGAGCTCCTGCCCACCCGTCCGCGGAGTTGATAGAGCTGCGAAACGCCCAGCCGGTCCGCGTCGATGACGACGAGGGTGTTCGCATTGGGAAGATCCACACCGTTCTCGATGATGGTCGTCGTGACGAGGACGTCGTATTCCCCGCGGTAAAAGCCGAGGACGCTCCGATCCATCGCCGCCTTGTCCATCCGCCCGTGGGCGAGGGTGATACGCGCCTCCGGCATGAGGTCCTGCATGCGTTTCGTGAAGGCATGGATGGTCTCCACGCGGTTGTAAAGCAGAAAGACCTGCCCGCCGCGAGCGATCTCGCGCATGCAGGCGTCGCGGATGAGGGAGTCGGTCTCCTCGGCGACGTAGGTCTGCACGGGAAGCCGCGCGCTCGGCGGGGTCTGAATGGTCGAAATATCCCGGATCCCCGAAAGGGAGAGATGAAGGGTGCGCGGGATGGGCGTCGCCGTCATCGTGAGGCAGTCGACGTCCCGTTTGATATTCTTGATCTTCTCCTTGTGTTCGACGCCGAAGCGCTGTTCCTCGTCGAGGATCAGAAGTCCCAGATCGTGAAATTCGACGTCCTTCGAGAGCAGTCTGTGGGTGCCGATCATGAGGTCGATCTCCCCTTTTTTGAGCGCGGAAAGGATCTTTTCCTGCTCCTTTTCGGTGCGAAAGCGGTTGAGACAGGCAACGCGCACGCCGAAATCCTTCATGCGCTCCGTCGCGGTGCGGAGATGCTGCTCCGAAAGGACGGTGCTCGGACACATTAGCGCCGCCTGCCGGCCCGCAAGAATGCAAAGATAGGCGGCGCGCAGGGCAACTTCGGTCTTGCCGAAGCCAACGTCGCCGCAGAGAAGGCGGTCCATGACCTTGTCCGAACACATGTCCGACAGGATCTCCGCGCAGGAAGCTGCCTGGTCGGGGGTATCCTCATAAGGGAAGGCCGCCTCGAACTCCTCCATCTCCTCGCGGTATTCGGGAAAGACGAAGCCCTTGCGCTCCTGCCGCTCGGCGTAGAGCGCTTTGAGGTCGAAGGACATTTTTTTGAGCGAAGCGCGCACCCGCGCCTTGACGCGCTCGAACTCGCCCCCGCCGATCTTGGAGAGCGCGGGGCTGTCTCCCCCCATATATTTGGAGAGGATGTCCATCTGCTCGACCGGCACATAGAGGGTGTCGCCGTCCTTGTATTCGAGGGCGACATATTCCTTGGTCCCGTCCGTCGTCTCGATCTTCTTCGTGCCCGTGATCCTGCCGACGCCGTAAGTTTCGTGCACGGCATAGTCCCCGATCTCGGGCGCCAGAAACAGATCCCCGCGGCGCTTGCGGATCTTGCGCTCTTTGGGGGCCTTTAAGAACAGATCCCCCGTCCCGACGGCCGCGAGCTTGCATTCATGGAGCACAAAGCCCTTTTCAAGGGTCTGGGGAAGGACGGCGACGCCGTGAAAGACGTCGAGGGTGTCGGTGAGCGGCGAGGTAGAGACACCGTTTTCGTTGAGTTCCCGCCGAAGCTTTTCCGCCCGCTCCTCCCCGCCGCACCAGAGCATGACCCGGTATCCCGTCTTTTGCCAATTCCGAAGGTCGGTGAAGAGTTCGGGAAAAGAGTTGAGATAGCGCCGCGCGGGCGTGGAAGTGAAATTGCGCATCCGGAGCGGATTGAAAAAGAAGGTCTCCCCCATGAATGTCTGCAAGGCAAGACAGCGGAAGGAGGGAATGTTCGAGAGGAAATCCTCCTGCTGGACGTATTGGCGGAGCGAAAAGCGCATGACTTCGCCCCCCTCCGAAAGGGCGGAAAAGCGCTCGAAATGCTCCCGATACAGCCCGTCGAGGCGGTCGCGCAGCAGCTTGCACTCGTCAAAGACGAGCACCGCGTCCTCCGGGACGAGCGAAAAAAGGTCGCAGGAATTTTCAAGAAGAGGCAGCACAAAATCGGAGCGGTATCCGTTTGCGGCGAGCTCCCCGCAGATCGTTTTCATCCGGCCATACGCCTCGGAAGAGGACGCCGATTTCAATTCTTTTTCAAGGATCTTGCCGATCTCCTCCCCCTCGCCCGCTTCGGGGAAAGCGTCGGAAGCGGCGACGATCTTGATCGTTTCGAGCTTGGGGAGCCGCTCGCCCGTCACTTCGTCATAAGGCTTGATCGCTTCGATCTCGTCGCCGAAAAAGTCGATTCGGACGGGATGTTCCGAGTTGATCGGGAAGATATCGAGGATGTCGCCGCGGAGAGCGAACGAGCCCTTGGATTCCACCTCGTATTCGCGCGTGTACCCCATCGCGACGAGCCGTTCGACGAGCGGGCGGAGCTCCGTCTCCCGTCCGACTTCGAGATCGACGCAGGCAAGACGGCGCGGAAAGAGCTGGATCGCGGCCTCCGCGTCAAGCACAAGGATCTTCGCGCCGTTTTCCCACCGGTGAAGGGCGTTGAGACGGCGGAACAGCGCGTCTTTCGAGAGCGCCTTGCGGTAGGTGAGCACCTCGTCCTTGGCGGAGAGCAGGGCGACTTCTTTTCCCGAAAGCGCAAAAATCGCCTCCGCGGCACGTTTTGCGGAGAGCGCGTCCGCCGTAAAATAGACGACGGGTCTTGGAATGAGCGAGGCAATGAGATATTTTTGAGCGTCCGAAACGCCGAATACGGCGGTCGGCAGCCCGCTTTCGAGATCCTGCCCCAGGAGCGGATATTCTCCGCCCAGATTTTCGAAGGAAAAGAAATTCATCCGTTGAACCGATTCATGACGAGATCGAATTTTTCGCCCTTGGCAAGGGCCAGCGCCGCCTCCGCCGCCCGCTTGCAGGCGCCCGAAAAGAGATCGTAATCCTCTTTCCGGACTTCGGAGAGCACATAGTCGAGGATGGGGATCCCGATCTCCGGATCCCGGATCCCGATCCGGATCCGCGCAAATTCCGCAAAGCCGATCTCGGCGATGACCGACCGCATGCCGTTGTGGGTGCCGGCGCTCCCCGACGGACGGATCCTCAGATGTCCCTTTTCAAGATCGTAATCGTCGTATAAAACGACGAGCTCCGACGGGGCGACCTTGTATTTTGCGATCAGCTGCTTCACCGCCCTGCCCGAAGCGTTCATATAGGTGACGGGACGAGCGATCACGACCTTTTCGCCGCCGAAATATCCTTCCGCGACGCTCGCCTCGCACTCCTTTTTCTTGAATTTCACCCCCAAGAGCTCGGCGCAGTCGCCCGCCGCGACAAAGCCGAGATTGTGGAAGGTCTTTTCGTATTTTTTTTCGGGATTTCCGAGTCCCACGATCAGAAACATGGCGTCCTCTCAAAATGATTTCAAAATATGGAAAAGCCGCTTTCAAAGCGGCTCTCGTTCAATCGTAGATCTTGCTCATCGGCTTGTCGAGATAGACGTTCTCGATCGCAGCCGCCCAGATGTCCGCCGTGGAAAGGATCTTGATCTTGGGCAGTTTCTTTTCCTCGGGCAAGAGGATGGTATCGAGCATGACGAGTTCGCTGATCGGCGATCTTTCGATCCGCTCGATCGCGGGTCCCGACAAGACCGCATGGGTGCAGCAGGCCCGGATGTCCTTGGCGCCCGCCTCTTTGAGCGCCTCCGCCCCCTGCGTGATCGTACCGCCCGTGTCGATCATGTCGTCGACGAGCAGGCAGCTCTTGCCCTCGACGTCGCCGATGATGTTCATGACCTCCATGACGTTCGCCTTGGGACGACGCTTGTCGATGATCGCGAGCGGGCAGCCGAGCCGCTCCGCAACTTTGCGCGAACGGGTGACCGAACCGACGTCGGGCGAAACGACGATAAAGTCGTCGCTCAGCTTGTCCGCATAATAATTATATAAGGTAGGGCCGCCCAGAAGATTGTCGACGGGAATGTTGAAAAAGCCCTGGATCTGCGCGGCGTGAAGGTCCATCGTGAGGACCCGGTCCGCCCCCGCCGAAGTGAGCAGATCGGCGACGAGCTTTGCGGTGATCGGATCGCGCGAGCGGGCTTTGCGGTCCTGCCGCGCATAGCCGAAATAGGGAATGACCGCGGTAACTCTCCCTGCCGAGGCGCGCTTGGCGGCGTCGATCATGATGAGAAGTTCCATCAGATTGTCGTTGACGGGCGCCGAAGTGGACTGGATGATGAAAAGATCCCGCCCGCGGACGGTCTCGGCGATGTGCACGCTCGTCTCCCCGTCGGAGAACTTGCTGACTTCCACCTCTCCGAGGGTGGTGTTGAGTTTTTTTGCGATCGCTTCCGAAAGCGGCCGGTTGGAATTGCCCGCAAAGAGCTTGATTTCGTTTCCGTGTGTGATCATGAAATTTCCTCTATCGTTTTGGCAATTCTATTTTAGTCTTTCTTGCCGAAGAAGTCAAACGTTTCTTGCAAAAAAACCAAATTGTAAAAATTTCATTTTTTTCATGTAAATTCTGCTCAAAGAAGCCTCTTTCCTTCAAATTTTCACACAATTTTTATTTTTGAATGTGGACAGGGCTATCCTTTTTATGATATAATTTTAATAGATTTACACAGGGGGGAATATGAAGAAACTTTTTTCTATGACCGTTGCGGCGGGCGCAGTCCTTTCGGCGGCCCTCGGGATCTCGCTCCTTCGCGAGGCGCCCCTTTCCGCTTCGGCGCAGGAGCAAGGCGAAATGGTCACGGTCACGCTGACAGGGCTCGAGGACAAGAAATATGAGCTCGACGTCTACCGCGATGAAACGGGAACGTACTATCTCGCCGATTATCTTCGCAACATCGTCGTCTGCGACGGCACTTCCATCAAAGATTGGTCGCAGTTCGACGGATATCTCAGAGTCTATACGAGCCGAACGGGCGATTTTCCCGACAAGACCGCGGTGACCCTCTTTTACAACTGCGTGCAGGTGTACGACGCCTATGCAAGCGGCGAAGTGGGCGTGAAACTCAACGGGATCAACGACAAAACGGACAATGTTTTGAACAACGCCGAGGCAAACGGCGAAGTCACGGTGTATGCGATCGCCCATCTCAACGACAGCACCTATCGCTATAACGCCGCGTTCTCCCCGCAGTGGAACACAAACCACACCGAGATCACCCACGGCTTCATGCTCGTCGGGGACGGAAACCCCGAGGGCGTCGACCCCGAGGGAAACGCCTACTACCATTTCTACCAGCAGGCACGGGCGATCGACACGATCGGGCACGAATACCAGCACGGGATCACGCGGTATGTCTGGAAATTCTCCGGCAAGCCGCTGGGAGACTTCGGCGCGATCAACGAGGCGGCCTCGGACATCTTCGGCATGCTCATTGAAAACGTCGAGGAGAACAAGAACGCTTCCTCCCCCGTCCCCTTGCGCGACGAATCCTGGGACAGCGGCACCAAGGCGACCTACGACGGCAAAGCGCTCTATTCCATGCGAAACCAGACGGGATCCTACCGTTTCAGCCTCGACGAGCGGACCATCTGCACCCACGCGGGCGAACACGACACTTTCTGTGACAACGGCTATGTCCATTATAACAGCACCATCCTCTCGAGCGCGCAGTACGAGGCCTGGAAAAAGATGCCCGAAGCGTTCACCCGCCAAAAGATCGGCGCGCTCTGGTATGAGACCATCCATCACATCACCGAGTCCTCCACGCTCGAAGATTTCGGCAGGGAAATGATGCGCGCCGCCGAGACGATCGGTCTCGAGGAGGCCGCGCGGGAAACGCTGCGCAGCGTTTTGAACGAGAAGGGCTTCGGGATCTATCGAGTCACCTTCCGGGACGCGGAAGGAACTGTTTACGGAAGCGGATACGCACAAAAGGGCGGAAGCGTCCCGCTCCCCTCCGCGGTCCCTACCCGCGAGAGCACCGCGCAATTCGATTACACCTTCAAGAGCTGGAACGGGAGCGCCGAAAACATTACGGGCGACGTCACCGTCTATGCGGAATTCGAAGAGACGCTGCGGAAATATCCCGTCGGGTTCTATGTGGACGGCGCCCTTTGGCGGACGGAACAGCTCGAATACGGCTCGACCGCGCTGCCCGACCCGCCCGACGGATACGAGGGCTGGTATCTCGACGAGGAGACGACATCCTCCGCCGACGGCGTCCCCGTCACGGGAGAAACGAAACTTTTTGCAAAGGAAAAAAGCGATTGGGGACTGATCGTTGGGCTCTCGGTCGGCGGCGCCGCCGTGCTTGCGGTGGGCGCGGTGATCATCGTGATCGTCCTCAAAAAACGACGCGCTTGAACGAAAAACAATTTCTCGGGGCTATCAATCGCCCGCACTCTGACACAGAAACCAATTTCGGGGGGAAATTCATATGACGGAACGCAAAAAAAGAAACGGACTTTTCCTGTTGCTTTCGGCAGGGACGCTTGCCTTTGCGCTCGCAGGAGCCTGCTTTGCCCGTGCCGAAGGGGTGACCGCCTCCGCGGACGAGGCCGCGCCGGAGCCGGGACGGCTCGAACTCGAGCAGACCGACGCGCTCGGCAACCGCGTCGTCGTGCCGGTGGAATTCGACGGCGAGACCTATGCCCTCAAAGATCTCGTGCGCAACATTTTCGTCTGCAATGCGGCAAGCGCCAGGAGCTATCAGGATCTCACGCGCACCGACTTCCCCGTCTACACAAGCGAAACGGGCGTTTTCGATGACGGAATGGCGATCAGTATCTATGCGAACACGATCAAGGCGTACGATTTTTACAGCGCGCAGATGGTCGGCCGCGATTTCTACGGCGTGAACGGGCTGAACGACGGCGAGAAGAATCTCAGCCAGCGCAAGGAAGAGATCCCCCTCTATATTGACGTCCATTTCAACGCGGCGGGCATGCGCTTCAACGCAGCCTATACCCCGCTCGAAGAGCTCCATGCGGCCCTCATGGTCGTCGGCGACGGCGGCGATAGCAATTCCCAATCCGATCTGTACATGCAGGGCACGGCTTGCGACATCATCTCGCACGAATACCAGCACGGGATCACCCAGCACACCGCCAACCTCAACACCGGCGGCGATCCCGGTGCGATCAATGAGGCGATCTCGGACATCTTCGGCGCCCTCATCGAAGGGCATGACCCGAGCGAGGAGGATTTCTGGCTCATGGGCGAGGATTGTTCGGCGCGCGGCGTCGCCATGCGCTCGGTCAAAGACCCCAAAAATTGCGGCACGAAGGGCGCGGAGACCCTTGACGACAAGGCGGTCTGCCAGCACCGGCGGCATAACAGCGGCTGCGACGACGGTTGGGTTCACTACAACAGCACCATCATCTCCCACTTGCAATATACGGCCTACGAACAGTACCCCGAATTTTTCACGCGTGAGCGCATTGCCCGGCTTTGGTTCGAAACGCTCTGCCGGATCAAACCCGACGTGACCTTCCGCGACTTCGCCGTGGAATTCCGCGCGGCGGCAGTCTCTCTGCAATTCGAGGAAAAGGCGATGGACGCGATTGATTACAGTCTTTATGTCAACGGGTTCCCGAGCACAGGGAAATTCCACAAAGTTTCCTTTATGAACGAGGATGGATCTTTGCTGACCAGCGAGGTTGTCAAGCATGGAGAGAGCGCCGTCGCACCCGCAAATCCCGTGAAAGCCGCCACCGAGGAATATCGCTACATCTTCGACGGCTGGGACAGTGCGTTTGATAAGGTCACGAGCGATCTTGTCGTCAAGCCGATCTTCCGCACCGAACTCCGCTATTATTCGGTAGAATTTCTGGACGCTGCGGGACAGATCTTTAAGCAGCAGGACAACGTCAGCTATGCCGATCTCGACACCGTGAAGAGCACGGAAGATCTTACACCGCCCGAAAAGGAGAGCACGGCGCAATTCTATTATGAATTCGACCATTGGGACGTCTCGGTGGACGAGGACAACGGAAAGGTCACGATCACGCCGCTCTACCGGGAAAAGACGCAGGTCTACACCGTCATCTATCAATACCGCGGCGAGGAGTACTACTCGGTCACCCGCCCGTACGGGACGCTCGAGCTCGTCGAGCTGCCCGAAGGGTGCCTTGGCTGGTACATGGACAAAGATTGCACCGTCGCCGCCTCGGGCAGAATGCTCGACCGGAATATGACGATCTACGGAAAGCCTGAACATGACTTTGCGCCGATCATCATCACCGTCTTTTGCGTCGGCGCGGCGGTCCTGTTGGGCGGCGGAGCCGCGGCGATCATCATCGTGAAGAAAAAACAGAAAAAACGTTGAGTGGAAACTTTTGGGGAGAGCGTTTGCTCTCCCCTTTTTCTTCCGAAGAAATTATTTTTTCGAAAAAAATTTCGGAATTTCGCCAAAGAATGCTTGACAGCAGAATGGATTTCGTGTAAAATATATCTGTTAGCCTTGGACGGGGGTTTAGCTCAGTTGGCTAGAGCGCATGCTTGACGTGCATGAGGTCACAGGTTCGAGCCCTGTAGTCCCCACCATAAACTCTGTATGTTGTGCCGTAACGCCGATATGTGGGGTTTATTTTTTTACCTTCTAAAAGTATATTTTCAGAACCGGCCCGCCGAGGCTTTGCCTCGGCGGGCTCCTATTTTTATCCTTATTTGATTTTTTGTCATTGCATTGTTGCGGCCGAAAAGGCAACGTTTAAGCGTTCGAAGGCGCAGGTGTTCGCCCGTGCCGCCGGGACCGCATGGCGCCTCATCGCAGACGCGGAGCTGCCCTAAAACTTCCTCCTCTGCGACAGCACGCTCGAAACGAGAGGATTTTTACGATCGGCGACCGGCGCGGCAAATTTTCCTGCTCGGTTTGAAAACCAGACTTTGAAAAAACGCCGCCTTACGGCGGCGAATCGTCAAAGCTCTTTGAGCTGCTGCTCGATCTTTTTCTTCATGTCGATATATTTTTCGAGTTTTGCCTTTTCGTCCTCAACGACCTTCTTGGGCGCCTTGGACATGAAATTCACATTCGCGAGTTTCCCGCCCGCGCGGGCGATCTCCCCCATCACGCGATCGAGTTCCTTGCTCAGCCGTTCGCGCTCGGCGTCGAGATCGACGAGTTCCCCGAGCGGCACGAACAGATGTCCGACTTCACAGACCTGCGAGACCGTCTTTTCGCTCAGTCTTGCGTCGGGCGCGAGGAAATCGAGCTCGCTGGCGCCCGCCAGCCGCAAAATGGAATTTTTGTTGAGGCTCAAAAGCCTTCTGTTTTCGGTGGCGACAAAGAGCCGCACCTTCTTGGCGGGCGGACAATTCACCGCGACCTTCATCGCCCGAACCGCCTTGATGAGTTCGATCACTCCCTCGAACGCCTTCGCCTCTTTCTTATAGGAAAGACGGGAATCATAGCGGGGATAGTCCGCCGTGATGATCTTGCCGCGCTTTCCCGGAAGATAGCCGTACACCTCCTCCGTCACATAGGGAATGAACGGATGAAGAAGCTTGAGCGCATTTTCGAGGACGAAGAACAGAACGCAGAGCGCCGCGCGCTTGCGCTCGGGATCCTCCCCGTAGAGCGCGGGCTTGGAAAGCTCGATATACCAATCGCAAAAATCGCTCCAGACGAAATCGGTCAGCTTGTCCGCCGCAATGCCGAGATCGTACTTTTGCAGCGAAAGGGTGACGTCGCGGATGGTTGTCATGAGTCGGGAGATGATCCATCTGTCCGCAGGCTGCAGCTTGATCTCCTCGATCTTGGGCACTTTTTCGCCCTTCGCGTTCATGAGGACGAAGCGCGAAGCGTTCCAGAGTTTGTTGATGAAGTTGCGCGCCGCCTCGACCTTTGCGTCGGTGAAGCGGGTGTCGTTCCCAGGCGCGATCCCTGTCATGAGCGAGAGCCGCAGCGAATCGGCGCCGTACTTTTCGATGACGTCGAGCGGATCGATCCCGTTGCCGAGAGATTTGCTCATCTTTCTGCCCTGCTCGTCGCGCACGAGCCCGTGGATGAGCACGTCGCGGAAGGGAACTTTGCCCGTGTATTCGATCCCCGAGAACATCATGCGCATGACCCAAAAGGGAATGATGTCATAGCCCGTCACGAGGGCGTCCGTCGGGTAAAAATATTTGAAATCTTCGGTCTCCTCCGGCCAGCCCAGCGTCGAAAAGGGCCAGAGCGCCGAGGAAAACCAGGTGTCGAGGCAGTCCTCGTCCTGGGTGAGGTGGGTCCCGCCGCACTTGGGACAGACCGTCGGCGTTTCGCGGGCGCAGATCGTCTCGCCGCACTCGCAGTACCAGACGGGAATGCGGTGCCCCCACCAAAGCTGCCGCGAAATGCACCAATCGCGGATATTTTCCAGCCAATTGAAGTAGATCTTCGCAAAGCGATCGGGCACGAAGCGGGTCTTGTTCTTGACGACCGCGTCGATCGCCGGCTTTGCGAGCGGCGCCATTTTGACAAACCACTGCTTGGAGACGAGCGGCTCGATCGCGGAATGACATCTGTGGCAGTGCCCTACATTGTGGGCGTGCGGCTCGATCTTGTTCAAAAGCCCGAGCGATCTCATCTCTTCGACGACCGCCTTCCGCGCCTCATAGCGGTCGAGCCCCGCGAATTTCCCGCAAAGTTCGTTCATCGTGCCGTCGTCGTTCATCACGCGGAGGGACGGCAGATCGTGCCGCAGCCCCACTTCGAAGTCGTTGGGGTCATGCGCGGGGGTGATCTTCACCGCGCCGGTGCCGAATTCGGGATCGACATAGCCGTCCGCGACGATGGGAATGATCCTCCCCGTGATCGGCAGACAGATGTTTTTCCCGACGAATTTCCGATAGCGCTCATCTTCGGGGTTGACCGCGACCGCGGTATCGCCGAGCATTGTCTCGGGACGGGTCGTGGCGATCGTAAGTTTTTCGTCGGAGCCCTCGATCGGATAATCGAAATACCAGAAAAAGCCGGCGTCCTCGGTGTGTTCCACTTCCTCGTCGGAGAGCGCCGTCTTGCAGGTCGGACACCAGTTGATGATCCGGCTGCCGCGGTAGATGAGCCCCTTCTGATAGAGCCGGAAAAACGCCTCTCGCACGGCGCGCGAGCAGCGCTCGTCCATCGTGAAGGCGAGCCGGTCCCAATCGCAGGAGGAGCCGAGCTTTTTGAGCTGCTCGACGATCTTCCCGCCGTATTGTTCTTTCCAGGCGAAGGCGCGGCGCAGGAATTCTTCTCTGCCGAGCGATTCCTTCTTCACGCCCTCCTTCTGCATTTCCTCGGCGATCTTATGCTCGGTCGCAAGCGAGGCGTGGTCGGTCCCGGGAAGCCAGAGGACAGAATAGCCCTGCATCCGTTTGAAACGGACGATGATGTCCTGCATGGTTTCGTCCATCGCATGTCCCATGTGCAGACGTCCCGTGATGTTGGGGGGCGGCATCATGACGGTAAAGGGCACTTTTTTCTTGTCCGCCGTAGCATGGAAGCACTTCCCCTCCATCCATTCGGCATAGATCCGCTCCTCGAACTCCTTGGGATTGTACGTCGTTTGCATTTCTTTCATAGATCACCCGAAAAAACAGTATTACTTTCCTATTATAGACCTTTTTTCGGGCGTTGTCAATAAATCAGCCGACAACATAGAATATATTATAACTAAAATTTCGGAGAATTGTATGAAAAAACTATTCGTCATTCTCGGGGCGCTCCTTTTTGCAGCGCTCCCCCTCTCCGCCTGCGGGGAGGAAAAATCCGAACTGACAACCCTGCGCATAAATGAAGTGACGCACTCCGTTTTCTATGCGCCGATGTATCTCGCCGACTCCCTCGGCTATTTCGAGGAAGAAGGGATCAAGATCGAACTCACGAACGGCGGCGGCGCGGACAAAGTGATGACCGCGGTTTTGTCGGGCGAAGCGGACATCGGTTTCTGCGGTCCCGAAGCGGCGCTCTATGTGCTCCTCGGCGGCTCGGCCGACGTTCCGACCGTCTTTGGACAGCTCACCCAGCGGGACGGTTCCTTCCTCGTCTCCCGCAAGGAAGAGCCGGATTTCAAATGGGAAGATCTGAAAGGCAAGGAGATCCTCGCGGGGAGAAAGGGCGGTGTGCCCGCCATGACCTTCGAGTATATCCTCAAAGAACACGATCTGACCCCCTCGGACTATACGCTTAACTTCGACGTCGCGTTCAATCTGATGACGAGCGCCTTCGAGGGCGGCGTTGCCGACTACTGCACCATGTTTGAACCCGGCGCCTCCGAATACCAGGCGGCGGGCAAAGGCTATATCGTCGCGTCCGTCGGCGAGGCGGGCGGCGTCATCCCGTACACCTCTTACATCGCAAAACGCTCCTGGCTCGATTCCCATGAGGACCTTGCCAAAGGATTCCTCCGCGCAATGCTCCGCGCCGTCAAGTACGCGCAGAACGGTTCGCCCGACGAGATCGCGGAAAAACTCTATGCCGCCTTCCCCTCCACATCGCTCGACTCCCTTTCGACGAGCGTGAAGAGCTATCAGAAGATCGACTCCTGGCCGAGCGACATGGCGATGACGAAGGAGAGCTTCGAGCGGCTGCAAGACGTCATCGAAGAGGCGGGCGAACTGCCCTCCCGCGGCGATTTCGACCGTCTTGTCGACAACCGCTACGTCAAGGAAGTATACGCTTCGCTCAAATAAATTCTTCTGCCGCGCCACAGAATCCGCGGACGCAAAGGAAGTACCATGAAAGAAAAAATGCTGTCGTTTGACGACGTGAAACTCATCTACCATACCGTACGGGGGGAGGTCACGGCGACGCAGAACCTCACCTTTACGGTGGACGAAGGGGAATTTGTCGCCATCATCGGACCCTCCGGCTGCGGAAAAAGCACCCTTTTATCCCTTGCGGCGGGGCTTCTGACCCCCTCCGAGGGCAAGGTGTTCTGCCGCGGGACGGTCGGATACATGCTCCAGCGCGACGAACTGTTCCCCTGGCGCACGATCGAAAAAAATCTGTACCTGCCGCTCGAAGTCAAAAAGCAGCTCTCGCCCGAAACCAAAGAGCGGGCGCGGGCGCTTGCGGAAAAATACGGGCTCAAAGAATTTCTGCAAAGCTATCCTTCGCAGCTCTCGGGCGGAATGCGGCAGCGGGCGGCGCTCATCCGCACCCTCGCCTCCGAGCCCGACGTGCTCCTTTTAGACGAGCCGTTCTCGGCGCTCGACTATCAGACCCGTCTCAACGTGACCCGGGACGTTTCGATGATCATCCGGAGCGAGGGCAAGACGGCGCTTCTCATCACGCACGACATCTCCGAAGCGATCTCGCTCGCCGACCGCGTGATCGTCCTGACGAACAGACCCGCACGGGTGGCGCACGAACATCCGCTCGACTTTGACGGGGAGACCGATCCCCTTCGCCGACGCGAAAACAAGCAGTTCTCCGCCTGGTTCGAACTGCTCTGGAAGGAGTTGAACGCATGAAAAAAGATTTGAAAAACTACTCGAAAGAGCATTTGCTCTTTCTCAAAAAAAGAAAGATCAATCTCGCGATCGTCTGGGCGCTGCGGGTGGGTCTGCTCCTCTTTCTTCTCCTTTTCTGGGAGCTGTCCACCCGCCTCGGCTGGGCCGATCCCTTTCTCACGAGCTCGCCCTCGCGCATCCTCAATACGATCGGCGCGCTCTATCAGGAGGGCACCCTGTTTTACCATATCGGCGTGACCTTGCTCGAGACCGTCGCGGGCTTTCTCGTTGCGGTCGCCGCGGGCTGCCTCATCGCCCTCGCCTTCTGGTGGAGCGATCTCCTGCGCCGGGTGCTCGAACCGTACGTCGTGGTTCTGAACGCCCTGCCCAAGATCGCTCTCGGACCGCTCATCATCATCTGGTTCGGCACGGGAAGCAAGGCGATCGTGTTCATGACGATCGCCGTCGGGCTCATCGTCGTGATCATGCACATGCTCTCCGCCTTCCTCGAAACCGATCCGAACAAGATCCTTCTGCTCCGCTCCATGGGCGCGAGCAAACTGCAAATTTTACGAAAGCTCGTGATCCCTTCCTCGCTCTCCGCCTTTATTTCCATGCTGAAAGTGGCGGTCGGCATGGCGTGGATCGGCTCGATCATGGGCGAATACCTTGTCTCGCGCGCGGGGCTCGGATATCTGATCGTCTACGGCGGCCAGGTGTTCAAGCTCGATCTTGTGATGAGCGCGACCGTCATTTTGTGCGTGCTTGCGGCGGCGATGTACTTTCTTGTCGTGCTTCTTGAAAAGATCCTCGTAAAGAACACAGACAACTGAAAACGCAAGCCCTGCCGCCCCGACCGCGGGATAGAAAAACTTCACAATGCCCGAAAGTCCCACGCGGGACAGGGCAAACGCCGCAAGAAGAATGCCAGCTCTTGCGGCGTTCCTCTTCTTTTTGTTCCCGATCCCGGCGCAGATCTCGAGGAGCGGGTAGATCGCCGAGGCGAGCGACGTCAAAATCGCAAGCGCTGCGGCGACGAAAAAGACCAGGCTTTGCCGCATGGCATAGAGAAAGGGAAGCTCGGCAAAAATCGCCCCCGCCCCCTCCCGGCAGACGACGCCGAGCACGCAGATTGCCGAGATCGCCGCAATGCCCGAGGCGAGCGCCGCCGAAAGCGCCGGCTTTTTCATGTCCCGCCCCGCGTCCATCAGAACGGGCGCGGCGAGCAGGGCGTTCATCCCGGCATACACGATCCCGAGCGGGAACTTTCGCCCGGGCAGCGGATAGGAAAAGACAAGCCCTCCGCCGGAAGCGATAAAAATAAACAACAGAAGAACGGGAACGAGCAGCGAGTTGAGTGCGCCGATCCCCTTCATTCCCCTCTTGAGGAAGGCGAGCACCAGAAGGAGCCCGGCAAGCGAGAGAAGCGGCGAAAGGCGCGGCAAAAGCGCGTCAAGCCCGGCGAGCATTCCCGCGCAAGGGACGAAGGAGATCGCGGAAAGGGCGAGTTTGACCGCTCCCTTTCCCCGTCCGAACAGGGAGAGCGCGCCGTCGTATCCGCCGTGCCGTTTGCCGAGACGCAGAAAATTGAAGGTGAGCAAAAAGAAAACTGCAAAGGAAAAAAGAAGGGACGGAAGGAAATTTTCCGCGCCGAAAAAACGGACGAGCTCCGCGCCCGACAAAAAGCCCGCGCCGAGCGTCGTCCCCACGATAAACGCCGTTGCCCCGAAAACTCCCATTTCTCTGATTTTATGTCAAAAAAATCAAAAAAACCACTAAATATGGAAAATTATGTCTGACATAGTACTTCATATCGTTGACAAAGGTTGTCGAATCCTGTATAATTATGTCAGACATTATAAGGAGGTACTCTATGAGCGACGATTTTTTCGGTGACTTTGACGATGACGACGAAGACGAAGAAGAAAACGTCCCTGCCGACGACGAAGACGAAGAGACCGCCAACGACGGGGCGCCCTTGCAGGATGAGCCGCAGGAGCCCGCGGACGACGGGTCGGACGAAGCGCCCGAAAACTGCGCTTATGAGGATATGAGCGACGAAGCGCCGATCCCCTCGGACGACGATCCCTTCGAGGACGAGTTCATGCTCAGCGGCAAAAAGTACAGACCCGTTAAAAACAGCGCTCCCCCGAGAGTTTTTGTCGAGCCCTTCTTCCCGGAAGAAAAGGAGGAGGACGACGACGAACAGGAGGCGCCCTTCGATCTTGCAAATTCCGCCGACGAACCCGCCGCGGATGAGACGGATGAGCCGGTCATCGACCGCGCGGAGATCTCCTCTGCTTCGCCCTTCGAGCCCTTCGAACGGGAGAGTGAAACGTCGTTCGAATTTTCGGAAGATCTGGTCGATCAAGAGCCTGAAGAGGCGGAAATCAAAGCGGACGAGCCCGAAAGCGAACCCGAAAAGATAACCGACGAGGCGGACATGCCCGAAAGCGAAGTCGAAGAAATAACCGACGAAGCGGACAAGCCCGAAAGTGAAGTCGAGGAGATAATCGCGGAAGCGGACAAGCCCGAAGAGACGCCCGCATTCGCCCCCTATACTCGAGGCGATTGGAGCGATATCACCGAGGTCGATCCCAACGCGGAAATGCCGCTTTTCGAGGACGAAGAAACCCTTGAAGAGGAAACGTTCGACCTTGCGGAAGAACTCTCCCCCGCCGCACAGGAAGAGACGGAAGACACGGCAGAAGCGGAAAAAATCGACCTTCCCGCGCCCGAGGAAACGACGCCCGAGGAAACGCTTTCTGCGCAGCCGGAAGCGGAACAAGAGGAATCTCCCGAAGCGGAACAGACGGAAGAATCGGGCGAAGAGACGGGCGAAAAGGACAAGGACGTCGATCATTCGGTCAGTTCCGACCTCATCCGCGGACACATCAACACGATCATTTTGCGCGCGCTCTACGACGGCGACAAGTACGGCTATGAGATCATCGCCGAGATCGAGCGCAAGAGCCACGATCAATATACTTTGAAACAGCCTTCCCTTTACAGCGCCCTCAAGCGACTCGAAAAGGACGGGTACGTCACCTCTTATTGGGGCGGTTCGGTGAGCGGCGGCAGAAGAAAATATTTCTCCCTCACCGACCAGGGCAAGGAGATCTCCGAGCGCAACCAGTCGGAATGGGAATATTCGCGCACGGTCATCGACAGCCTCATTTCGGACAAGGATTTCGATTTCGGCTCCCCCGCCCCCGCCGCCGTCGATATGCGGGTGCTGAGAAAGAGCGTTTCGCGAGTGAAAAATTCGGGCGAAGAGGACGACGAAGAGTTCGACTATGAGGGCTATGACGGCGAATACGGCGAGCCCTTCGAGGATGAGGAGCCCGAAAGTTCTTCGCAGCATGAGAAAGCCGAAAGCTCTTTGGAAAGCGAGCGCGCGGCGCTCGAAGCGGAACGCGCCAAGCTCGAAGAGGCGATGAACGCCCGCGAGGAAATGCTCCGCATCCGCGAAGAAGCGGGCGCCCGCCGCGAGCAGGAGCTTTTGGAGCGCGAATTTGCCCTGCAAGCGGAACAAGAACGCCGCGAACAGGAAGCCGAAGAACAGCGGCTGTTCCTCGAATCGGAGGCGGAGCGGCTCCGCAACCTGGAGGAAGAGCAAAAGCGCGCCGAGGAAGAGGCAAAACAGCGGGCCGAAGAGGAAGAACGGCTCCGCGCCGAAGAAGAGCACGAGCGCGCCCTGGCCGAGGAGGCAAGACGCGCCGAGGAAACTCTCCGCGAGGAGGAATCCGCCCGTCTTACGGACGAAGAGGCGGAAAAAGAGCGTCTGGAAGAGGAAGAACGGCGCGCCGCGGCGGAAGAACAGGAAAAGCTCATCGCGGTGGCGGAAGAGGCCGCCCGCAAAGAAGAGCGCGAACGGGCGATCGCCGCTTTGATCGCACAGCGCGAAGAGGAAGAAAAACGCCGCGCCTTTGCCGCCGAGATCGCCATGGCACGCGCCGAGGAGACCGAACGGGTCCGCGCCGAAGAGAGCGCAAGGCTGCAAGCGGAAGAAGAGGCAAGACGGCAAGCCGAGGAGGAAGAACGGCTCCAAGCGGAAGAAGAGGCGAAACGCCAAGCCGAGGAAGAAGAACGGCTGCAGGCGGAAGAAGAGGCAAGACGCCAAGCCGAGGAAGAAGAGCGGCTGCAAGCGGAAGAAGAGGCGAAACGCCAAGCCGAGGAGGAAGAACGCCTCCGCGCCGAAGAAGAACATGAGCGCGCGCTTGCCGAAGAAGCAAAACGTGCCGAGGAAGAGCGGCTTCAAGCGGAAGCGGAAGACCTTCCGGAAGAGCCGGAGGAAATCGATGAGATCGACCGGGTTCGTTCCGTTGCGCAGGACGCGCAGAAGAGCGAGCAAAACGAGCGGATCGTGAGCATGGAGCCCTTCGCCAAGGAACGGGCGCAGATCGAAGAGCGGCACCGGCAGGAGATCGAGGAGATCAACCGCAGGCACAACCGCGAGATGGAGAGAGCGATCAGCGAAGTCCGCGCGCAGGACGAAGAGATATTCCGCCGCCGCGAATTTGACCTTCTCGAAACGAATATGCGGCACATCGTCAACAATCTCGGCGGAGAGACGGCGCAGGAATATCAGGCGCCCGTCCAACAGCCCGCCGCGGATCCGGGCGAATTTTACGGCTCGGAGGGCGGACAGGATTACCGTGCCTCTCTCAAACGGATCTATGTGACGGCGAAGCATGGCGGAGAGCCGCTCCCCGCGGAGGAAATGTCGCAGCCCTATTATGACAACTATGCGCAGGTCCCTCCTCCCCCTGCCGCCGAACCGGTCCCCGAGACCCCGCCCATTTACCCGCCCTTCTCGCCCGCGCCGGCGCCCGCCCCTGCGGCGGAAAATGCCGAACCTTTCCGGACGGAGAAAAAGGAAAAGGCTCGCTCCGCCCGTTCGATCGACGGAATCGACTTCTACGATCTCGAAGAGCGCGCCAAGCAGGACGGGATCGTCATCACGCTGGCGGGCGGAAGAAAGACGAAGGAACTCTCCGTGAAATCGGAAAGTCTGGTCAACAAGGGAAGAGCGCTTTTCTTGAGCGCGCTCATGGTGTTCCTGCTCTGCCTTGCAGAGGGAAGCCTCGCGCTCGGGCTGAGAGCCAAATTCCATCTGCCGATCTTCTACTCCTTCTTTATCTGGGGCGCGGGGCTCGCCCTGCTCCTTGTGACCGCCCTGCTCTTCATCAACCGATACGGAGAGAGAGCCCTGCGGCAGACGGGAAATCTGATCGTGAACGTCATCGTCACCTATGCGTTGATTGTGATCATCATTTTGATCTTCTCGCTCGCGACGCAGATCGACTTTACGAGTATCAACGATCTCATGACCTACATCATTTTCCCCGCGGTATTTTTCCTGAACATCATCGTATTCGGCGTGGCATACTACTTGCAGATCCGCCCGAATAACGAGGAATGACGGAAACGGCAGCATAACGGAAACAAAAGAAGCGTATAAAAGAAAATTAAACGTCTGCCAGCTGAAAAAAGTTGCCTTTTGTCCGTCTACCAAGCGAAAATTATCCCTTTGTCGACCGAAAAAGAAACGCCGCGCCCGACTTCGATCCGAAGTCGGGCGCGGCGTCAACGTTTGATTTCAATTTTGTCCATCTTTTCCGACCTTCTGACGCGCAAATTCCGCCGCACCCAAGATCCCCGCGTCGTTCCCAAGCTCTGCCGCAAGGATCTGAAGCGGCGCATATTCCGCTGCCGTCAGCCGCTCGTCCACATATTTCCGGAGCGGACCGAGCAGCCGCTCCCCCTCCGCCGAAATTCCTCCGCCGAGCAGGACCGCCTGCGGCCGAAAGAGGCTTGCAAGGTTCAAGATCCCCTCCCCAAGCATGGAAATATACTGCTGAAAAACCTTTTCCGCGCCCGGGTCGCCCATGTCCAAGCCCTCAAAGAGCAAAAACCCGTCCGGCTTTCTCCCCGCCCGTAGCGCCTTCGACAGCGCGCCTTGGGGCTCTCTTCGCGCCGCCGAAACCGTGTCAGCAATAAGCGCGCGCGTTGATACGTAAGTTTCGAGACATCCCCGCCGGCCGCAGGAGCATTTTCTCCCGCCCGCGCGGATCACCGTGTGCCCAATCTCGCCGCCCGCGCCCTTGAATCCTTCGAAGAGCTTCCCGCCGAGGACTACGCCCCCGCCGACCCCCGTCCCGAGCGTCACGAGCACGCAGTCCGAAAAATGTCTTCCCGCGCCGTATGTCGCCTCGCCGAGCGCCGCCGCGTTCGCGTCGTTCAAAATAAAGACGGGTTTTTTTGTAAGTTCGGAAAGCTCCTTTGAAAGCGGCACGTCTTTCCAGCCGAAATTCGTCCATGCGGCGACAACGCCCGCTCCGCTGTCCACAATCCCGGGCGCGCCGACGCCAATCGCCTCGATCGAATCGAACGGGATCCCGGCCGCCTCCGCCGCGCTCTCGGCAAGATGAGCGAGAGATGAGATCGTCTGTTTTGCAGGATCGGAAGAAGAGGTCGCAATGCGCACGACCTCTGTTTTCGTTCCCTTCTCCACGCAGGCGGCCTTTGCCGACATGCCGCCCAGATCAATGCCGACGATCATCTTGTCCCCCAAGCCTTATTTGACCTTATAAACTTTCAGCCATTCGCCGAGTCTTGCGATAAATTCGGCGTTCGTCTCCGTCTTTTTGAGCATTTCCAGCACCCCTTCGGTGTTTTCGACCAGCCCGCGCTCGCGCAGTTTATAGACGGCGGAGAGTTCCTCCTTGCTCAAAAGAAGCTCCTCCTTCCGCGTTCCCGAGCGGCGGACGTCGATCGCGGGGAAGATCCTGCGTTCGGCAAGATCGCGCGACAAAAAGATATCCGCGTTGCCCGTGCCCTTAAATTCCTCATAGATCACGTCGTCCATGCGGCTGCCCGTGTCAACGAGCGCCGTCGCAAGAATGGTAATGCTCCCCTTTTCGAGGGTGTTCCGCGCCGCGCCGAAGAACCGTTTCGGCTCCGCGAGCGCCCCCGCTTCCAATCCGCCCGAGAGCGTCTTGCCCGTGCTCTCCGCGATGTAGTTATAGGCGCGCGTGAGTTTTGTGAGCGAGTCGAGCAGGATCACGACGTCCTGTCCCTGTTCCGCCATGCGCTTTGCGTGGGCGATCGTCAGCTCCGCCGCGCGGACATGATGATCGGCGCCCTCGTCGAACGTCGAATAGATGATCTCTGCAGTCGTGACCGTCGACTTGAAATCGGTCACCTCCTCGGGGCGTTCGTCGATGAGAAGAACGATGAGCCGGATATCGTTGTGCTCCTTCGAGATCGCGCGGGCGATATCCTTCAAAATCGTCGTCTTGCCCGCCTTGGGCGGCGCGATGATGAGGGCGCGCTGCCCCTTGCCGACGGGAGCGAACAGGTCGAGAAGTCGCAGCGAAAGCGGCGAGCCCTTCCCCGAAAGTTCGATCTTTTCGCTCGGATAGCAGGCGGTCAGGCTGTCGAAAAAGGCGCGCTGTTCATAGCTCCCCGCGGGCAGCCCGTTGACGGAGCGGATCTCGTCGATCGCGGACGAGTCCTTGACGCGCGGCTTGACCGTGCAGGTGATGAAATCCCCTTCGCGCAGCTTCCAATTATGGATCTGCGGCGCGGCGATGAACACGTCCTCGCCGTTGGTCGGCTGGCAGTTGCGCGCGCGGAGGAACCCGTAGCCGCTCGGCATGACTTCGAGAATGCCCGTGTGCAGCTCCTCATTGTAGAAATTGGGCACCGCTTCGGGCGAGGCAAGATCGTATCCTCTCACCTCCGTCTCCCCGCGGTCGTCCATAGGACGGTTTTCCATCTCACCGCGATCCCCCAGAACCGACTTGCGGATCTGTTCCAGTCTCGGCTGCACGGTGGGGTCGAGATAGCTGAGTTTGACGGGCGCCCCCCGTCCCGAGCTGGGAATGGGCTTGGTCTTTCCCGTCAGCATATCGACGATCCCGTTGATGAGATGAGGCTTGTTGCCCATGCGGATGGCAGGCGAAACGCCGCGGACCCGCCCGAGCTGCCGAAGGGTCGTCAAGGGCAGCGTCTCCAAATAACTGCGGTAAACTTCTTCCAATTTGCTCTCCGTTTCGGATTTGTAATTTTCCATCAATGGCTCCTTTCCAAATAAAGTATTTTCAGACCTTTCCGATCCGCCCGCAGCAGATCTTTTTCGGCGCATTTTTGCTCAAAAAGTTCGGCGGCAAGGTCGATCTCCCCCTTCCTCTTTTCCACATTTTCAAACGATCTCAAAAAATCGTCAGGCGGCGCGATATCCACTTTGAGTCCCTTCACGAAATAGTGCATGGGGATCACGATCCGAGCGCCCACCGCGTCCACGTACTTTTTCGCCTCCGCCGCGTCGATTGTGTAGTTCCCCCCGACGGGGATCAGTAGCACGTCCACCGGCCTCAGGCGACTGCAAAGCTCTTCGGAAAAGTTCTCGCCGAGATCACCGAGATGGCAAAGCCTGATCCCGCCGCTTTCAAGGAAAAAGACAAGCGTCTTGCCCCGCTTTTTCCCGCCGCATTCGTCATGAGCGCGCTCGATGGCACAGAGTTTCACGTCGCCGAGCGAAAATTCCCCGGCGCGGTCGAAGATCTTGAAAGCCCCCTCGACTGCCGACGTGTTGCAATGATCATAATGGGCATGGCTGACGGTGACCCCATCCGCCCGAACGCGCGGAAAAGAAAGCCCCACGTCGCCGAACGGGTCTGTAACGATCCGCACCCCTCCGTCCGAGACAAACAGGAAGGAAGAATGCCCCAAATAGCGTAATATCATGATACCTCCGAAAATTCAAAAAACAATGCGTGTCTGAAAGAAAAAGAAAAATTGCACGATAACCTTTGCAACTACAATTATACCGAAAAATCCGTCAAAAGTAAACCGCTTTCCCGTGAAATTTCTCAGAAACTTTTGCCCTTTTTTGCGGCAAATCTCCGAAAAAACAGGTATTATGTCAGACATAATACTATGCAAAACCTATAAAAACCGCATGACGGGACTGGATTTGAGCATCTTCCGACGGATTTTCCAGTCGGGAAGGATGGATTCGACAACTTCCCAAAATTCTCCGTTATGGGAGAAGCAGACGGTGTGGGAAAGCTCATGGACGGCGACGTACTCGCAAAGCTCCTCTTGCAAAAAGGCGATGCGGAAGGAATAGGCGATCACGCGGTCGCTGCTGCAAGAGCCCCATCTCCCCCGCGCCGAGGAAATCCGAACCGACCGGTAGCGAAAGCCGTATTTTTTGGCGATCCGTTCGGTCAAGGCGGTCATCTTTTCGAGGGCGAGTTTTTTAAGAAGTTTTTTGAGCGCCTCTTCCCGCTCCCCGGACGGAAGATAGACCGTGTTTCCCGAAAAACCGCTCTTGCCCGTGCGGATGAGATACTGCTCGTCGAAGAGGATGAGGGGCGCGCCGTCCGAAAGATCGAGCTTTGGACTTGTGCGCGCCGCCGCGAGGCGTTTTTCGATCCAAGCGGCGTTTTGCTCCGCGAAAGCGAAGAGATAGCTCTCCGAAACGCCGAAGGGCGCGCGGATGACGATCTCCCCCTCGCCTGTGACGGAGAGCGACACCGTCTTTCGGCTGCTTCTGATGATCTTCGGTCGTTGCATGATCGAATTATACCACATCGGCGAAAAAAAAGCAAGTCGCAGATCAATAAAAGGACGCCTCCGAAAAAGGCGACGGGAAAAGGCGGCATAAAATACATCGCAAAATCGACAAAAGGATGCCGCGCGGAAAAAGACGGCAGCAAAACAGGCGGCAAAGCGAAGAAAATTTCCGAATTTGTTGACGGTTTTTTCTCCGTCCGCTATAATTGACCCATGAACGATTCCTTGGACCTTGAAAATTATGTCGAGATCGAGCTTCCCGCCTCGAAGAGCGTCTTGAACCGCGCCCTCCTTCTGGCAGCGCTCAGAGAGGGCGATACCAAGCTCATCTGCGGCGGGCTCTGCGAGGACGTCTGCGCCATGATCGGCTGTCTGCGGGCGCTCGGCATTTCGATCGAAGAAAAATGTGGCGCGCTTCTCGTTCGCGGCTGCGGCGGAAATTTCAAAAAGACCGCAACGCTCGACGTTCAAAGCGCCGGCACCGTCGCGCGGTTTCTGCCCCCCCTTCTGGCGGTGTTGGGCGGGGATTTCTTTTTTACCTCGTCCGAACAGATGAAAAAACGGCCCATGGACGGGCTCCGCACCTTGGAAGCGGCGGGCGCGAAAATCGAATTCTCGGAAGAGGCAGGCCGCTTCCCCTTCCGGCTGCGCTCGGAGGGGCTCTCCCGGACGGAATGGGAGACGGACACCGAAACAAGCACTCAATTCGCAAGCGGGCTTTTGCTTGCCGCCTGTGCGATGAAACGCCCCTGCACCGTCCGTCTTTCGGGCAGCCGCAAAGGCTCTCCTTATCTCGGGCTGACCGAAGAACTTCTTCAAAAATTCGGCTTTGCCTGCAAGATGGAGAAAAATTTCGTCACCGTTTTGCCGCAAAGCGGGCGGTCGGCGGGCAAGATGGCGTTTTCCGTCGAGGCGGACGTCTCGGCGGCATGTTATTTTGGCGCGTTGGCGCTGCTCTGCCGCAAAAAAGTTTTTCTGCGTGGCGTGCGGTCCCAAACGCCGCAGGGCGATTTCGCCTTCCTCCGTCTTTTGGCGGCGCGCGGGCTCCTTCTGCATGAGACGGCGGACGGGCTCTATGCGGACGGGAGCGGCTGCGTCTCCTTCCGCGGCTTTGAGGAGGATTTCGGCGATTTTTCCGACCAGGCGTTGACTGCCGCCGTTCTCGCCCCTTTTGCGGACAGCCCTTCCCGGCTCCAAAACATCGGGCACATCCGCTTCCAGGAGAGCGACCGGATCGGCTCGATCGTGCAAAATCTTTCCGCTCTCCAAGTTCCCGTTTCCTGTCGCGGCGACACGGTCGAGATCCATCCCGCGCCCGTAAGGTCCTGCACGCTCGCCACCTTCCGCGACCACCGCGCCGCCATGGCGTTTTCCGTCCTTGCAAAGCGGGCGGAGGGCGTCAGGATCGACGATACTCGCTGCGTTTTGAAAAGTTTTCCGGATTTTTTCAGGGAATTGAACAAATTTTAAGCCGGTTCGGTCGATCTTTGCGTTCGCGAGAGCAAGGCGAAGGCGAGAAAATAGGCGAGCGCGCAGACCCCCGACAAAAGCAGGAAGAGATAGAACACGATCATCGCTGATTCCCCGTCATAGACGGCGCAACCGACGATCCCAAGGACGAGCGCGGCCGCCGCAAGCAGCGAACTTGCGATCAGAAAGACCCGATTGAGCTTCTTGATGGACGCATTTTCCGCAAGGGTCAATTTTTTTCGCGCAAGACGGCGGAAGAGGATCTCAAAGACGAGAAAGAACCAGATCCCCGCCGAGAGCCCACCCGCATATTTGACGAAAAAGCCATACGTTGTAATCGCGCCCTTGAGGTTCTTTCCGACGTCGATAAAGCAGGTGAAGCCCGCCGCGGCGAGAAACAGCAGCCCCCACCGCCAGCTCCGATAGAGCAGGGCGCGGCGATAGTTGTCCCCGACGGATTGAAAAATATGGACGAGCCCGCTGACCCAACCCGCGCAGAGGAACAGAAAAATGACGCCCGCCGCGGAATAGATCTTCGGCTCGAACAGGTCGATCTGCCGCAGAACGGCGAAAAATTCGGGCGAATTGCTCCCGTCCGCCGCGCGGAACAGCTCCCTTATGAATGTGAGTGCCACTTCCGAGGCGAGAATGAAACATGCGGGCAGGAAGGTGAGCGCGCAGAAAAAAATCGAAAGTCCCATAACGCTTTCCGTCTTTTGCGTGGACGTTTCCTCTTCCGCGACCCCCTTTTCGCCGTTCATGAGTTCTTCGACGCTCACGCCGAACAGCCGCGCCATTTTTTCGGCGAAATAGAGCTTCGGGACGTTCCAACCGCCCTCCCAACGCACGACAGAGAGCCGCGTCGCCCCGACTGCGTCCGCAAGTTCCTGCTGGGTCATCCCCTGCTCCCGCCTCAGCCGCTTGATGTTTTCAAAGTATTCCATTGGCTGACCTCCGCCCCCTATCCTAATGCGCGCAGCTCTCGCTGTCAAGATACATTTGTGCAACATTTTGCTTCATTTTGGTTTTTTAGTGGATTTTTTCAAAAATGTTATAATAAATAATGCGCCTCGCCTTTTTGAAAAAAGGCGAGGCGCGTCCGAAATCAGTTTTGTTCTCTCTTCAAATACTCTCTTTGCACCGTTGCCAAGATCTCCACCGCCTCGACGGGAAGCCTGCCCAGCGGATCAGGTCCCACGTTCACCAGATAATTCACGCCGAGTTTTTCAAGTTTGAGACGGGTTTCCAGGATCTTTTCGGGACTCTTCCAGCCGGGATAGGCCGTCGTATAGCCCCAAGAGCCGTTGAGGGTGCAGGCGGACTCATACAGCCCGAACGGAGACTCCTTGAAGCCGTGGATATCGTTCGGATCAAAGGAGCCGACCTTGTCCGGGATCTCTTCGGGGATCTCGTTGTCGCCCAGCGAAACGAAGTCGTAACAGCCGTTTCCGAGACGGGAATTGACGAGACATCCCGGCTGCAACCGCTTGACAAGGGCGTAGATCTCCTCGCTCTGCTCTTTTGTCGAATCGAGCGGCATGTCGAACCACACCGTGAAGATCGGCCCGTACCCCGTCATGAGCTCTTCGATCTGCGGCAAAATCTTCTTGCGGAAGCAGATCTCGAAATTTTTTTCGCTTTTCTCGGGAAAATCCCAGGAATTTTCCCAGGTATCTCCCGCGGCTTCCGACGGATCGGCGCCGAATCCCCCGCCGTGCTTTTCATGCCAATCAATGACCTGCGAATAGTAGATCCCGAATTTCAGCCCGTGTTTTTCGCAGGAATCGGCAAGCTCCTTCACGATATCCCGCCGGAAGGGCGAAGCGTCCACGACGTTGAAGTCGTCCGCCTTCGAATGAAAGAGCGCAAACCCCTCGTGATGTTTCGCCGTGACGACGAGATAGTTCATGCCGCAGTTCTTCGCAAACGCGCAGATCTCATCGGCGTTGAAATAGATCGGGTTAAAAACTTTTGCCAGCGTCTCCATTTCGGCGTTCGGGATCTTCATCGCGCATTGGGTCCATTCCGCATAGCGGGGCCCGCGCTTGCCGCGGTAGACGCCGCCCAAGAGCGAATACAGCCCGAAATGCAGCATGAGCCCGTATTTTGCCTGCCGGAACGCCTGGATATTCTGCTCTTTTTGCAAAGAAATCGCCATAGTTTGCTCCCGTCGTCAGCCGATCTTGACGAGATCGCTCTCGTCGAGGCCGCGCAAAAAGTCGGGGATCTCGTAGCCGCAGACATGGTCGTCCCCGCCGGAGAGCCCCTCCTCGGCGCGGGAACCTTCCTGCCGCCCGCTTTCGCCGCCCGTCGCGTCCGGATCGACGTATTCTTCCCGCGCATAGAGATAGCTGTCCGTCTCCGTCCGCGCGATCGCCGCCATCAGCGTCTCGTAATCGGGAAGATCGGAGAGGGAATTGAGCTTGAACCGCTTCAAAAATTCGTCGGTCGTCGCATAGAGAATGGGACGGCCCACGGCGTCCTTCCTGCCGCAGGGATAGATGAGCTTGAGCTCCATGAGCGCATGGACCGCATAGTCGGAGTTGAGCCCGCGCAAAAGCTCGATCTCGGTCTTTGTGATGGGCTGCTTGTAGGCGACGATCGCCGCGCATTCCAGAATGGTGCGGGTGAGCTCCTTCTCGCGGATGGGATTGAGCACCGCCTCGACCTCCGCCTTATAGTCGGGATTGGAGGCGAGCTGTGCCTTGCCGTTGAACTGCAGCAGGCGGATCCCCCCCTCCGCGCCGTAGCGCGCCTCGAGCTCTTCGAGACTCTTTTTGATCTCCTTCGTCGTCACTTCGAGCTTTTCGGCGATATCCGAAAGCGCGACGCTCTTGCCCGAGGCGAACAGGATCGCCTCAATTATATTCGTCAATTTGTCCAAGATAGTCCTCCCCGTCGCGGTCGGGATTGAGCGTGATCGAAATCTCCCCGAACGCCTCCGTCTGCCTCACGCAGAGATACTGATATTTCAAAAGTTCCAAAAGCGCCTGAAAGGTCGTGACGATCTCGCTCTTGGAATAGCCGTGCGAAAACAGCTCGGTGAACCCCACTTGTTTGTTGCTCTCGAGGGTTTCGAGAATGGTCTGCACCTTCTCGGCGACGGTAAATTCGTCGCGCGGGATCTCTCGCGTCTCGGTCTCGGAAAGTTCGCTCCCCCGCTTCATCATGAGCGCCGAAAACGCCGAAACGAGCCCCTCGAGGGTCAGATTGTCGAGCGAAAAGACCGTCTTGGTCTCCCCGACGTTCTTGTCCGGCTCCTTGAAGAAATAGCCGATCGTCTCAAGCTCCTTGAGTTTTTTGGTCTCTTCCTTGATGAGACGGAACTCCTCGAGGGCGCGGATGAGCTCCGCCTTGTCCTCTTCGATCTCTTCGTCGAGCGCCGGATCCTCTTCGAGATTGGGCACGAGGCTCTGCGCCTTGATTTTGAGGATCGTCGCCGCGATGTTGAGATAGTCGCTCACTTTGTCGACGTCGAGATAGGGAAGCCCCTTCATGTAGTCGAGAAACTGCTCGGTGACCTTGGAGACGAAAACGTCCTCGATCCGGATCTCCTCCTTGTTGATGAGGAAGAGCAGCAGATCGAGCGGTCCCTCGAAGCCGTCGAGCACGGTCGTATAGTCGACGGTCGATTCGAAATTCTCGCGGTTTACCATAAAAGAAGCCCCCAAAGCTCCCCGACGGGCATTCCGAACGCAAGCCCCCAGACCGCCAAGATCGGGAAGCCGAGATATTTCGTCGCAAACTGCATGATCCAGCCCAGAATGTTGAAATAATCCATCTGCGAAATGCCCATCCGCACAAAGATATTGCAGATGAAGCTCTCGATGATCAGAAACAGCAAAATATAATAGCCGTATTGGCGGAGGAAGCGGTAGATCTTGCCGCGGCGGCGGTTCAAAGCGTCCACGAGGCGGAAGCCGTCCAGCGGATAGAACGGCAGCAGGTTAAAGACGCAGAACGACAGGCTGAACGAGTAGAGCGACAAAAACAGATAGTACAGAAAATCGGTCACGAACGCGATCTGCGGCATAAAGTTTATGATCAAAAGCACGAAGGGATAGAACACAAACGCGCAGATATAGTTGACGACGACCCCCGCACAGGCGGTGAGCCCCAGCCCCAGACGATATTTTTTGAAATTGTTCGGATTGATCGGAACCGGCTTTGCCCAGCCGAACCCCACGAGGGTAAAGCAGATGAGCCCGACGAGGTCGAAATGCCGGAGCGGGTTCAAAGAGAGCCTGCCGTTGAGTTTCGGCGTATAATCCCCGCAGCGGTAGGCAACGTAGGCATGGGCGAACTCATGGAGCGTCAGAACCACCACGACGGCGAAAAAACTAGCCAAAATTTCGATGAGATAGGAAAGATCGAACATACCCAAGATTATAGCAAATTTTTTCCCGAAAAGCAACCGTTTGAAGGGAATGAAAGGAAAATATTCCACAATTTATGGGAATGGAGCGGAAAAATTTGTCAAGATATTGTAGAACCTGTCCCTTTTTCCCGAAAATCTCGGCGCGGCGCGGAAGATCAGGCGCAATTCGAGAGAGTTTCAAAAGTTTCCGCATTCTGTCCGTCCCACTGCGCATACTCTAAAAAAGATGCGAAGAGCCGGGAAACTTTTTGAAATCGCCGCCGCAGCGCTTTTAACTGCGGTCCTTTTCGCCGTCTGTTACTTTTCCGTCCGCGCCCTCTCCTATCCCATGCCACACCGCGCGGTCGCGGAAGAGAGCGGGCTCGATACGGCGCTCGTCTACGCCGTGATGAAGGCGGAGAGCGGATTTAACGAGCGGGCGGAAAGCGAAGCGGGCGCCTTGGGGCTCATGCAGCTCATGCCCTCCACCGCGGAATTTCTCTGCAGGCAGAACAAGATCGAATTTTCGCGGGAACGGCTCTTTGACGGAGCATACAATCTCCGGCTGGGATGCCTGTATCTGAAATATCTGCTCCGAAGATTTCGCGGCGAAAAAACGGCGCTTGCGGCTTACAATGCAGGCGAGGGAACGGTCGCCCGATGGCTGACGGAGGCCAAATATTCCCCGGACGGGGCCACGCTGGAGGAGATCCCCTACCCCGAAACGGCGCGTTACGTAAAAAAAGTGGAAAAATTTCGGAAAAATTATCGGTTTTTTTATCATTAAAACTTGACAAGCTCCGGAAAAAGTTGTATATTAGAAAAGCTGTTGAGAAACGGCGCGAAAAAAATGCGGTCGTGGCGGAATTGGCAGACGCGCAAGACTAAGGATCTTGTGGGCGACCATGCAGGTTCGATTCCTGTCGACCGCACCAAGTCAGTATAATCCGAACCAAATGCTCGTAACGAGTGAATGGTTCGGATTTACTTTTTATTTATAAGTGCTTCCCGCTACTTGCGTTTCTCCTGTTTTATGGTATAATGAAAGTAACAAACAGGAATTTTACGGAGAAGTGAGAAAATTTCTGTTTTGAAACGTTATATAGATAGGAGGTGCTTTTATGAAGAAATTATCGAAGATTATATGCACATCGTTTTTAGTGGGTAGCATTATGGTGATTTTTGCGGCTTGTACAGATGATATTGTCGGCGATCCTTACAAAGATTACGTTGCGGCGGGGATACAAGCAAATGGAATTCCTCATGATACCGCAGAAGATTATGAGAAGATGATATCATTTACAGCGGAATTTACAGCGGAAAAAGCCAAGATTTTTACCGATTACGAAAGCTATGCAGCATATAATTTTCCGCTGAACTATACGGAAGGATTTTTTGAAAAAAACAACTTGCTGATTTTCTGGACACTTTCCTGTTCTTCCGATGGTATGCAATTCTATGATATTCTTTTATATGAAAATAAACTTTATCCATGCTATTCAAGGGTAAAAATTAACCCTGGGGATGCGGTAACGGACGATATAATTTGTATGCCATATTATGTTGAATTGAATAAAAGCAATAGCTATCAGTTTGGTGAAGTGATTTATAAATTTAGATAAATTCCCAATTTGCCGCACGGACAACGGGCATCTATACCATAGGTATAGCACTATACTTATTGCGCTCCGCTCCATAAGTTTCGTGTGCCCTGCGGTGCTATTCGCCCACGCAAGGTGGTTTTTTATGAGGAATTCTGCGATTTCGCATTGTCAAAGAACGTTTTCATCTTTCTTGTATGCGACTCCTGGTGGCGACAAAAACCTATACAAAAAACAGACCGAAATGGGATTTTTCGGTCTGTTTTGAATTTGAAATTTTGATTTTTGAGGTTTTGCATAGTAATATGCGTGACATAGTACTTGTTTTTATGCCTCTTTTTTGGTTTTTGCGCTGCGAGGACGGGCTGCGCTCTTGTGCGCGGACGCGGCAGACGCGGCCTTTTTGCGCTTTATCGTCCCCTTTTCGGCGTTCTTCACGCTCGCTTTCAAGGCTTCCATGAGGTCGATGATCACCCCGGGCTTTTCGTCCTTGGGTGCGGTCACGGTCTTTCCCGCGATCTTGTCCGCGATGAGCGCTTTCAGTTTCTCCTGAAACTCATCCTTATATTTTTCGGGCGCAAAGGGCTCCTCCATGCTCTTGACGAGCTGCTTTGCGATCTCGAGTTCGCCCTCCGTCGCCTTGGGACGCTCGTAATCGACGGGGATCTCCTTGATGTCGCTCTGAAACAGAAGAGTCTGGATAAGCATGCCGTCCTCGCGCGGGATGATGACGAGCAATTTTTCTGAATTTCCGAACACCGTTTTGCCGAGCGCGGCGCGCCCCGTCTCCATCATCGCGCGGCGCAACAGCTCGAGTGCTTTCCCGCCCCCTTTTTGCGGCACGACGTAATAAGCCTTGTCATAGTAGACGGGACTGATCTCATCGAGGGCGGTGAAACACAGAATTGTGATCGTCCTGTCCTTCTCCGTCTTGATCTTTTCGATCTCCTCGTCGGTGATGACGACGTATTGGTCCTTCGCGTACTGAAAACCGCGCACGATGTCCTTTGGCTCGACCTCTTTTCCGCAGTGGGCGCAGACTTTTTTATAGCGGATCCGCGATTTGTCCGCCTTGTGAAGCTGGTTGAACGCGATGTCGCTGTCCTGCGTCGCGGTGTAGAGACTGACGGGGATGTAGACGAGCCCGAACGAGATCGCCCCCTTCTGGATGACTGCCATAAACTTCCCTCCGCTTAAAATCTGCCCGTTTTGAGGTCGCGATATTCCGGATCGGGAAAATTCGCCGATAAAATTCCGCCGATTTTCATATCCTGTGGATATATGGCAGAGGAAAAACTTGAAAAATACCGCGAAAAACGCGATTTTACAATCACGCGTGAGCCGAAAGGCAGGCTTTCGCGCTCCAAAAAAGACAAACTTCGCTTTTCCGTCCAGCGGCATGTGGCGCGGGCGGATCATTTCGATCTGCGGCTCGAATACGGCGGGGTCGCTTTGAGCTGGGCGGTTCCGAAGGGGCCCTCCTATTCGACGGGCGACAAGCGGCTTGCCATGCGCGTCGAGGATCATCCCGTGGATTACATGGATTTCGAAGGCACGATCCCAAAGGGCGAATACGGCGGCGGGACGGTGATGCTCTGGGACGAAGGAGAGTGGATCCCCCGCTTTTCCCCCGAAAAAGGGCTCAAAGAGGGCTCGCTCAAATTTTTTCTGAGCGGAAAACGGCTCAAAGGGAATTGGGCGCTCGTGCGCATGGACGGAAAACGGGAGATGAGCGGCGAGCCGTGGCTGCTCATCAAGGAGCGCGACGAATTCGCAAAGAGCTCGGCGGGGATCTCCCGCTTCACCCGCGGCGTGCGCTCGGGCAAGAGCATGAAGGAGATCGCCGGCGAAAGCATGAAAAATCCCTTTGGAAAGGCCGAAGTCATGCTCGCGGAACCCTGCGCGGAACTTCCCAAGGAGAAGGGCTGGCTCTTCGAGCTCAAATATGACGGGCACCGCACCCTCGGGTACTGCGAAGGCGGGCGGGCGGCGCTGAAAACGCGGAACGGATACGACTGCACCGCCTCTTTCCCCGCGGCGGCAAGGGCGCTCGAAACGCTTTTCGGCGAACGGGCGGCGATTGTGGACGGGGAGATGGTCGTCGCAGGACAGGACGGGATCCCCGACTTTTCCGCCCTGCAAGCCCATCTCAAAGACCCGACAACGGGCGGGCTTTGCTACGTTTTGTTCGATCTTTTGTCGCTCGACGGGGAAGATCTTCGAAAAAAGCCCCTCAAAGAGCGCAAAGAACGGCTCAAAAAACTGCTTGAAAAGACGGAAGCGGGCGGGGTCCTTTCATACAGCGCGCACGCCGAAAGACTGACGGCGCGGCAGATCCGCGCGATCAAAGACCGCGGTATGGAGGGGATCGTCGCCAAGCGGGCGGATTCCCCCTACGTTTCAGGCAGAAACGGCGACTGGCAAAAGCTCAAATTCCGCGGCGCGCGGGAGTTTGTCGTCGGCGGCTTTTCCCTTTCCGAAACGGGAGAGCTGCGCTCCCTGCTGGTCGGCTATTATGAAAACGGCAAACTCGTCTTTGCGGGCAAGGTCGGGACGGGATTCGGCGAGCGCGAGAAAAAGGAGCTCAAAGACGGGCTTTCGAGGCTCGCGCAAAAGATCGCGCCCTTTGCGAGCATTCCCCCGTCCTACTCGAAAAATGCCGTTTTTGTCCGGCCTGAGTGCCTCGCGCAAGTCGAATATGCCCAGATCACGCCGAACGGCCTTTTGCGGCAGGCGAGTTTCAAGGGGCTGCGCCGCGACAAGTCCCCTCTCGACGTTGGCAGCGAAATCCCCGCCACGCGCAAGAAAAGCATAGGGCTTTCCTCAGGAAGTAAGAAAAGTACGAGCAGCTCCCCGAGCGAAAAAAGCACAGAACGCGCCTCAACAAGTAAGAAAAGTACGAGTAGCTCCTCGAGCGAAAAAAGCACAGGCCGCGCTACGAAAAGCAAAAAAAATGCCGGACGCGCTGAAAAAAGCAAGAAAAATGCGGAGGGAGCGGAGGTATGCGGCGTTCTCATCACCCATCCCGAAAAGGTGATGTTCCCCGATCGCGGGCTCACGAAGCTGTCGCTTGCAAAGTACTATGCGGAGGCGGCGCCGCGAATGCTGCCCTTTTTGAAAGACAGGTTTTTGAGCCTTGTCTGCTGTCCTTCGGGGATCGAAGGCGAGCGGTTTTTTCGAAAACATCTGGAAGGTTCGTTCCGGGGGGTGGGCTTTGCGCCCGAAAACGAGGAGGAAGGCGCCGAAATCGGCGAAACGGAGGGCGGAACAGAGAACTTTTTCGTGAAAAATGAAAGCGGGATCCTCGCGCTCGTGCAGTACAATGCGGTCGAATTTCACGTCCGCGCGGGAAAAAAATCGGCAAAAAGACCGGATACCATGGTGCTTGACCTCGATCCCGACGAGGGGCTCCCCCTTTCCAAGACGAGGCGGGGCGCAAGAGAGCTCAAAAAAATTCTGGAGGGACTCGGGCTCGTCTCCTTCCTCAAAACGAGCGGCGGCAAGGGGTATCATCTCGTCGTGCCCTTCGCAAACGGCGGCAGCGCCGAAACTTTCCGCAGTTTTGCGAGGAACGTCGCCCTTCTCGCCGAGAAAACCTTTCCCGATCTTTTTACGGCGGAGATGTCCAAAAAGGCGCGCGGGGGGAAGATCTTTCTCGATTGGCAGCGGAACAGCCCCAAGGCGACGAGCGCCGCGCCATACAGCGTTCGCGCCCGCGAAGGTGCGCCCGTCTCCATGCCCATCTTTTGGGAGGAGCTTTCGAAGATCGCCCCGTCCGCGATCACGATTGAGAAGGCTCGAAAACGTCTTGCAATGCCCGACCCGTGGGCGGATTTCTTCTCGGTCAAGAAAAACCAGCGGCTCGGCGCTGTCAAAAATTGAAAAGCGCCGAAAAGCGGAAACCGGGTGCGTAGAAAAATAAGAACGGCAAAAAAATGCGCGGAAAATAAGAAACGCCGCCCGCGGCAAAGCCGCGGGCGGCTGAAAAATCTTAACCGATCAGTTTTTCTGCGACTTCAAAAGATCGCGGATCTCGGTCAAAAGCTCTTCCGTCGTGGGAGCGGGGGGAGCTGCGGGCTCGGGAGCGGGCTGAGCGGCTGCAGCTGCGGCAGCTTCTTCCGCGGCTTTCTTCGCCTTGGCGGCTTCCGCTCTCGCATGGACCCTGTTGACGGACCGCACGATGAGGAACAGCACGAGCGCCGTAAGCAGGAAGGTGATGATCGCGGAGATCACGACGCCGAAGTCGAGCACGACCGCCTCAGCGATCACAGCACCCGCCGCGTCCACTTTCGCCTCGCGCAAAACGATCTGCAAGACGCCGAACCCGTTGTCGCCGACGCCGATCATCTGAAGAAGCGGGGTCAAAACGCCGTTCACAAGCGCGGTGATGATCGCCGTGAACGCGCCGCCAATAATGATACCGACCGCCATATCGAGGACGTTGCCGCGCGCGATGAACTCCTTAAATTCTTTGAAGAACCCTTTTTTAGCCATTGTGTTACCTCCTGTATTTTTTTATCATTTTTTTCAATCTGCCGAGTGCGGCAGACGGAAGTCCCGAAAGTCGGAACCGCCAATTTCCCTCCCGGCTGCCCGGGTAGTTCATGCGGCAGGAATTGTCGAGCCCGAGAACGTCCTGGATGGGAAAGACGGCGAGTTTTGCCTTGGAGCGGAGCGCCATCGCAAGAAAGGCGCGCGCAAATGTCTGCGGATTTTCACCGAGCGGCTCCGAAAGCCCCATCTCTTTCAGCTCTGCGGCGACGCGCGAGCGCAGTAGGATAAATTCCTCCGAGGAAAGCGACTTTACATAGCCCGCGACGGTGTCGTTGTCGTGCGTGCCCGTATAGCAGACGCAGTTTTCCCCGTACTTGTGCGGCAGGAAAGGATTTTCCGGATTGCCGTCGAAGGCGAAGAGCAACACCTTCATGCCGGGAAAGCCCGTTCTTTCCAGCAGCGCGCGGACGTTTTCGTCCGAAACGCCGAGATCCTCCGCGATGATCCTCTGTTTCTCCGCGAGAGAGAGCCGATCAAACAGCTTGTCCTTGGGTCCTTCCCGCCAGCTCCCCTCCCGCGCCGTCTCCGCGTGTGCGGGGATCTCGAAATACCGGTCGAAGCCGCGGAAATGATCCAGCCGAACCAGATCGTACAGCTCGAGCGCATAGCGGATACGCGAAAGCCAATGCGCGAAATGCTCCCGCTCGTTTGCCGCCCAATCATAGACCGGATTGCCCCAAAGCTGACCCGAATCGGAGAAAAAGTCGGGCGGAACGCCGGCGACCTTCTCGGGATCGCGTCTCTCGTCGAGCAGGAAGAGTTCGGGATTTGCCCAAACGTCCGCACTGTCGCGGGCGACATAGAGCGGAAGATCGCCGATGATCTTCAAACCAAGTCCGTTGCAATACTCTTTGAGTTTCTTCCACTGGCGGTAAAATTCGAACTGCAAAAACTGCCAGAAGAGATACTCTTCGTGATGTTTTTCCTTCAATTCGGCGACCGTTTCGGGCTCGTGCCGTTTGAGCTTCTCCTCCCAATCGGGAAAGGAGCGGCCCGTCACGCTCTTCGCCGTCATGAAAAGGGCGTATTCCTCCTGTGTGCCGCTCTCGATGAAGGCGAGAAATTCCTCGCCGTCAAAATGGAAGCGCGAAAACGCCGTGCGGAGGGTCGCATAGCGCTCCTCATAGAGCGCTCCGTAGTCCGCCGCCGTGCTCTTTTTGTACTTTTTCGCAAGGGCTTTGAGCTCCTTCCCCTTCAGAAGCCCCTCCGCTTTCAGCGCCTCGAGGTCGAGAAAGTAGGGATTGCCCGAACGGGAGGAGACGGATTGATAGGGCGAGTCGCCGTAGCCCGTCTGACAGAGCGGCAAGACCTGCCAAGCGTCCACGCCGCTCTTTTTGAGCAGTTTCGCAAAGCGATAGGCCTCCCTCCCGAGCCCGCCGATCCCGTATTTTCCGGGCAACGACGAAATATGGCAAAGTACCCCCGTTCCTCGTTCCATATTCTCTCCTCTCTTTTCATGATCTCAAAAGGGCCTCCAGCCTCGCGCACGCTTCGCGCGTGTCCTCATGCGAGCCGAACGACGTCAGCCGAAGATAGCCCTCCCCGCATCTTCCGAAGCCGCTTCCCGGCGTCGTGACGACGTTCGCCTTCTCCAAAAGTTCGAGGAAAAAGGCGAAGCTGTCCTTCCCTTCCGGACATTTCAACCATATGTATGGGGAATTTTCCCCGCCCGTAAACCAAAGACCGAGTTTTTTCAGGCTCTTTGCGATGAGTTTCGCATTTTCCCGGTAATACTCCCGGCAAAGAGCGGTCTGCCGCTCCCCCTCCTCGCCGAACGCCGCGGCCGCCCCGCGCTGGGTGATATAGCTCACCCCGTTGAACTTGGTCGTCTGTCTGCGCCGAAAAAGACGATTTAATTCGGCCCCGTCCCGTTTCAGCTCCTCCGGAATGACCGTATAGCCGCAGCGTACCCCGGTAAAACCCGCCGTCTTGGAAAAGGAACAAATCTCGATCGCGCACTCCTTCGCGCCGTCAATCTCGAAAATGCTCCGCGGAAAGCGGGCGTCCTGCACGAACGCTTCATAGGCGGCGTCGAAGAGAAGGACGGCGCCCTGCTGCCGGGCATATTCCACCCAGACCTTGAGCTGCTCCCTTGAATATACCGCGCCCGTCGGATTGTTCGGCGAGCAGAGATAGATGAGATCGGCCCGCTTCTCCCGCTCCGGCAGGGGCAAAAAGCCGTTTTCCCGGACCGCGGGTAGAAATTCGACGCTCCTTCCGTCCATCAAGTTCGCGTCGAGATAGGCGGGATAGACGGGATCGGGCAGCAGCACCGTGTTGTCCGCCGAAAACAGATCGAGCAAATTCCCCAAATCGGATTTCGCCCCGTCCGAGACGAAGATCTCGCACTCTTTCAGGACATTGGGCCGCCCCGCAGCCAGAAAGATCTTGTCATAGTGCCGCATGATCGCCCGAAGCAGGAACTCATAGCCGTAGCAGCTCTGATCGGGCGCATAACCCTTGAACGTCTCGGCATTTGCCTGCTCTTCGGCTGCTTCCTTCATCGCCGAAACGACGGCGGGCGCCAGCGGAAGGGTGACGTCCCCGATCGAAAGTTTGATGAGACGCTTTTCGGGGTGCTCTTTTTGATATGCCGACGCGATCGCGCCGATCCTCGCAAACAGATAGCTTTCGTGTAAATCCAAAAAATTTGAATTTATCTTCATGCCGAAAGAATGGATTTACGATCTTTTCTCCTTATATTTCAAAGCGTGGCGCACGAACTCGCGGAAGAGCGGGTGCGCGCAGTTGGGACGGGATTTGAATTCGGGATGGAACTGGACGGCGATGAAAAAGTCGTTCTTGTCGTACTCGATCGCCTCGACGAGAGAGCCGTCGGGCGAAGTCCCGGCGATCTTCATGCCGTTTTTCTCGAATTCTTCCCGGTAGCTGTTGTTGAATTCGAAGCGGTGGCGGTGGCGTTCGGAAATTTCGTCGGTGCCGTACACCTCCCGCATTTTCTTGCCGACAATCTTGCAGGCATATGCCCCAAGCCTCATCGTGCCCCCCATCTTCACACCGTACTGGTCGGGCATGAGGTCGATGACGGAATGCGTCCCCTCGGGATAAAATTCGGAGGAATTGGCGTCCGCGATCCCCAGAACGTCCCGCGCGAACTCGATCGAGGCGATGTGCATGCCGAGGCAGAGCCCGAGATAGGGAACGTTGTGCTCGCGAGCATATTTGCAGGCGAGGATCTTGCCCTCGATCCCGCGGTTGCCGAAGCCCCCGGGCACGAGAATGCCGTCGACGCTTTCGAAGAGCTTTTCAACGTTCTTCTTGGTGACCGTCTCCGAGTCGATCCATTCGATCTCCACCTTCGCGTCGCTCTCATAGCCGCCGTGGGCGAGTGCCTCCGCGACCGAAAGATAGGCGTCGTGGAGCTGCACATATTTTCCGCAGAGGGCGATCTTCACCGTCTTGCTCCGCGCATGGATTCGCCGCAGCATTTCCTCCCATTCGGAAAGGTCGATCTTATTCGGCTTCAAGTGCAGGATCTTGCAGACGGTGGTCGAAAGATTGCTCTTTTCGAGCATCATGGGCGCCTCGTAAAGCACGGGGACGGTGAGATTTTCGATACAGCATTCGGGCGCGACGTTGCAGAACATGGCGATCTTTTCGCGGATCCCCTCCGGCATTGGCGCGTCCACTCTCGCCACGATGATGTCGGGCGAAATGCCCATGCCCTGCAATTCTTTGACGGAATGCTGGGTGGGTTTGCTCTTGAACTCGCA
>CANRGG010000016.1 GCA_947630115.1 uncultured Clostridia bacterium
TTTGTAGTAAAGATAATATGCCCGGGCAGGAAGATTTATTTTGTATCTTTCCTATAAATTGGGATTGTATCTTTACACTTGTTTCGGGTCAGTCGGCTTTGAAGGGAAGAAGCGCCGCGTTGCGCGCGCGCTTGATCGCGATCGCAAGTTCTCTCTGGTGCTTCGCGCAGGTCCCCGTCATTCTGCGGGGAAGGATCTTGCCGCCCTCCGCGACATATTTGCGGAGTTTGCCGATATCCTTATAGTCGATGCGCGCGCTCTTTTCCTGGCAGAAAAGGCACACCTTTTTGAAATTCTGTTTCTTGAAATTCTTCTTCTGGGGACGCTCTCTGCCCTCTCTGGGCTCGCGTTCCGTTCTCTCGCCGCGATTTTCCGTCTCAGCGGCTTCCTCGGTCTCGGGGACGGGCTCTGAAATCTCCGTCTCTTCCGCCTGCCGGTCCAAATTTTCGTTCTCTTCCATGATGTCTCCTTAAATGAAATTGATTCTTCCGCTCAAAACGGAATGTCGCCGTCGTCGTCAAACGACTGCAATGCGGGCTTTTTCTTGGCGGGCGCGCTTGCGGGAGCCGCCGGCGCGTCGAAGAGATCCTCGCCGCCGCCCGCGCTCTTGGAAGTGAGAAATTCCACGTCCTGCGCGATGACGTCCACCGCCGTGCGGCGCTGCCCCTGGTTGTCCTCGTAGTTGCGGATCTGAATGCTGCCCGTCACCGCCACCTTATTGCCTTTCTTGGTGAAGCGGGCAATGTTGTCGGCAAGACCGCGCCATGCCGTGACGTTGAAAAAGTCGGTCTGGCGCTCGCCGTCCGCCGAGGTATACGATCTGTTCACCGCGATCGCAAAATGACAGACGCTGACTCCGCCCGCCGTTTCGGTGAGTTCGGGGTCGCGCGTCAGATTTCCGATCAAAAATACCTTGTTCATTTGCTTTTCTTCCTCAATCTAACTTTGTGATCATGCGGCGCAAAACATCGCTCGAGATCCCCGCAACGCGGTCGAGCTCGGCAACGACGGCTCCCTCCGCAGCGAACGTCATGAGCGCGAAGAACGCCTCGGACTTGAAACGGATGGGATAGCTGGTCTTTCTGACGCCCCATTTATCGAGGCTCTCGACGCTGCCGCCCATGGACGCGACGATATCGGTGTACTTTTTGAGTTCCGCCTCCCGCGCTTCCTCCGTCAACTCGCTGTTGAGCAGAATGAGCATTTCGTACTTCTGCATTTTTTCACCTCCCGGTCTATTCGGCATACCGCAAGGGTATGCAAGGCTTTTGTTTTATTATTTTACTATATTTTTCCGCGCAAGTCAACGCGTTTTTATGCCGTTTCAAAAATTTTCACGATTTTGCGGAAAATGAGCGCGCCCTTTTGAGAAGTTTTTCCCGTTTGTTCAGGCTTCCGTCCTGCACGCAGCCGTCAAAGAGCTCCCGCAAAACTTCGCCGATCCGCTGCGGTTCGACGCCCGCCCGCAGAAGATCGTCCCCGTCGATCCGAAGCTCGCCAAGGCAAAGCGGCGCGCCCTCTTTTTCCATCTTTTGGCGGACGGCTTGCCACTTCGTGACGCAGGGCGCCTCGGAAAGATCGTCCTTGCAGGCGGAAAAATCCGCCTGTTTGAGCAGGAGAAGCTCTTCGAGCAGCGGAAGATCGTCCGCAAGTTCGCGGCGGACCTTGCTCTCTTTCATTTGCAGATTATAGTCCCGCATGTGGAGCCTGACGAGCTGCGCCGTCGTCTCGATGAGCTTTTTGGGCGCCTTCCAGCGGGTGAGGATCTCTTTGGCGATCCGCGCGCCCTCCTCGGGGTGCTCGTGGAAATTCCCGTCCCGAAAATAGCAGAAGGGTTTGCCGACGTCATGCAACAGCGCCGCAAAGCGGATCCGGGGATCGCTGTAACGGACGCAGCGCAGGGAATGCTCCAAAACGTCGTGGTCGTGGAAATCGGGGCGCTGCAAGATCCCCTCTCCGCGGGCGAGTTCGGGCAGGATCTCCTTCAAGACCCCCGTCGATTCCAGAATTTTCAATCCGCGGTAAGGTCCGTCCTTTTCGCCGTGCTTTCCGTCGGCATGGAGCAGAAGATCCATCTCGGTGAAGATCCGCTCGGGGACGATGTCGGCGATGAGCCCGCAGTTCCCTTTTGCGCCCGAAAGGCATTCCTTGTCCGGCGAGAAGCCGATCTGCGCCGCGATCCGCGCAAGCCGCAAGAGTCTCAATCCGTCTTCGCCAAACACTTTTTCGGCGGGCGCGACGGTGCGGAGGATCTTTCGCTCAATGTCGCCGATCCCGCCGAGCGGGTCGACGAATTCCCCCTGTTTGACGTCGTAATAGACGGCGTTGGCGCAAAAATCCCGCCGCCGCGCGTCGAGGGCGATGTCCTCCGTAAAGACGGTCTCGCTCGGGCGGTGCTCGCCGCGGACGTACCGGTCGGAGCGGAAGCGGGTGAATTCATAGCCCCGTCCCCCGTCGTCCTCGAGTTTGACCGTTCCCGTGTTGCGGTAGACGGCGCGCACCGAAAAACCGCACTTCTCCGCCGCGGCGATCAGCTCATCCTCCGTGCAAGGAGAGGCGAGATCGAAGTCGGGGGTCTCTCCCAAAATGCCGAGGAGAAAATCCCGCACGCTGCCGCCGACAAGATAGAGCGGCTTTCCCGTTTCCTGCGCGAGCTTTTGCAAACTTTCGGGCAAAAACGCTTTCATAGCTCCCTCCTGAAATTTTTCCCGCAAACAGTATATCAAATTCCGAAAAAAATTGCAATTATCGGAAAGAAGTTGTATAATGGAACCGAGAGATCGGAAAAAATGTATTGTTTTATTGCCAAACCGCCCCAAAAGAAACAGACAGGGCTGTATGAAGAGATCAAACGCACCATGAAAGAGCGCGGGCTTCCCTATGAATTTTTCGTCACGACCCGCAAGGGCGAGGCAAAGGAGCTCTCCACCCGCTGTTCCGCCGAAAAGGGGAACGTCGTCGTTGCGGTCGGCGGGGACGGCATGCTCAACGAAGTCCTCGAGGGGCTCTGTCCAGAAAATGCGGCGCTCGGGCTCATTCCCGCGGGCACGGGGAACGATTTTGCAAAGAGCGCGAAGATCCCGGAAGGGATCGCCGCCCTTTCCCTGCTGCTGGAAAGGGACCCTCTGCCCACCGATTATCTCTCCTTTCCGGAAGGCAGGCGCTCTTTGAACATTGCGGGGATCGGCATCGACGTCGACATTCTGAGACGCTGCGAAAAGATGAAGCGGCTCCATTCCAAGAGCAAATATTTTCTCTCCCTGCTCCATTCGCTCATCACCTACCGGGGCACGGAGATGAAGATCTGCGCGGACGGGGAGATCTTCGAAGGAAAAATGCTGCTCGCCGCGGTCTGCAACGGAACGCAGTTCGGCGGGGGGATCCCCATCTGCCCGCCCGCCAAGATCGACGACGGATCTGCCGATCTGGTGCTCGTCGAGATCCCGAGCCGCCTGAAAATCCTGCCCGCCCTCGTAAAGCTCATGCACGGGAAGGTGCTCTCTCTCCCCTTCGCCCGCCATCTGCGGTGCAAACGGGTCTCCTTTTCCCAAAACGTCCCCTTTTTCGCCCAATACGACGGCGAACTCTATGAGACGCGGCAATTCGAAGCGACCCTTGAAACGGGGCTTTTCATGTTCCGAGGTGAAGAATGAATCTCCCGAAACGAATTCTCGACGCAATCCCGGCGGCGGTGATCGTGCTCGACCGGAATTTGAGAGTAAAATATCTGAACCGCGCCTTCCGCGGCTATTTTCCGCATGCCCGCGGGAAGGGCACCCTCCGCGACGTGACGGGCTGCGGCGAGGCCGCCTGCTCGGACGGCGGAAAATGCGCGTTCTGCCCGCTGCGGCTCCTCTTTACCGAGGCGGCGCAGAGCGGCGGCAGCGCCTTCCGAAAATTGCTCCTCCGCAACCCCGAGGGGGAGAGCATTCCCCTGCAGGTCAAGGTCTCGCCGCTCGGGAAATATCTTCTCGGCGTGGTGGACGGCTCCTATGAGAGCGAGATCGCGCGGGAAATGCACAGCGCGCAGGACATCCAGCAGCGGCTCCTTCCGCCCGCAAAGGGACCCGGGAACGTCCCCTATTCCTTCCTGTTCCTCCCCTGCCGGGAGATCGGCGGCGATCTGCCCGACGTCTATGAGACGGGGGGCGAGACAGCGGCGCTCCTTGCGGACGTCTCGGGGAAAGGCATTTCGGCGGGCATGCTGTCCGCGTTCGTCAAGGCGGGCTGGGACAGAGCGGAACCCTCCCCCGCAAAGGCCCTCCGCGGACTCAATCTCAAATTTCAGGAGCTCAATCTCGACGAAAGATCGTACGTCACGGCGGCGGCGATCAAGCTGGAAAAGCAGGCTTCCCGGATCCGGTACTGCATGGCGGGACACAACGCCCCGCTGCTTTTGAAGAGCGGGAACCGGATCGACGAGATCGTGATGAGCGCGCCCCCCGTCTCCAACTGGATGCCCGATTTCGGCTATGAGGACCGGTATTTGTCCTATCAACGGGGGGACATTTTGGTCATGCTCACGGACGGTGTGACGGAGAGCCGCAACGAAAAGGGAGAGGAATTTTCCCTCGAACGGGTGGAGGCGATCTTGCAGAAGTCCTATTCCGCCGAGAAATTCATCGAAAAACTGCGGCAGGCGCTCGAAGCGTTCTGCGGAAAGTTCGACGACGATCTCACCGCCATCGCCTTCGACCTTTGATTGTTTCGGATTTTGCGCGGAAATTTTGAGGGGTAGACAATTTTCCGCCGCGCCGCCGCTTTTTGCGGCGGCGCGGCTTTTTATAGGGAAAATGCGCGGCAATTTGCCGCGCACTTCCTCTTTTCAGAAGAAACGGTTACTTCTTTTTCTCTTTTTTCTCGGGCTGATCGCTTTCCTGTTTGCCCTGCTTGGACTTTTCGTTCTGCGCATTGGCACAGCCGAGCTTTTCATCCATGATCTCGTTGACTTTTTCCACGAAATCCGCCTGGCTCTTTTTGACGAGCGAGCGCATTTTATAGCTGTTCGCGACCAAAAGCGCACCGCCGACCGCGCCGATCAGCACGCCGAGACAAAACACTTTTTCCATAGTTTCCTCCGCACGGAAAACGAATATTTTCCGTTCCTTGTCAGTTTGTGAAACAACACGCCCGTTATTCCTCTTTCCCGCTGCGTAATTTTTCCAATTCCGCTTTGAGCCGCTCGTTCTCCCTTCTCAAATCGACCGCCAGCCGCGAATAGAGCTCGTCGATCTCCCGTTCGAGCTTTCTTTGCAGGAAGGATTTCTCCTCGGGAAGTCCCGCCTCTCTCGCCGCCTGCGCGACCCGCTCCGGCTGCTTTTTCAGCAAATTGCGGTACTTGTTCTGCATGCGGAGCATGAGCCGCTCGTCCCCGCCGCAGACGTTGATGATGGCGCGGCGGATGGAATAGCCCTTGCTCTTTTCGGCGAGGATCTGTTTCAAAAGCTCGTCGGTCTCCTCCTCGGTGAAGGGCTTGACCACCCCCGCCGAAAGGTTCTTGCCGTCCAAAATCTTTTCGACCCGTTCGTCGCCGCGCTTCTTCAAAAAGGCATAATAGTAGTTCCGGACGCTTCCCTTTGCCCGGCTGTGTTCCCTGCCGTATGTCTCGAAGAGATAGGAGAGGGTCTTGCCCGCATTCTTCCCCGTGTAGATGTACTCGATGAGCCCCGTCGCTTCTTCTTCGGTGTAGCCGTTGATCTTATTCATAACAACCTCCCTTTTCTGAGAGGGATTGTTGACATAATTTTATCTCTTTATACATAGAAAAAATTATGCGCGTATTTTTTTTATCCGAGCAGCCCTGCGCTCTCTTTGCGGGCGGCGCCTATCTCGGGATCGTGAACGGATTCGAACGCTCCGCCGAGCTCGACCCTGCCGACGCCCTCTTTCTGGAATTTGCGCCTTCGGGCGGATACCTTCCCGTGCGCTTCGTCTTTGACGAAACCTTTCTCGTTGACCCGCCGCCGCAGATCGAGCTGTATTATTCCGAAAATTCGGTCGCGGTCCGCGCCGTGAACTTTTTGCGCGCCGACCAAACCCTCTCCGTTCTCTTTCAAAAACGCTTCGGCAAGACCCTCTTAACGCTCGTGCGGCAGGGAAAATTGCAGCTGTATTTCGATGGACCCGTCTTTCGGATCCTCGATCTTCCCGACTGTCTTGCGGACTGCACCGCCGAAGAGATCTCCTCGGGGTATCTGCTCTGCGGGGAAAGCGCGTTTGCGCTCCTCTCCTTCGAAGGCGAGCTTACAATCCTCTCCGAGGGAAAAGTGCTCTCCAAGGAGGATCCGCTCCGCGCGGAGGTGCCCTTCCATGACTGTCTCCGCCACACGGCGATCTGCGAATGGAAAGGGGGAGAGCTGATCTCCTGCAAGATCCGCACGCCGCGCGAGCCCGTGCAGGCGACCTTTGCCCTCGCCCTCTTCGAGTCGGCGCTCATCGGCGCGGACTGCGCCCCCTTCCTCTCCCCCGCCCTTGCGGAGAAGGCCTCCTCGCTCAAAGAATATCTCGGGGATTTCCGCTCCGTCGTTCTTTGCGACGAGCCCGACAAGATCGGGCTTGTCTATCCGCGAAGCGAACGGGTGTATGAGGTACGGTATTTCCGCGTCGAGACGGAGGAAGGAAAGATCTCGAACATCCGTCCCCTATGAAAGCAGAAAATTTGCGATGGCAAGCCGGAATATAACACATCGGGCGCCTCTTTTCAAAAACATACTTTTTTGCTGCAATTGTCTGTTGAAACCGATCTTTTGCATGAAAAAAGCGGCGGAAAATTACCGCCGCTTGCGCTTTTTTTGCTCTTTTCTCAATATTTATCGACCCGCACCGAGACGATCGTGATCGGAACGTCGGAAAGGTTGTAGGTTGCGGGGATCTTCGCGTCGCGCACCGAGTCGATCGGGTCATGCTGGTTCAGAATGACGGTCGTCTCCGAGAAGAGCGGGTCGTTCCCGTCGCGCGATTCCTCATAAGCCGTGATCGCGTTGATCAACTCCTCGAGCTGGGCGTAGTCGGTCGTCCGGCCGAACGCGCAGTATTCGTTGTCCGAATAAATGCTCGAACCCGCGACGGTCGTATAGAACAAGGACGTCGCGCTGTTGTAGCGGTAAGGATCGCCGTTTTGATAGGTCTCGCTGTCGTTGCGGAGAGTGCAGACGCGGGTATCGTCCTCGCCCTTGTCCATATAATACATGACGAGGGTGCCCGCCTTGTTCTGGTACAGGCTCTTGGAATTTTTCTTGACGCCGTTCTTTTCGAATTCGCCGCGCACGGTATAGAGCGGCGTCTTGCCCTCCGCGTCCTCGAAAACGGACTGCGTGAAGGTAATGCCCTTCTCCTGTTCCAGCCTCCTGACTTCCGAGAAATAGTCCTTCTCGACGAGCTCGCCGTGTTCGTCGAGGGTGTATCCGCCGCCGAAGAGATAGCTCGAATTTTTGAAATCGTGGATGACGGTGCCGTCGTAATAGCCGGCGTCGGCAAGTTCGATAAAGTGCTGCACGGTCTGCGGCGCGCCCTGGCGCGAGAGGGTATATTCCACCTCATAGCTCTGCCCGTTGAATTCATATGTGATCGTCACTTCCGGATATTTGGTGTCGCAAGCCGCAAGCGCGAGTGCGGAAAGTGCGGCAAAAGCCGCCGCCCCCATGACGCCCAAAAACCGCCGAAACTTTTTCATAACTGCCTCCTTTTTCCGAAAAAGGAAATCTTTTCCTCTATTTTACCCTGTATTTTGCGTTCCGTCAAGTGCTTTTGCGGCTTTTTGCGCCGAAATTGCGCCGCCCGCCCGAGAATTTCCCCGAAAAAATGCAAAACGTCCCCCGTTTTCCGAAAACGAGGGACGTCTCTTTTTTGAAATCTTATTTCAGTTCTGCGACCGCGCCCGCTTCCTTGAGTTTTGCAAGCGCAGCTTCCGCGTCCGCCTTCGGGACAGCTTCTTTCAGGACGCCGAGACCTTCGACTGCCTTCTTCGCTTCCGCAAGTCCGAGACCCGTGAATTCGCGGACCGCCTTGATGACGCCGATCTTGTTCGGGCCGATCTCTTTGAGGACGATATCGAACTCCGTCTTTTCCTCTTCCTGGGGAGCAGCTTCCGCCGCGCCGCCTGCCGCGCCGCCCGCAACTGCCACGGGAGCCGCCGCGCTCACGCCGAATTCCTCTTCGAGCGCCTTGACAAGGTCGTTGAGTTCCACGACCGTCATCGCCTTCACTTCTTCGATCAATTTCTGAATATCCATTTTTCTTTCCTCCGATTATTTTTTGAAATTTACTCTTTGTTTTTTGCGATCGCGCTGAGTACATACGCGAAGTTTGCGATGGGCGACTGCAAGCAGCCGAGCATCTTTGCGATCAATACCTCTCTCGAAGGGATCGCCGCGAGCTTTTTGATCCCCTCCGCGTCCACGTAAGCGCCGCTCACGTAGCCGCTCTTCGGGACGATCTTGTCCGTCAGCGCCGGATCGTCCTTCACTGCCTTGGCAAGCGCCGAGCATGCGCTCGTCTCGTCGGGGCAGAAAATAAACGCCGTCGCGTCTTTTAAGTCGCCGTCGAATCCCGTGATCCCGAGTTCCTCAAACGCCTTGCGTACCAGGGTGTTTTTATAGACCTTGTATTCGCTGGAAATCGCGCGGAACCGGTTTCTCAGATCGGTGACTTCTTTGACCGTCAGCCGGTTGTAGTTGGCAAGGATTACCGATTTGCTTTGGTTGATCTTGTCCTTGATCTCTTCCACAACGGCCTTTTTCGCTTCAAAATTTTCCGACATTGTGTTCCTCCTGAAGGCTTGCGCCCGAATCAAAAACTCCGCGCCGCAGAAACGGCGCGGAGAACTCTCTTTCCGAAGAATCCTTCCTTGCCTCGACGGGATATTGAGCTTTTTTCAAAGCACCCGTTGTCTGCGGCTTGAAATCTATCGTGATTATAACAGCTTTTTTCGCCGCTGTCAAGCGTTTTTTACATCTTGCTGTAATTGACTTTGACGCCGGGACCCATCGTGCTCGTGAGCGTGACGCTCTTGAGATACTGTCCCTTCGCCGCCGCCGGCTTCGCCTTGACGATCGCCTCCATGAGCGCGTTGAAGTTCTCCGCGATCTTTTCGACGCCAAAGCTCTTCTTCCCGATCGGGCAGTGGATGATCGCCGTCTTGTCGAGACGATACTCGACCTTGCCGGCTTTCACTTCCGCGACCGCCTTCGCGACGTCCATCGTGACCGTGCCCGACTTGGGGTTGGGCATGAGGCCCTTGGGACCGAGCAGACGGCCGATCCGTCCGACGACGCCCATCATGTCGGGCGTGGTGATCATCGCGTCAAATCCGAACCAGTTCTCGGTCTGGATCTTCTGGATCATCTCCTCTGCGCCGACAAAGTCCGCGCCTGCCGCCTGTGCCGCGTCCGCCCGTTCGCCCTTGGCGATGACGAGCACTCGCTTCGTCTTGCCCGTGCCGTTGGGAAGGACGAGCACGCCGCGGACCTGCTGGTCTGCCTGCCTCGGGTCGATGCCGAGTCTTACATGCAGTTCGATCGTCTCGTCAAACTTCGCTTTGGCGTTGCCGAGGACGATGCCGATCGCTTCGTTTGCTTCATATTGTTTGCTGCGGTCGTACGATTTGAGGCTTTCCGCGTATTTTTTCGCTGTTTTCATCGCTTCCTTCCTCCCTTATTCCTCGACCGTGACGCCCATGCTGCGCGCCGTGCCCTTGATCATGCTGATCGCGCTTTCGAGCGTGCTGCAATTCAGATCGGGCATTTTGGTCTTTGCGATCTCTTCGACCTGCGCCTTCGTGAGCTTGCCGACCTTGACCTTGTTGGGGGTCGCGCTCGCCGTCTCGAGCCCGAGCGCCTTCTTGATGAGGACGGGCGCCGGCGGCGTCTTTAAGACGAACGTGAACGAACGGTCTGCATAGATCGTCATGACGACGGGGATGATCAGTCCTTCCTGTCCCGCCGTCTTTGCGTTGAATTCTTTGGTAAAGCCGGGGATATTGATCCCGTGGGGGCCCAGCGTCGAACCGACGGGGGGACCGGGAGTGGCTTTGCCTGCCGGAAGCTGCAGCTTCACGACCGCTGTGATTTTCTTTGCCATTTGATCTCCTTTGTGGTTTTATCGGCGGCTTGTTTGGGATTTTTCCGCCTTCCACTCTACCGAAACGCGCAAATTCTGCGCGGCTTCGCCTGCTTTTTCGGCCGGCCTTTGTCGGACCGTTTCCGATCTTTCTTATTCCTCTTCCGCCGGGATCTCCACCGCCGTGTCCGAGAGCTTGGTCATCTGGATATATTCGACCTCGACCTCCTGCTTTCTTCCGAACATGACGATCTCGACCTTGGCGCGCTGCTGTTCGTCGTTGACCTGCGCGATCGTGCCGAGGAAGCCCTCCAACGGCCCGTTGTCGATCGAAACTCTGTCCCCCGCCTTGAAATCGGCGTCCGCGACATAATCTTCGAGCCTCATCTTGCGGATCTCCTCTTCCTTCATGGGAATGGGCCTGCCCTGAGGACCGACGAAACCCGTCACGCCGCGCGTATTCGTCACCAGATACCAGATCTGGTTGGAATAGATCATCTTGATAAAGACATAGCAGGGCAGAAGTTTCCGCTCTACGACCTTTTTCTTCCCGTTCGCCTTTTCCTCGATCGTTTGTTCGGTGGGGATCTTGACGTCCACGATACTGTCGCCGAGGTTGTTGTTCTCTATGAGGCGCAGAAGGGAGTCCTTCACCATCGACTCATATCCCGAGTAAGTGTGCAGGATATACCACTGGGGCTGGGTGTCGTCCGTCGCCATACTTTATGCTCCTAAATTCGTGCCGAGCCCGGACAAGAGCTCGAGAAGTTTGGAAAATCCGAAATTCACGCCTGTGACGACGACAAGGAAAATGAGCACGATGACGATGACGACGCCCGTCGCCTTGAGTGCCTGCGGAAGGGTCGGCCACGTCACCCGTTTGAGCTCCATGAACGTCTCTTTGATCTTTCTGCCCATGCGGACAAAGATATTCGGCTTCTTGTTCTTGTCTTTTTCGGGCTTTTTCGCCTTCTTTTCGACGTTTTTCGCTTTGTTCTCCGCTTCGAGAACTTCGTTCGGCTTTGCCATAATTATTTTCTCCGTATGCGCCCTTTTTCGCGCGTATTTACTTGGATTCCTTATGCACCGTGTGCTTTCTGCAAACGGGGCAGTACTTTTTGAGCTCGAGGCGGTCGGGATCGTTCCTCTTGTTCTTGAAGCTGTCGTAGTTTCTGTTCTTGCATTCGGTGCATTCGAAGGTCACTTTGAGCCTCGTGGATTTAACAGCCATTGCGTAAAAACTCCATAAAAAAATTTACACCCTTCGGTGCGTAATGAAAGTGTAACACATTCCAAGGGGCTTGTCAATCGATTTTATTTGCTTTTTGCGGATTTTTTCGGAAAAAATCTACTCGAAAGCGTTCTCGAAATATTCGATCTTCCCGTTTTCGACGGAGGAGACGTCAAACCGGCATTCCGGCTCCGAAAAGAGCACGCTCGCGCAGTAAAAGGCCGCGATCTTGCGATACCGCTCCCGTTTGCGGCCGTCCACCGCCTCGAAGGGCTTGCCGAACCTGTCCTGCGAGCGCGTCTTGACCTCGACAAAGCAATAGACCCCGTCCTTTTTTGCAATAATGTCCGCCTCGCCGAAGGGGGTGGTATAATTCCGCGCCACGATCTCGTATCCGCGCCTTTTTAAGTATTTTGCGGTCCGCTCTTCCCCGGCTCTTCCCAATATTTTTTTACGAAGGTCTTTCTGTGGATCTTGCATATCCCCTTCTCCCTGATCGCGTCGAGATGTTCCCGGGTGCCGTAGCCCGCGTTGCGCTCGAAGCCGTATCCGGGATATTCTTCGGCGTAACTTTCCATGAGTTTGTCCCGGTAGACCTTGGCGAGAATGCTCGCCGCGCCGATGGAGCACACGAGGGCGTCCCCTTTTATGACGCTCTTTTGCTCGCAGGCGATGTCGAGGGTCATGTTCCCGTCCGCCAAAACCATGTCGGGCGCCACTTCGAGCCCTTCGACCGCCCGCTTCATGCAGAGCCGCGTCGCCTGCAAAATGTTGATCCGGTCCACTGTCTCCCCGTCCACTTCGGCGATGGAGTAAGAGACCGCCGTCCGGCGGATCTGTTCCGCCAGCTCCTCCCGTTTCTTTTTCGTCAGTTTCTTGCTGTCGTCAATCCCGACGATCCGCTTTTCCTCGTCGAGAGGCAAAATGACCGCCGCGCAGACGACGGGGCCCGCCAAGGGGCCTCTGCCCACTTCGTCCACGCCCGCGACCGCCTTCCTCCCCCGGCTGAAATATTCTCTTTCGTAAGTAAGTTCGTCCATCCGTTTCAAACCAATCCGACCCTTTCGAGATCTTCCGCGCAATCGAGGCAGATCTTTCCGAGCTTTCCCTTTCTCAGATCGTCCAGAACCGCCCGCTCGCCGCGCTCATAGTCGTATTCTCCGCCCCGGAGCAAAAATCTCCGCTTCTTGCAGACGCTTTCGAGCATTTCGAGCGGCTCTCCCCCCTCGATCCCGTACCGTTCCTGTAAGCCTTGCGGGTATTTTTCCCAAAGCTCGCTCAAAAGCGCGAGGGCGATCTCGTCGAGGGCGAGGATCTCGTCGTTGATACAGCCGAGATAGGCGAGTCGCCTTGCGAGCGACTGATCGGAAAAGGAGGGCGGCATGGTGCCGGGGGTGTCCATGAGCTCGAACCCGCCGCAGCGCACCCACTGTTTGGTCTTGGTGACGCCCGCCTTGTCGCCGACCTGCGCCCTTTTCCCGCCCGAAAGGGCATTGATGAGGGTGCTCTTCCCCGTATTCGGCACGCCGGCGATCAAAAACCGCACCGGCCTTGCGCTTCCCTTCCCGGCGAGCTTTTCCCGCTTCTCCTCGCAGAGGGCCTCCATCGCCGTCTGCAAAAGGCGAGGGGTGTTCCTTCCCGAAGCGCAGGCGCAAAGCGCCGCCTTTCCGCTCTTTCTCACGAGCGCGCACAGCTCCTCCGCTTTCCCGTCCGCAAGATCGCTCTTGTTGAAAAGATAGAGGGCGGGTTTCCCCTTCACGAGAGCGGAAAGATCGGGATTATAGGATGAGGCGGGAGCGCGCGCGTCGAGCACGAACACGACCGCGTCGCACAGCTTCAAATTTTCCTCCATGAGCCGCATTGCCTTCGCCATGTGCCCCGGATACCATTGAATGATCTTCAAAATGCCCCCTTTTATCGCAAAAGATCGGGGCGATTCTTCCTTGTGATCGCCACCGCCTGTTCCCGCCGCCACGCGTCGATCTTCGCATGATCGCCGCTTCGAAGCACTTCGGGGACCCGGAGCCCGCGGTATTCGACGGGACGGGTGTAGTGGGGATATTCGAGTAGGTTTTCGGAAAAGCTCTCCTGCACGAGGCTCTCGGGCGAGAGCACCCCTTCGGCATAGCGCGCCACGCAGTCGGCAACGACCATCGCGGGAAGCTCGCCCCCCGTGAGAACATAGTCCCCGATCGAGAGCTCCTCGTCGATAAAGAGGTCGATCGCCCGCTGATCGATCCCCTCATAGTGCCCGCAAAGGAGCAAGAGATGTTCTTCTTCCACGAGAGAATAGACCATCTCCTGCCGGAACACCTTTCCCTTGGGCGAAAGATAGATCCGGCGGGCTTTGTGATCGGGATCGATCGCCTCGATCGCGCTGCCGATGGGCTGGGCGGTCATCACGAGCCCCGCCCCCCCGCCGAAGGGATAGTCGTCGCATTTTTTCTGTTTGTTTTCGGTATAGTCGCGGATATTGACAAGCTCGATCGAGAGCTTGCCCTCTTTGACGCCCCGTCCCACAATGCTGCCGAACAGCGGGGCGAACATTTCGGGAAACAGGGTCAAAATCGTGATCTTCATCGAACCGCCACTTCCTCAAATCTTTTTTTGGAGACAATGATCTTACCCGCGGGGGCGTCAATCCGGACGATCACGCCCTTGGCGGCGGGAAACAAGATCTCCCTGCCCTCCTTTTCGAGGGTATAGATGTCCGCCGAAGCCTGCCGGATCTCGGTCAGAGTGCCCAAAAACTCCCCCTCCTCGGTCAGAACTTCCGCACCGAGAAGGTCGGCGATGTAATAGCGTCCTTCGCCGGGGTCGGGCGCCTCGTCGCGCGGAATGAAGAGATCTTTGCCGCGCAGAAGCTCCGCCGCGTTGCGGTCGGGCACGCCGCCGAGCCCCAGAAAGACCGCGCCCGCGCCGATCCGCACGGAGAGCACCTTCCGCTCCTGCCCATCCACAAAGACCCGTTTGAGCCCCGAAAAATCTTCCGCCGTGTCAGTATAGGGTTTCACTTTGACTTCGCCGCGGATCCCCTGCGGCTTTGCGATCGAACCGATCAGAAGCATTTTTTCCATCAGATCCCCAGCTCCTCTTTCAAAACCGCGCGGATCTCGCTCTGCGTGCGGTTTTTATCCTCTTCGCTTTTGACGATCCGAACTCTGTCCTCGGGAAAGCGCGCGAACATTTCAAAGTATTTTTCGCGGATCTTTCTCTGCCTTTCGAGCGTTTCGTACCGTTCCGTCTCGCCGCGGCGGGAAACGCGCGCCATGCCCTCCTCGGGGGACAGGTCGAGAAAGATCGTAAGATCGGGCGGAAGCGCCGCTCTTGCGGGGGCGTTGAGCGAGATCACCCATTCGGGATCGACAAGTCCGCCGTTATAGGCAAAGGAGGAAAAATAATAGCGGTCGCAGAGGACGAACGTCCCCTCTTGGAGCTTTTTTTCGATCCCATTGAAGGGATTGCGAATATGGTCGAGCCGGTCGGCCGCAAAGAGCGCCGCGATGGTGTGCTCGTCCGTCTCCAATCTGCCGCTCAAAGCGGCGCGCAGCAGGGCGCCGAAGGGAGAATCGGTCGGCTCGGACGTCAGACAGCAGGGGATCCCCCTGCCCGAAAGATATTTCAGGAGCAGTTTCGCCTGCGTGCTCTTGCCGCTGCCGTCCGTGCCCTCGAAAACGATGAATTTGCCTCTTTCCATAAATTTCATTATAGCAGAAGCGGACAAACTTGTCAAACAGATCGGGCGCACTTTGAAATGCGCAAAAAAAGTCAAGATTTTCGGTCGGATCTCTGCTATAATTTCGGTATGGAACTTGCGGAAGGGCTTTTACGAGCGCTCGATCTCATCGAGGAGGAACTCACCGAACCGATCGACTTTGAAAAGGTCGCCTCGGCGGCGCATTATTCGCGCTTTCACTTCGCGCGGCTCTTTTCGGCGGCGTTTTGCATGACGCCGGGCGAATATGTCCGTTTCCGGCGGCTCTCCCTCGCGGGAAGAGAGCTTGCCGCGGGCAAAAAGACGCTCGAAACGGCGCTCAAATACGGCTACGAGTCCCCGGAGAGCTTCGGGCGGGCGTTTTTCCGCTTCCACGGCGTTCTCCCCTCCAAGGCGAAGGGCGCCCCGCTGCGCTTCCAGCGCAAGCTCCGCAAAACAGACATTTATCAAGGAGATCCAAACAGTATGCAAAATTGCACGATCAGACAAACGTCCGCGCTCACCCTGGTGGGCTTCCGGAAAAGATTTCACGGCGTCCCCTTCGGGGATGAGCGCTTTGAACAGGAGAGCGAATTTTTCTCCTCCACTCGCGCGAAACAGTGGCTGCTCATCGGCGCCTGTCCCGAAAAAGAGCGCGGGAAAGATTATTGCGCCGTTCTGAACGCGGACGAGGAGGGCTATGACTTCTTTTTGGGCTACGCCCTCGACGAATGGACGAGGAAGGCGCTCTTCGATCCCGCCATTTCGGGCGTCGATTTTCTGGACCGGTTCGGCTTTGAGACGCTTTGTATTCCCGCCGCCCTCTGCGCGGTGTTCGAAACGGAGCGGCAGGACAAATTTTATCCCGTCCGATCGTTCGCGGCGCTTCGGACGGCGATCGTCTCCTATCTGCCCGAAAACGGGTTCGTGCCCGCCAATGCGCCGGAGCTTTGCATCTATCACGGGCGGGGCGAAGCGCGCTATGTCGAGATCCGCATGCCCGTCGAAAAGCCCTGAAACGCCTTTTCCCCGCTTGCATTTCTTTTCGGAACGTGCTATAATAAGAGGAAAAGAACAATAAGGAAGGAACGATCATGATTTTCAGCGAGATCCCCTATGCCCGCCCCGATTTTGCGGCGCTGACGGAAGAAGTCAAAAGTTTTATGGAACGTTTCCCCAAGGCGAAAAACTTCGAGGAGGCGAAAAAGATCTACGAGGACAACGATGAAGCATTGAGAAAGGCGATGATGATGTCCACGATCGCCTCGATCCGCAACTCCCTCGACACGCGCGACGAATTTTATCAAGCCGAGATGAACTATTTCTATGAGGAGAGCCCCAAACTCGAACTCATCTTGAAGGACGCGGGCGAGCTCGTCCTTGCCTCCCCCTTCAAGGCGGATTTCGAAGAACTCTACGGCAAAGATTTCACGCGCAGCCTCGAGGCGCAAAAGAAGCTCTCCGATCCCTGCGTCGTCGAGGACAAGGTGCAGGAGGCGAAACTTTCGCAGGAATATCAGGCGACGGTCGCCGGCTGCAAGACGAATTTCCGCGGCGAAGAGTGCAACTTCTACGGGCTGCTCCGCCACATGCTCTCGACCGACCGCGCGGAGCGCAAGGAGGCCTTCCTCGCCTGGGCCGACCTTTACAAGAGCGTTTCGGATCGGCTCGACGATTTTTACGACCGTCTCGTCGCCCTCCGCAAGGGCATGGCGAAAAAGCTCGGCTTTTCCTCCTATGTCGAGATGGCCTATCTTCTCAACAGCCATTACTACTACGGCGCGAAGGAAGTCGCCGCATTCCGCAAGCAGGTCGTCGACGTCGTGGTGCCGCTTGCCGCAAAGCTCTATGAGGCGCAGAAAATGCGGCTCGGAGTGGAAAAGCTTTTCTACTACGATGAGCAGCTCTGCTTCCCCGACGGCAACGCCGCGCCGATCGGCGGGACGGACGATCTTGTCAGAAGCGCGCAGGAGATGTATCATGCGATCTCGAAGGAGACGGGCGAATTTTTCGACTTCATGGTGGAAAACAAGCTGTTTGACCTCGAAACGCGGCCCGGAAAGCAGCTCGGCGGATATTGCACGATGATCCCCGTTCTGAACGCGCCCTTTATCTTCTCCAACTTCAACAAGAGCTCGGCAGACGTGGACGTGCTCACCCATGAGGCGGGGCACGCGTTCCAGGCGTACACCGCGGCGAAGTTTTTGCCCGCGTCGGGTCTCGTCTGGTCCACGAACGAGATCAGCGAAATCCACTCCATGACGATGGAGCACTTCGCCTATCCCTATATGGACAAATTCTTCGGCAAAAACTCCGACAAATACCGCTATGCCCATCTTTCCGAAGCCGTCAAAGTAATGCCCTATCTTTGCCTTGTCGATCATTTCCAGCACGAGGTCTTTGCGCATGACTACAACGCAAAGGAGCGCCGCGCCTGCTGGAGACGGCTCGAAAAGATCTATCTGCCCTGGCGGGACTATGACGGCAACGAATTTCTCGAAGAAGGAGGATTCTGGATGCAGAAGCCGCATATTTTCGTCAGCCCGTTCTATTATGTGGACTATGCCCTGGCGCAGACGGGCGCGTTTGAATACTATGTCCGCGGCAAACAGGATTTTTCCGCGGCCTGGGCGGATTATTATAGGCTCTGCAAGGCGGGCGGCTCGAAGCCGTATTTCGAGCTTCTGCACTATGCGAACCTCTCCAATCCCTTCGAAGAGGGCACCCTCGAAAAGGTGATCGCGCCGATCAGAAAGGAACTTCTTCCCGAATAAATATCAAAATGGGATAAACGGACGCGGCGGCTTGAAAATCAAGCCGCCGCGCTTTTTTAATCAATCTTGTCCGATCCACTCGAAAAACGCCTTGAACGCAGAAGGGACCGCATATTTTTCCCGGATCTCCTCCCGATCCGCCCAGACAAACTGCGGAAAGAATTCCCTTGCCCGGACGAGCCGCCCCGTCATCTGCCATTCGATGTGGGTAAAGACATGTTTGGCGCGCTTGGTGCAGGCGACTTTGCCGAAGTCCGGCGGCTCCTCCCCAAAACAGGGAAACTGCCACAGCCCCGCAAGGAGCCCGCCTTCCGCCCGCTTTTCCAGCGCGTATTTCCCCTCTCTTTCAAGCACAAGGACAAAAAGTTTTTCGATTTTTCTCTCCTTTTTTTCGCTGCGGACGGGGAAGCTCGCCTCCTGCCCGTCCAGGTGGGCGCGGCAGATCTTTTCCCAAGGGCAGCGCGGACAGAGAGGCTCGCCGTTCGGGACGCAGACGATCGCCCCGAGCTCCATGAGCGCCTGGCAAAAGTCCCCCGCCTCTTCGGGATAGACCGCTCGGAGCGCTTCGGCGAAAAGTTTCCGCGTTTTCGGCTCGTCGATGTTCTCTTCGCTTTTCAGAAGTCTTGTCAGAATGCGCAGCACGTTTCCGTCCACCGCGGGGCAAGGCTTGCGGAAGGCGATGGAGAGGATCGCCCCCGCCGTGTAGTCTCCGACGCCCGGAAGGGCGCGGATCCCCTTGAAATCGCGGGGAAAGCCGCTCTTTGCGATGATCTCCGCGGCTTTTTTGAGGTTCCTCGCGCGGGAATAGTATCCGAGTCCCTCCCAGGCCTTCAGAACGTCCTCCTCGCTTGCCGCGGCGAGTGCCGCCGCCGTGGGGAATTTCTCCAAAAAGGCGGGATAGTACCCCTTCACCATCTCGACCCGCGTCTGTTGCAGCATGATCTCGCTCACCAGAATGCGATAGGGATCCTCCGCGCCCCGCCAGGGAAGGGCGCGTTTGGAAACGCCGTACCATTCCAGAAGGAGCGGCACGGCGCTTTTCAGCAAATCAAAAAGTTCGTCGGAAAGTTTTTCCATCAGAACAGCCCCGAGATGACGCCGTTTTCGTCGACGTCGATCTTCTCCGCGGCGGGAACTTTGGGAAGCCCCGGCATCGTGAGAATGCTCCCCAAAAACACGACGAGAAAGCCCGCGCCCGCTGACATTTTGACGGAGCGCACCGTCACGGTAAATCCCCGCGGCGCGCCGAGTTTTGCGGCGTCGTCCGAAAAAGAGTACTGCGTCTTTGCCATGCAGACCGGCGTTTTCGTAAAGCCGAGCGCATTCAGCCGCGCGATCCCCTCCTCTGCTTCGGGGGTGTAGACGACGCCCCGCCCGCCGTAGACCTTGGTCACGACGGCCGCGATCTTCTCCTTGATGGAGCCGTCGAGGTCATAGCAGAAGCGGAAATCATTGGGCTCTTCGGTGAGGCGCACCACCTCTTCGGCGAGCGCCGTGCCGCCCTTACCGCCCTCCGCCCAGACGGTGGAGAGCTTGACGTCGACGCCGAGTTCCCGGCAGCGGTCCATGACGAGCGAAATTTCGGCGTCGGTGTCCGCGGGAAAACGGTTGATCGCGACGATGGCAGGCAGGCGGAACACGTTCTGAAGATTGGAGACGTGCCGCAAAAGATTGGGGAGCCCCCGTTCGAGCGCGGAAAGATCCTCCCGTCCGAGCTCGCTCTTATCGAGCCCGCCGTGCATTTTGAGGGCGCGCACCGTCGCGACGACGACCGCCGCCGACGGCTTCAATCCCGCCATGCGGCATTTGATGTCGAGAAATTTCTCCGCGCCGAGGTCAGCGCCGAAGCCTGCCTCGGTGACGACGTAATCGAAGAGTTTGAGCGCGGTCTTGGTCGCCGCGACCGAGTTGCAGCCATGCGCGATGTTCGCAAACGGTCCGCCGTGCACGAACGCCGGCGTGCCTTCGAGCGTCTGCACAAGATTGGGTTTCAAAGCGTCCTTCAAGAGCGCACACATGGCGCCCGCCGCCTTGAGATCCCCCGCCGTGACGGGATGATCATCCTTTGTATAGCCGACGATAATGCGCGAGAGCCGCTCCTTGAGGTCAAAGATGGAGGTCGAGAGGCACAAGACCGCCATGACCTCGCTCGCGACGGTGATCTCGAAGCCGTCCTTTCTCGGCACGCCGTTCTTGCCGCCGCCCAAGCCGTCCTCGAGATAGCGCAGCTGCCGATCGTTCATATCGACGCAGCGTTTGATGACGATCTTCTCGGGGTCGATCTGTAATTCGTTCCCTTGATAGATATGATTGTCGAGCATGGCGCAGAGCAGGTTATTCGCCGCGCCGATTGCATGAAAATCTCCGGTAAAATGCAGGTTGATGTCCTCCATGGGCACGACCTGCGCGTATCCGCCGCCCGCGGCGCCCCCCTTCATGCCGAAAACCGGTCCGAGCGAGGGCTCCCGCAGGGCGACGGCCGCCTTTTTCCCGATCCTTGACAGCCCGTCCGCAAGCCCGATCGTCGTCGTGGTCTTGCCTTCGCCCGCGGGCGTGGGGGTGATCGCCGTCACGAGAATGAGTTTCCCCTCCTTCCCGGGACGCTTCATGACGTCGAGCGAGACCTTCGCCTTCGTCTTGCCGCAATATTCGAAATCATCCTCACTCAGACCCGCTTTTTTTGCGATTTCGCCGATTTTCTGGATTTTCGCCTCCTGTGCAATCTCAATGTCTGTTTTCACTTTTCCGATCCTTTTTCATCTGGTATTTCGGGGCTTTTCCGCCCCCTTTCATCCGCGGAAATATTTCACCGCGCTTTCGAACAGTTTCATGTCATACTCTCCGGGCACGTTGCGATAGAGCCCCGCTCCCGTGCGCTCGGCATGCCCCATCTTCCCGAACACTCTTCCGTCGGGGGAGAGGATCCCCTCGACCGCGCCCGCACTGCCGTTCGGGTTGAAATGCACGTCCATCGTCGCCTTTCCCTCGAAATCGACATATTGGGTCATGATCTGCCCGTTTTCGGCGAGCTGTTTCAGGAGCGCGTCGCTTGCGATGAACTTTCCTTCGCCGTGGGAGATGGGCACCGAGACGATCTGCCCGACTTTCATGCCCGAAAGCCAGGGGCTTTTCACGGAGCTGACCCGAACGTTCACGATCCGCGACTGGTGGCGCGCGATGTCGTTATAGGTGAGGGTGGGGAAGCTCTCGTCGGGGTCGGTGATCTTGCCGAAGGGAACGAGCCCGAGTTTGATGAGCGCCTGAAATCCGTTGCAGATCCCGCCCATAAGCCCGTCGCGCGACGAGAGCAGGGCCTCGATCTCGCGCTTGACCTCCTCGCTCCGGAAAAACGCCGTGATGAACTTGCCCGAGCCGTCCGGCTCGTCTCCGCCCGAAAATCCGCCCGGGATAAAGACAATCTGGCTCTCTTGGATCTTCTTTGCAAAGGCCTCCACCGAGCGAGCGACTTCCTCCGCGCTGCGGTTTTTGAGCACGAAGATCTCCGCCTTCGCGCCCGCGTCCCCGAACGCCTTCGCCGTGTCATACTCGCAGTTCGTCCCAGGGAACACGGGGATCAGAACCTGCGGCCGAGCGCATTTGCAGGCCGCGGCATATCTTTCCGGCTTTCCCGGATAGGTGTACGTCTCCGCATTCTCCCGCCGGGGACGGATATTACAGGAATAGACGGGCTCCAACTTCTCCTCATAGATCTTTTGCAGCTCCTCCAGCGGAAGGACCTCGCCGCCCATGCGGATGGAAGCCTCCTTTGTGACCTTCCCGAGAAGTTCGCCCGCCGCCGCGTCTTCCGAAAGTTCCAGAAGGAACGCACCGTAGGCATAGCCGAAGAGATCTTCGTCCTTCTTTTCGATCGAAAAGCCCAAGCGGTTGCCGAGGCAGCATTTCAGGATCCCCTCCGCGACGCCACCGAAGGTGCAGGTGTAGGCGGAGACCGCCTTTTTCTCCCGCAAGAGCTTTGTGACCGTCTTGAAATTTTTGAGGAGCGAGCCCGGCTCGGGCAGGCCGTTTTCGTCGTATTTGGGTTTCAGAAGATATACGCTGTGCCCCGCCGCCTTGAATTCGGGCGAGACGACCTCCCCCGCCTTGCCCGTCGTCACCGCGAACGAGACGAGAGTGGGCGGTACGTCGATCTGTTCGAAGGTGCCCGACATCGAGTCCTTCCCGCCGATCGCCGCGATCCCGAGATCCATCTGCGCCCGGAACGCGCCGAGAAGCGCCGAAAAAGGCTGTCCCCAGCGTTTGGGGTCATGCCCGGGCTTTAAGAAATACTCCTGGAAGGAGAGATAGACGTCTTGAAATTCCGCCCCGCTGGCGACGAGCTTGCTCGCACTCTCGACGACCGCCAGATACGCCCCGTGATAGGGACTTTTCTCCGCGATATAGGGATTGGCGCCCCAGCTCATGAAGGAGACGGTGTCCGTGTGCCCCTTTTCCGCCGAAATGAGATGGACCATCGCCTGGGGCGGGGTCATCTGATACTTTCCGCCGAAAGGCATGAGGACGGTCCCCGCGCCGATCGTCGAGTCAAACCGCTCCGAAAGCCCGCGCCGTGAACAGATATTGAGATCTCCCGCAAGCGCGCGCATTCTCTCCGAAAAGCTCCCCTTCGCCGTCCTTTGGAAGGGTTTGAGGGGCTGCGTCTCGATCTTGATGTGCTTTTCCGCGCCGTTGCTCGAAAGGAACTTGCGGGAGAGCGAGACGATCTTTTTCCCGCGCCATTTCATGACGAGCCGCGGCTCCTCCGTCACCGTCGCGACGACGGTCGCTTCGAGGTTTTCTTCGCCCGCGAGCTCGATAAACCGCTCGGCTTTGTCGCTCTCGACAACGACCGCCATGCGCTCCTGCGATTCGGAGATCGCAAGCTCCGTCCCGTCGAGCCCCTCGTATTTTTTGGGGACGAGATCGAGGTCGATCTCGAGCCCGTCGGCAAGTTCGCCGATCGCGACGGACACGCCGCCCGCGCCGAAGTCGTTGCAGCGCTTGATGAGAAGAGAGGTCTCCTCATTGCGGAACAGCCGCTGGAGCTTGCGCTCCTCGGGCGCGTTGCCCTTCTGCACCTCCGCGCCGCAGTGGGTGAGCGATTCAAGGGTGTGCGATTTGCTCGAACCCGTCGCGCCGCCGCAGCCGTCTCTGCCCGTTCTGCCGCCGAGCAGGATCACCTTGTCTCCCGGCACGGGCGCTTCCCGCCGCACGTTCTTTTTGGGCGCCGCCGCGATGACCGCGCCGATTTCAAGCCGCTTTGCGACATACCCTTCGTGATAGATCTCATCGACCTGCCCGGTGGCAAGCCCGATCTGGTTTCCGTAAGAGGAATAGCCCGCCGCGGCAGTCGTGACGATCTTCCGCTGGGGCAGTTTTCCCTTCAACGTCTCCTTGACGGGAACGAGCGGATTTCCCGCGCCCGTCAGCCGCATGGCGGCATAGACATAGCTCCTTCCCGAGAGCGGATCGCGGATCGCCCCCCCGACGCAGGTCGCCGCGCCCCCGAAGGGCTCGATCTCCGTCGGATGATTGTGCGTCTCGTTCTTGAAAAGAAGCAGCCAATCCTCCTCTTTTCCGTCGTGATCCACCTTGATCTTGACCGTGCAGGCGTTGATCTCCTCGCTTTCATCGAGGTTTTTCAAAAGCCCCCGCTTTTTGAGGACTTTCGCCGCGATCGTGCCGATGTCCATGAGAGTTACCGGCTTCGTCCGCCCGATCTCCTTCCGCGCGGCAAGGTATTCCTCATAGGTCTTTTGGAGCAAGGGATCGGCAAATTCCACCCGATCGACCGTCGTCAGAAAGGTCGTGTGGCGGCAATGATCGGACCAATAGGTGTCGAGCACGCGGATCTCGGTGAGGGTCGGCTCCCGCCCCTCGCTCCGGAAATATTCCTGGCAAAACGCCGCGTCGTCGCAGTCCATCGCGAGCCCCAGCTTTCCGACAAATTCGCCGAGTTCTTCCCTCGAAAGCCCGTTGAAGCCGTGCAGAACCTCCACATCGGCGGGAACGGGATGGGAAATTTTCAATGTTTCGGGCAGTTTCAGCTCCGCCTCGCGGCTCTCCACGGGGTTGATGACGTACCGCTTGACCGTTTCGAGCTGCTCCTCCGTCAGACCCCCATAGATCGCGTAGATCTTCGCCGTGCGGATGACGGGCCGCTTGTCCTTGGAAAGGAGCTGGATGCACTGCGCGGCGGAGTCCGCCCTTTGATCGAACTGTCCCGGAAGATATTCGGCCGCAAACACCTTGGCGCCTTTAAGATCCACCGTCTCGTTCGCGGTGTCCGTCTGCGGCTCGGAAAAGACCGTCTTGACCGCGCGGCGGAAGAGCTCCTCCGAAAGGTCCTCCGCGTCGTAGCGGTTGAGAATGCGCACTTTTTTCACGTCGAGCTCTAAAAGCTCTCTGCAATCGGAAAGGAGGGCGCGCGCCTCGTTGTCGAACCCCTCCTTCTTCTCCACATAAATTCTGTAAACCATGATTATTCCTCTTTGAGCGCCGCAAGCGCACGCGCGCCGATGTCGCTCCGTCTGTAAGCGTTTTGAAAGAAGATCCTGTCCGCCAGGGCATAGGCGTTTTTCACCGCCGTGGGAAGATCCGCCGCCCGCGCAACCGCGCCGAGCACTCTGCCCCCGCTCGTCAGCAGTTTTCCCTCCGAAAGTTTCGCGCCCGCGATGTCGATCTCCTCCCCTTCCTTCGTGTCGGGAAGGGAGATCTCGAAGCCCGTCCGGTAGGAAAGAGGGTAGCCCTCGCTCGCCAGCACGACGCAGCAGGCCGCGCCCTTTGAAAATTTCACCATCTCTTTGGTCAGCGTTCCGTTCCGGCAAGCCTGCATGATGGAAAGCAGATCGCTTTCGAGAAGGGGCAGCACGACCTGCGTCTCGGGATCGCCGAACCGGCAATTATATTCGATGACCTTGGGTCCCGCCTTCGTGAGCATGAGCCCGAAATAGAGACAGCCCCGGAACGGTCTGCCCTCCTTTCTCATCGCCTCGACGGTGGGCAGGAAGATCTTCTCCATGCAAACGTCCGCGATCTCCTTCGTGTAGTAGGGATTGGGCGCGATCGTTCCCATGCCGCCCGTGTTCAGCCCCCGGTCGCCGTCCTGTGCGCGCTTATGATCCATCGAAGAGACCATGGGCACGACGGTCTTTCCGTCCGTGAAGGAGAGGACGGACACCTCCGGCCCCGTCAGAAATTCTTCGATGAGGATCCGGCTGCCGCTTGCGCCGAACACCTTGTCGATCATCATGTCCCGGACCGCCTTTTCCGCCTCTTCGAAGTTCTGCACGATGATCGCGCCCTTCCCGAGCGCGAGCCCGTCCGCCTTGACGACAACGGGATACGCCGTCTCTTTCAGATAGGAAAGCGCGCTTGCGGGATCGTCGAAGATCCTGCTCTCCGCAGTCGGGATCCCGTATTTTTTCATGAGATCTTTGGAAAAGATCTTGCTCCCCTCGAGGATCGCCGCATTCGCCCGCGGTCCGAAGCAGGGCACGCCGATCTCTTCCAGCCGGTCCACACACCCCAAAACGAGGGGATCGTCGGGAGTGACGACGGCAAAATCCGGTCTCTTTTCCTTCGCAAAGGAGACGATCCCGTCAAGATCGGTCGCTTTGACGGGGAAACACTCCGCGTCCGCCGCAATGCCGCCGTTCCCGGGCAGGCACCAGATCTTTTGGACCGATCCGTTCTTTTTGAGCGCTTTGATGACGGCATGCTCCCTTCCGCCGCCGCCGATCACGAGAATGTTCATAAAAACCCCCTTTTTTTCAGTGATGGAACAGCCTGAGCCCCGTAAAGCACAGGACCATGCCGTGACGGTCCGCCGCCTCGATGACGAGATCGTCCCGGACCGACCCGCCCGGTTCGGCGACATAGGTAACGCCGCTCTTTGCCGCGCGGTCGAGATTGTCCGCAAACGGGAAGAACGCGTCGCTCCCGAGCGAAACACCCTTGATCGTTTTCAGATACGCCTCCCGCTCCTCCTTCGGAAAGGGCGCGGGACGCACCGCAAAGTGGTTGCGCCAGACCTTTTCGCCCAAGACCTCCTCCGCCTCGTCCGAAAGATACAGGTCGATGATGTTGTTCTTCTCGGGCCGCCCGACCCCCTCCGCAAAGCAAAGATCGAGCACCTTCGGGTGCTGCCGCAAGTGCCAAAGATCGGCCTTCTGCGCCGCGAGCCGGGTGCAGTGGATACGGGACTGCTGCCCCGCGCCGACGCCGATCGCCTGTCCGTCCGCGGCAAAGCAGACCGAATTGCTCTGCGTATATTTGAGGGTGATGAGCGAGACGAGAAGATCGACCGCCTTTTCCTCGGGCAGCTCCCGTTTCTTCGAAACAATGTTGGAAAGCAGTTCCCGTCCGATCTTGCAGTCGTTTCGCTTCTGCTCGAAGGTCACCCCGAACACCTGCTTTCTTTCCAGCGCCTCGGGAACATAATCCTTGTCGATCTTCAGGATGTTGTATCCCCCCTTGCGCTTTTCTTTGAGGATTTTGAGGGCTTCCGGGGAATAGGCGGGCGCGATGATCCCGTCCGACACCTCCCGCGAGATGAGTTTCGCCGTCACTTCGTCGCATTCGCCGGAGAGGGCGATGAAATCCCCGAACGAGCTCATGCGGTCCGTCCCTCTCGCGCGCGCATAGGCGCAGGCCAAGGGAGAGCCGTCGAGCCCCTCGATGTCGTCGACAAAGCATGCCCGCTTCAATTCCTCGGAGAGTTTCTTTCCCGTCGCCGCCGAAGTCGGGGAGACGTGCTTGAAACTCGCCGCGCAGGGAAGGTTGGTGCTCTCGCTCAATTCTTTGACGAGCTGCCAGGAATTGAACGCGTCGAGAAAGTTGATGTATCCCGGTCTGCCGTTCAAGATCTCGACGGGAAGTTCCCCGCCGTTTTCCATAAAGATGCGCGCGGGGATCTGGTTGGGGTTACAGCCGTATTTCAATGTGAATTCTTTCATATGTCATCTCGTAAATTTATTATAGAGAACCGATTCGGTTGTTCCGTCTTTCAAGTCGATCGCCCGCAGATAGAGCGAAATTTTATTGTCCGGATCGAGCGCGTTCCAGATCGTCTCGCCGAAATCTTTCAGATCGTCCGGCACAAAGATCCTTCTCGGCTCGCCCGTGAACGAGGGAAGGGGCTCGCCGTTTCCCTCATAGGTATGCAGAAAGTGCCCGAAGCCCTTGACGGGCTCGTAGGCAAAGAAGAACCGATCGCAGGCGCCGTCCGTTCCGTCCGCGCTCTTCAAAATGGACATTTCATAGGAAAATCTCCCCTCCGTGTGCAGGATCGCGCTGATCCGCGGGGTGAAATTGGGAGCGTCCGGCTCGAATTTCCGCCTCATGAGCCCGTGCCGGAAGCAGTGCCCCGCTTTGAGCGACTCCTCGATGGTATCCGTCTGGTCGCCGTTCGTGACGATCGTGTCCTTTCCGACGGTCTTGACGGGAGAATAGATGATGAGGGAGGGATCCTCCAATTTTAAAGGATCAAAGGGCTCCGTTCTGAGCTCCCCATTCAGCTCCCGGAACACGCGGTTGCGGCTGTTTGCGCTCCTTCCCATGATAAAATAGACAAAAACCGCCCGTTTCCCGTCCGCCGTGAGCCCGACCGCAATGCCGCGCCCCGGATAGGGATTACTTGCCAAAAGATCCTTCAATTCAAACGTCTTGTTCATTTTTGCTCCTTTGCAATCTCTTTTGCGATCTTTTCGATCGCCTCGGGGAAGATGACCCATTCCGCCTCGCGCATGACCCGCTTTTGCAGAATTTCGGGGGTGTCCCCCTCTTTGACTTCCACCGCCTTTTGCGCGACGATCGGCCCGCCGTCGCATTCCTTGGTGACAAAATGCACCGTCGCGCCCGTGACCTTCACGCCCGCCTTCAAGGCGGCCTCATGCACATACAGCCCGTACATGCCCTCGCCGCCGAAACTCGGCAAGAGCGCGGGATGGATGTTGAGGATCCGGCCCTCGAATTCCTTCACGAAATCTTCGCTCAAGATCGTCAAAAATCCCGCCAGGACGACGAGCCCGATCTGATGTGCTTTGAGGCAGGCGATCATCTCCCGCTCCCGCTGTTTGCGGTCGGGGAACCCCTTCTTGTCGAACACCGCCGTCTCGATCTTGTAATTTTCTGCGCGTTTCAAGGCATAGGCGTCCGCCTTGTCGGCGATCATGAGCGACAGCTCCCCGTGCGGAAGCATGCCCGCCTCGGCGGCGTTCACAATCGCCTGAAAATTCGTTCCGCCCCCCGAACAGAGGACGGCGATTTTAACTTTTTCCATCTCTTTAAGGGACGAGCTCCACGCCGTCCTGGCTCTTGACGATCTCGCCGAGCACATATGCCTCTTCGCCGTGCGCCCGCAGAATTTCAAGCGCGCGCGATACGTCCTCTTTCCGCACGATCACGCTCATCCCGACGCCCATGTTGAAGGTATTGAACATGTCGTGTTCGGAGATGTTCCCCCTCTTCTGGATGAGGGAAAAGACGGGCGGAATTTTGACGTCGCTCTTTTTGATCCGGACGCCCAGCCCTTTCGGGATCGAGCGGGGCATATTCTCGTAAAAACCGCCGCCCGTGATGTGCGAAACGCCCAGCACTTCGACCTCTTTCAAGAGGGCGAGCACGCTCTTGACGTAAATTTTCGTGGGTGCGAGCAGCACTTCGCCCAGCGATCTCCCGCCGAGCTCCGCAACGGGCGCTTTCAAATCGCAATGTTCGACGTCGAACACTTTCCTCACGAGCGAAAAGCCGTTCGAATGCACCCCTGACGAGGGCAGCGCGAGCATGACGTCCCCTGCCCGCATTTTGTTCTTGTCGATGATCGCGCTCCTGTCCGCGACGCCGACGGTGAAGCCCGCAAGGTCGTACTCCTCCTCGGGCATGGTGCCGGGATGTTCGGCGGTCTCTCCGCCGATGAGCGCGCAGCCCGCCTGCACGCAGCCCTCCGCGACGCCCCCGACGATCGTGGCGATCTTCTCGGGCACGTTCTTCCCGCAGGCGATATAGTCGAGAAAGAAGAGCGGCTTTGCGCCGCAGCAGACGACGTCGTTCACGCACATGGCAACGCAGTCGATCCCGATCGTGTCATGCTTGTCGAGCAGGATGGCAAGCCGCAGCTTGGTGCCGACGCCGTCCGTCCCCGAGACGAGCACGGGGTCCTTGATCCCGTCAAGACAGAGCGGGAACAGCCCGCCGAAGCCGCCGATGTCCGCCTTGCCGTCCGGCATGGTGCGCGCGACGTGCTTTTTCATGAGCTCCACCGCCCGATATCCCGCGGTGATATCCACGCCCGCCTCTTTATAGCTTTCCGAATAGCTTTTTTCCATTGTCATTCCTCGCTTTCGTTTTGACTTTGAAATTTCGGGTTCTCGCTGATGGGACGCTCCAAACGCTCAAACCTGCTCTTATCGCTCATCGTGGGCTCTTCGGTCGGATAGTTCCCGTCGAAGCACGCGGTGCAAAAGCCGCTCCCGTCCCCGCCCGTGAGGAGCGAGACCTTCGAAAGGTCGAGATAGCCCAAAGAGTCTGCGCCGAAGATTTTTGCGATCTCCTCTACCGTGTGATGACAGGCGATGAGGTTCTCGCGCGAGTCGATGTCCGTCCCATAGTAGCAGGGGTTCTTGAAGGCGGGCGCAGAGGAGAGCAGATGCACTTCCTTCGCCCCCGCGTCGCGGAGAAGTTTGACGATCCTGCCGCACGTCGTCCCGCGGATGATGCTGTCGTCGACGAGGATGACCCGCTTGCCTTCGATCGCCGAACGCAGGACGTTGAGCTTGATGCGCACCTTGTCCTCGCGCGCCTTCTGTCCGGGCGCGATGAACGTCCTGCCGATGTATTTGTTCTTGATAAAGCCGATCCCGTACGGGATCCCCGAAGCCTGCGCATAGCCGAACGCCGCGTCCAGCCCCGAATCGGGCACGCCGACGACGATGTCTGCGTCGATCTTGTACTGCTGCGCAAGGAACGCCCCCGCCTGTTTTCTCGCCTCATGGACGCTCTTGCCGTCGATGACCGAGTCGGGCCGGGCGATATACAAAAATTCGAAGGCGCAGAAGGTCTTTTTCTCCTTCCCGCAGTGGGTGCGGTCCTCCGTGATCCCGTCCTTGGTAAAGACGAGCATTTCCCCGGGCTCGATATCGCGGACGAGCTTCGCCCCCACCGCGTCGAGCGCGCAGGACTCGGAGGCGATGATATACGCCCCGTCCTCCCTCACGCCATAGCAGAGCGGCCGGAACCCGTGCGGGTCGCGCACGGCGATGAGTTTGCTCGGCGACATGACGACGAGGGAATACGCCCCTTTGAGCCTGTCCATCGCGGCCTGGACCGCCTTCTCGATCGAATGGGTCTTGACCCGCTCCTTGGTGATGATATAGGAGATGACCTCGGTGTCCGTCGTCGTGTGGAAGATACTGCCCTCGTTTTCGAGTTCCGAGCGGAGCTCATAGGAGTTGACGAGGTTGCCGTTGTGCGCCAGCGCCATGTTCCCCTTGAGATGGTTGACGACGATCGGCTGGGCGTTCTCCCGGCCGCCGCCGCCCGTCGTGGAATAGCGGACGTGCCCGATCGCCATGTTTCCCTCGCCGAGCTTTTCGAGCCGCCGCGCATTGAACACGTCGTTCACGAGCCCCGAGTCCTTATAAGAGCGGAACACGCCGTCGTTGTTGACGACGATCCCCGCCGATTCCTGCCCGCGGTGCTGCAGGGCGAACAGCGCATAGTATGCCGTGCTCGCGACGTCCTGCACCCCGGGCGCGAAAATTCCAAGCACGCCGCATTCTTCATGAATTTCAGACATGATGTGTTGTCCTTCTTTTCGTAAGGTTTTCCGGGCGGTTCCCCGCCCCTTGTCCGCAAGATCAGTTCTTTTCGCTGACGCGCTTGAAGATCTCCCGGTATGCGTCCTCCACCCCGCCGAGATCGCGGCGGAAGCGGTCTTTGTCAAGTTTTTCACCCGTCTTTGCGTCCCAGAACCGGCAGGTATCGGGCGAGATCTCGTCCGCCAGCACGATCGTCCCGTCCCCGAGTCTGCCGAACTCGAGCTTGAAGTCGATGAGCCGCACGCCGAGCTCGGAAAAGTATTCTTTGAGCACGCCGTTGACCCGGAACGCATAGGTCTTGATCGTCTCGATCTCCTCCTTCGTCGCAAGATGAAGGGCGAGCGCATGATAGCTGTTGATCAGCGGGTCGTCGAGCGCGTCGCATTTATAGGAAAACTCGATGGTCGGCTCGTCGAACACGATCCCCTCTTCGACGCCGTAACGCTTTGCGAAGGATCCCGCAGAGACGTTGCGCACGATGACTTCGAGCGGGACGATCTTCACCTTTTTGACGAGGGTGTCGCGCTCGGAAAGTTCTTCGACAAAATGGGTGGGCACTCCTCGCTGTTCGAGGAGCCTCATCAGCATGTTGGACATCTTGTTGTTCACGACGCCTTTCCCCGCGATCGTGCCCTTTTTCAGTCCGTTGAACGCCGTCGCGTCGTCCTTGTAAGAGACGATGCAAAGGTCCTCCCGGTCGGTCGCAAAGACCTTTTTCGCCTTGCCCTCATAGAGCTGTTCTCTCTTTTCCATGACTTTTATCTCCTTAAAAATCTGAATTTCTTATTTGTTTTTCTCTTGCAGCGCAGCGTCCTTTGCAAGAACCTGTTCCGCCGCCTTTTCCCGCGCGGCGAGAAGCCGGCGAGAGAGCTGCTTGTCCTCAAGCGCGAAGATCTCCGCCGCGAGATACGCCGCGTTTTTCGCCCCGTCGATCGCGACCGTCGCGACCGGGATCCCCGGGGGCATCATGACGGTGGAAAGGAGGGCGTCCATGCCGCCGAGGGGACCGCTCTTGATGGGGATCCCGATGACGGGCAGCACCGTCCCCGCCGCGATCGCCCCCGCAAGGTGCGCCGCCATGCCCGCCGCGCAGAGGATCGCCCCGAAGCCCTTCTCCGCCGCTTCCGCCGCGAATTTTCTCGCCTCTTCCGGCGTTCTGTGCGCCGAAAAGATATGCGCCTCATAGGGAACGCCGAGTTCTTCGAACACCGCAAACGCCTTTTCCACCACGGGAAGATCGGAATCGCTCCCCATGATCACCGCCGCTTTTTTCATCCTTGCAAGACCTCCGTATAAGCAAAAGGGCAGTTCTTCGTCGCAAAGAAAACTGCCTCTTGAAACTCCTTGATTTGTCTCTCCGCGGCAAGCGGAGGAAAGAACTTTTTCATGTCCCTATTATATAACGCGCGGGCATGGAAGTCAAGTAAAATGAGCCCCTTTCGAGAAGGAACTCAAAGTGAAAATGTTCATCGGAGAAATTGACCGCTTCTCACAAAAGCGCTCTTATTTTTGATTGAACTTCTTGCGGACGAGCCAATCGGTGAAGCGCTCGGGGAGCATTTTATAGGCATAGCGCAGGACGTTGTTCTTTCCGCCCGCGGCAAAGACGGGAGGCGGGTTTTTCCGCTCGGCGAGTTTGATGATCGAATCCGCGACGAGCGAGGAGGTCATGCCCCCCTGCTCCATGTTGGCGAGCGCCGCCGAAGCCTTCTTGACGGAGGAGGAATAGCCCTTGCTCTCCTCCTCGTTGTAGATCCTGCGGCTGTAAGTGAAGTCGGTCGCCGTGCCGCCGGGGAGCAGCGCGCACACCCGCACCCCGTGCGGGCGCAGTTCGAGGTCGGCTTCCCGCGCGAGCATTGCAAGCGCCGCCTTCGAGGAGGAATAAAAGCCGTCAAAGGGAATGGGCATCTCCCCGCCGAGGGAGCCCACGAGCACCACCCTACCGCCCCGTTTTTTGAGATAGGGCGCGCCGGCGCGGATCGCCTCGATCGCGCCGAAATAGTTGACTTCGAACAGATAGCGATAGTCCCCGCTCTTCGCATGTTCGAGGGGAGCCGCCATCGAAAATCCCGCCGAATAGATCAGAAGATCGAGCGCGCCCGACTCTGCGCAGATCTCCTCGATCGCCTTTTCGATCTCCCCCTCCTGCGCGGCGTCTGCGGTGAGCGACTGCACCCGCTCGCCCTTGAAGGGCGTCCTCGAAATGTTGTAGACGCGGTAGCCTTTTGCGGAGAGTTTGAGCGCCGTCTCCCGGCCGATCCCCGAGGAGCCTCCGACGATGATCGCGCTCTTTCTTGCCGAAGGGGCGGAAGATCTTCTCTCCTCTCCCTCTTTTTCGGGCGTATTGCCTGTTTCCGGATTCTTTTCCATATCCGAAAGTTTGGACATTGCCGTAAATTTTTATGCAAATCCCCAAAAATTTCCGATCCATCCAAGCGGCTGCGATCTTGCGGCAACAAAGCGAAAAAATCAAGCGACGGAAAGCGCTTTACCCCAAGGCGACGTCGAGGATCATCATGAGGCAGAAGCCCGCGATCACCCCCGCGCTTGCAAGCGATTTATTGCCCGAAAAGCATTCGGGAATGAGCTCGGAACAGACCACCGCGACCATCGCCCCCGCCGAAAAGGCGAGCGCCCAGGGCATGAGCCCGACGATGAACGTCGCCGCAAGCGCCCCCGCAAGGCAGGCGGGGATTTCCACCGCCCCCGACCCCTGCGAAAACAGAAACGCCTTCAAAGGGCTCATTCCCTGCGCCCGGAGCGGGAACGCCACGCACATCCCCTCGGGAAAATTCTGGACGGCGATGCCCACCCCGAGCAGGACCGCCGAAAGAAGGGCCCCCGGCACGCCCGCGCACTGCGCGAACGCCACTCCGACCGCCATGCCTTCGGGCACGTTATGTAAGGTGACGGCAAAATACAGAAGCGCCGACTTCCTGTCGCTGCCCTGCAAAAACCGCCGCGTGCGGGAAAGAGCGAGATCGCTCAGCACGATGAAGGCCCCGCCGAGCAAAAATCCGAGCGTGACGGTCGCATAGGGCGGCAGCGCGCCGTCATAGTCGATCGCGGGAAGGAGCAGCGAAAAAAAGCTCGCCGCGATCATGATCCCCGCCGCCGCGCCCGTGAGCAACGTGAGGAAATTCTGATTGATCTTTTTGGAAAAAAACACGAACAGCGCACCCAGCGCCGTGAATGCGTACATGAAGAGCGAAAGCAGAAACGCCTGCAAGACGGGATCGAGATCCAGAAACCATTGCATTTGTAAAACCCCCGTATCCTGCGCTTTTCGGGCGGTTTTTTCCCGCAAAGAGAAATGCCGCGGCGCGCAGTCACTTCATTATACGCCCGCCGCCCTTTTTTCGGTGAAAAAAGGGCGGCGGCAAAGGCTTCGACAAAAGCTCTGACAAAATTCCGGCAAAGGCTCCGGCAAAAAGCCGACGAATTTGGCAAAAGTTCCGGCAAAAATCCTGAAATAGAGCAAAAAATCCCCCAGGGAAAACTCCCAGGGAAAAGTTAAACTTTGATTTCGCAGGCGCCCTCTTCCCGGACAGTGGAGAGGATCACGCTCTCCCGCCCGAACAGGCGCGCCATCGAGCGGAAATATCCCTGCGCTTCCTCCTCCCGGACGACGGAGACCACCGTCCCCGTGCCGCGAAGAAGATTGCAGGCGCCGTCTTTGATGAGGTATTCGCTCAGTTTCATCGCAACGGCGACCGGGCTCTCCGCCTTGCCCGTCCCCTCCTGAAGATCGCAAAGGGCGCTCTTGCCGCTTTCGGCGATCTCCCGCAAAAATCCGTCCTTGTCGCCGCGAAGCAGGGCTTCGGCGGCCCGTTCGGCCCGCTCGTTCTCCTCGAAGTAGTCGAAGGCGCGCAGGATCGCTCCGTCGCTCACCTTTCTGCGCAGCAGGGTGAGATCGGAGCACATCTCCCGGAAGGAGACCTCCTCGATCCGCCGTTTGCCGTAATATGCCGCCGCCTCGCCGAGCTGCTTGCCCGCTCGCTGGAAAAAGGCGGCGCGGTCGTCCTCCCCTGCGCGGATCAGCACGACGCAATACCCCTCCGGCGCGGGCAGACGCTTGAAATGCGGAGTCCCGCGGGAAGTGTCGAGCAACGAAAAGCCCCCGGCGATGGACGCCGCCTGTTCGGCGAGCCCGCCCGGCTTCCCGAAATAGACATTTTCCGCATACTGCCCCGCGCTCGCCTTCTCCCCCGCGGAGAGTTTCCCGTCGAGATAGAGGACGTTCACGATCTCCGCGATGAGGGACTCAAACGCCGCGCAGGAGCCCGCCGGCTCCAATACGCCGCTCTGGATACAGGCGGAAAATCCCCCGAAGGAGTAGCCGTGTTTTTTGAGATAGCCAAGAACGCCGCGGAAAAGGGCGACGGGCTTTCCCTTCTCCCGCTCGCGGCTTTCCAGATCGTGCACTGAAAAGCGGACGGGCAGAGCCCCCTCCGATCTGATCTCCGCCATGCCGTCCCGGCGGGCCTCCGCGACGCACAAAACGTCGCAGGAAAGGGCGCAGGAGAGCGTTTTCCCGTGGTCGAAATGGGAATAGGCGCCCAAGATCTCCGTCCTTCCCGGGGCGGAGAACCAATGGGACGGCGCCCGCTGATATTCGGAGCGGAAATATGCGGCGAGATTCTCCCTCCGCTCCTCTTCTTTGTCGATCCAATAGACGGACATATTCCGATTATATCACATTTGGAGGGAAAAGCGCAAGTAAATTCGCCTTTTTGCAAAGACGGAAAGAACGGATAAATAAAAACCGCAAAGTTGCGGCAAACTTCGGTTATGCAAAGAAAATTTCTTGCGCCCGCGCTCATTCTGGTGGCGCTTTTGACTCTGCTCGCCTTTCTCGGCATGCGCGCCGCGTCGTCGGCGCCCGCCATGAGCCTTGCCGAAGAGCAAAAGGAAGTCTATCTCACCTTCGACGACGGTCCGAGCACCGTCGTCACCTCGCGCGTTCTCGACACGCTCAAAGAGGAGAACGTTCCGGCGACGTTTTTCATCGTCAGCGACCGTGTGGAGGGCCGGGAGGAAGTTCTGAAACGGATCGCGGCGGAAGGGCATACCCTCGGCGTGCACTCCGCCTCGCACGATTACGCCCGCATTTACGCCTCCGACGCGTCCCTTCTGAAAGACATCTCATCCTGCGCCGCGTGCATCTCCCGCGTGACGGGGATCGTCCCGAAAGTCTACCGCTTCCCTGGCGGCGGCATGGGCGACATGGCGCATAGACGGGCGCTCGTGAAAAAGCAGGGCTATCGGATCGTCCAATGGAACGCCGTCTGCGGCGACGAGGAGATCTGGCACGCCTCCGCCGACACGCTCGTCAAGGAGACCGTCAAAACTTCGCAGGGCAAGCAGCCCGTCGTCCTGCTTTTGCACGATTCCGCCTCGCATAAGGCGACCGCCGAGGCGCTCCCCGGGATCATCGCCTACTTCCGTGAGAACGGATATCTCTTCTGCAAATTCTGAAAGCGCCCCTTAAAACGGCCTTGCGCGTTCCGCTTGACGGAGCGCGTTTTTTCTGCTATAATGCCGAAAAACCGTCGGAGATGTCGGATGAAAAAATTCGCAAGTCTTGTTTTATCGCTCTTTCTCGCGCTTTCCTGCGTCGCATGCGCCGCCGATCCGCCCCCCACCGCGCAGGATCCTCTCCCTTCCGAACCTTCGGAGCCCGCAGAGCCCTCAAAGCCGTCGGAGCCGTCCGAGCCGGAACCCGAGCCCGTCGAGCCTTCGGAGCCGTCAAAACCTTCGGAGCCGGAGCAGGAAAAGATCGTCTACAAGGAAGTCTCCCAAAAGATCGAGCGCTGTTCGGGGGCGGAGATCTTCGTGAAGGCGAGGGCGAATGCGGCGATCAAACTCGAGATCCACTATTTCGACGCGGACAAGGGGCTTTGGCTGAGGGGAGAGCTGGAGGGCGAGTCGGACGCGACGGGCGCGCTTGCGCTCAGTTTCCCCCTGCCCGAAGGGGCGACGGAGATCCGGGTGCGGATCGTGACCTGTCTTGTGTTCGACAAAGCGGCGCAGGAGCGGGTCAAAGCGGAGGCGGAGATCGAAAAGATCGAATTTTCAGAGCCCGCCGAAAAGCAGCCCCTCCTCACTCCGCCCGTGCGGGAGATCCATTCGACGATGCCATCCGTGGGAGAAGTGCGCTCGCTTGCGGTCTTTATCGAGTTCCCGGACAGAAAATTCGTCGATCCCCTTCCGAAGGAACGGCTTCAAGCGGAGCTGTTCGGCGAGGGCGAGCCGTCCTTGTTCCCCTATGAAAGCCTGTCCGCCTGGTTTGACCGCGCCTCTTACGGCAATCTGTCCCTCTCGGGCGACGTCCTTTTCTATGAATGCAAGGCGCCCGTCTCCTCCTATCTCGGCGAAAATCATGAAAAACTGCTCATGGAGGTCCTCCGCGGGCTGGACGATCAGATCGACCTCTCCGACTACGATTCGGACAAAAACGGCGCGCCCGACCAACTCGCCTTCGTGATCCCCGTTTACGGCGACGCGGAACTTTCCGCCTTCTGGTACAGCGCAACCTATACCTGGTACGAAAATCTTTCCTTCCGCATAGACGGGGAACAGATCGAGCAATACGTCGCGCTCGACGCCGCTCCGTCCGAGGCCGATCTTACCTATCTCAAATCCTCTCTGATCCACGAGATCGGGCACTGCATGGGGCTGCCCGACTACTACAAATACAACGGCGCCGAGGATTGGGAGGGCTTCCACGGCGGCGCGGGATACGCCTGCCTGGATGACGCTCTCGGCGACTTCTGCGGCTTCTCCAAACTGATGTACGGCTGGTTCCGCGAGGGAGAGGCGCTCTTTTATTCGGGCGCCGGGGAGGAGACCTTCTCCCTCTATTCCCTCTCCGAGCGCGCGAGCTGTCTGATCCTCCCCATCGACGAGCCCTTCTCCTTCTTCTCGGAGTACTTTGTCGTCGAATTCATCACGCCGACCGAAAACAACAGCATTCTCGGCAGCTATGCGGCGGGCGCGGGGGGCGTGCGGATCTTCCATGTGCAGGCGGAGACGGCGATCATGGATTGGGGAACAAAAGAGCTCAAATACAACAATTACTCGCGCTATTATCTCGGCGACGACAAGATCCGCGTGCTCCGCCTCGTCAACGACGGGCACGGCTTCTACCAAAAGGGAGACGTCTGTACCTTCGGGACGGAAAACTTCGCCGCCTATGACAAGAACGGCGACCAGACGATCGACACGGGATACACCGTCAGGATCGGCGCGGCGGAGGGCAAGACACAGACCGTCACGGTCACGAGAAAAATCTGAAAATTTATCGGTTTTCATCGAAAAAAACGGGGAGACAGCGTCGTCTCCCCGTTTTGTTTGTCGTTTTTTAGCCTCTCCGCAAAGCCGTCCGCCGCCTGCGGAATTTTGCGCAAAGAGCGGGCAGCCGTTTTTTGATCTCCCCGATGGGGACGATTGCAACCGAACAGAGGGCGACCGCCAGCCATTGGACGGGGGTCAGTGCCGTGAGGGAGAACGCCGTGCGAAGGAAGGGCAGGAGCACGAGGGCGGCGTTCAGAACGATCCCGAGGGCGACGGTCCAAAGAAGCGCCTTGTTGGAGAAAAATTCTTTGATACCGGTGCCGCCCTCCTCCTTTCTCACGTTGAAGGCGTGGAACAGTTCGAGTAGGGAGAGCGTCAGAAAGGCGCAGGTGCTGGCGACGCCATTCCCCCAATGCCGCACGCCGTAGACGAACAGTCCGACGACGAGCGCCGTCTGGATGAGCCCGAACAGGAGCACTGAAAAGAGGGCGCGCCGCGAAAAGATCTCGTCGATCGAGACGGGCGGCCGCTTCATCGAGCCCTCCGTCCGCTCTACGCCGAGGGCGAGCACGGGCAGCGAGTCGGTGATGAGATTGATCCAGAGCAGCTGGGTCGAGGTGAGAAAGTCGTACCGCCAAAGAAACAGCGTGGCGATGAGCACGGCGAGCACTTCGGCAAGGTTGGTGCTCAAAAAGAAGGAGATCGTCTTTTTGACGTTGGAAAAGACGTTCCGTCCCTCCTCCACCGCGCCGACCATCGTCGAAAAATCGTCGTCCGTGATGACCATATCCGCGGCGTTCTTGGTGACGTCCGTCCCCGACCCCATCGCGACGCCGATGTCCGCCGCGCGCACCGACGGGGCGTCGTTCACGCCGTCGCCCGTCATCGCGACGACCTCTCCCCGTTTTTGCAGGGCCTTGACGATCTCGAGCTTATGCTTGGGCGTCACCCGTGCATAGACGGCATACCGATCCGCACGCGCTGCAAGATCTTCCCCCTCCCCGTCAAGCATTTCGCCCGTCGCAACTTCGTCCGGCGAGTCCGCGATCCCGAGCCGCCGGGCGATCGCGAGCGCGGTCTCCGCGCTGTCGCCCGTGATCATGACCGTCCGGATCCCCGCGGCTTTGCAGGAGGCGACCGCCTCTTTCACCCCCTCCTTGGGCGGATCGTACATCGCCGCGATCCCCAAGAAGGTGAGGCCGCTCTCCTCCACTTTCCCGTCGTATCTTCCCTCCGCAAAGGCGAGCACCCGCATGGCCTGCCGGGAAAATTCGGCGATCGACCGTTTGATCCGCTCCCTGTCGGCGGGCGTCATCTCCCTCTCGAGCGCGCCGTCTGCGATCTTGTCGCATTTTCCGAGCAGCACGTCCGCGCCGCCCTTGACGAACAATTTCGCCCCGGCCGCGCCTTCCGGCTTTGCCGCGACGCTCATCATCTTGCGCTCCGAAGAGAAGGGAATGCCGCCGAGTACGGCGCCCTTCGCCTCGAAGCGGCAGCGATCGGCATATTCTGCGAGCGCGATCTCCGTCGGATCTCCCACATAGCCGCCGGGGCTGCCCTTCACGGTATGGCAGAAGCGGAAACAGGTCAGAAGCCGCTTTTGCCCTTCCGTCGCCGCGAACGGTTCCGCGCCGCGCCGGGAAAAGTCGGTCTTGACCGCCTCGACCGTCATCCGGTTTTTGGTGAGCGTCCCCGTCTTGTCCGAACAGATACAGGTGCAGCTCCCCAGCGTTTCGACCGCCGAGAGCTTGCGCATGACCGCCCGCGCCTTGGACATCCTCACGACGCCCATCGCGAGGATGATCGTGACGACCGCGCCCATGCCCTCGGGGATCGCCGCGACCGCCACCGCGACCGCCGTCATGAGATTGTCGAGAAAACTCACGCGGCGGGCGAGAAGTCCCCCCAAAAAGAGGACCGCCGCCACCGAAAGCACCGTCGCCGAGATGATCTTCCCGAGCTTTGCGATCGTCTTGTCGAGCGGCGTCGGATTGGGCGCGGATTCGTGCAGAAGGCGGGCGATCGCCCCCATCTCCGTCCGCATTCCCGTGCCCGTCACGACGCAGCGCGCGTTGCCGCTCACGCAAAAAGTGCCAAGATGGGCCTCGTTCGTCCGTTCGAGCAGGGCGGCTTTCTGCACGATGCAGTCCCGCTTGGAAACAGGCTTGCTCTCCCCCGTCAGGGCGGATTCGTCCACCCGGAAGTTCTCGCTCTGCAAGATCCTGCAATCGGCGGGCACCCGGTCCCCCTCTTCGAGCTCGATGACGTCCCCGGGAACGAGCAGCGCCGCGTCGATCTTTTCGATCCGCCCGCTCCGGATCGCCTTCGCCGTCGAGTGGGAGAGCTTTTTGAGCTTTTCGATCGCCGCGTCTGCGCGGTATGATTGGATGAACCCCACAACGGCGTTCAATAAAATGATAAAGAGCAAGATCCCGGTGTCGGCGATCTCGTTCAAGTCCCGTGTGACGTAGGCGAGCGCCCCCGACAGCATCGCCGCGCAGATGAGGATGATCGTCATGAGATCTTTGAACTGCGCGAAAAAAAGCAGCGGAAGGCTGCGCTTTTTCCCCTCTTTGAGCCGGTTTTCGCCGTATTCCGCAAGCCGCCGCTCCGCCTCCTCCCGTGGAAGGCCCGCCTCGCCCGTGCGAAGAGTCTCCAAGACTTCCGCCTTGGACAGTTTGTACAATTCTTTCATACGATAAGGTATGAATGCGGACGTCCGATTATGAAAAAAACCGCCGCGCCCCCGCAAATGCGGGGGCGCGGCTTCAAATTTCTCGAATTTTCAATTTTTCAATTATTCGCGCAGTCTGAGCTTCCGCTTGCGGACGAAATACCACACGAGCACCCCCGCGCCGGCGGCGCAGAGGACGCCGAAACAGATCGCAAGGATGAGATAGAGGGTCGCATGGCTGTCGCTTGCGAAGAGGAACCGGGCCTCGAGCAGATCGCCCGCCTCGAATTCGATGTATCGGCGGAGGGTCTCCCCGTCGGTCTCCCCCTTCCGTTCAAAGGAAACTTCCCGGAGCGAGCCGTCCTTTGCGGCGCGCAAAAGGGTCAGATCTTCGTCGAGCAGGCTGTCCGGAAGATACATCCGCACCGAAAAATTCTTCTCCTCCGCGCCGCCCGGGCCGGGGAAGAAGGTCAGCGTGAAAGCCCGTTCGACGTTCAGCCCGTCGCCGGGGTCCGTCTTGCTCTCCGCAGTCGTGTCGGTCAAAGAAAAATCCCATTCGGGGGAAATGCCGCCCTCGCAAAAAACGGTGAAGGAAAGATCTCCCGTCTTGCCCTCGAACCGGTCCGAATAGACCAAAAGCCGGGTCTTGATCGTCCCCTCCGAGAGCTCATAGTCCCGCTCGTTCTGCAAGAGGAAGGAGATCTCCACCGAATAGACCCCGAAGGGAAGGGCGGCAAAGTCGATCGCCTTCCCATCGATCTTCGGCTCGGGGATGATCTCGGGCTTATCTTTCCAATCGGGCAGAAAGGCATAGACGCCGAGCGCGGGGCTCTCGCCCTGCATGATCGAAACTTCTTGCGCCGTAAAAGCCGTCACGTCGATGTAGCGGCGGGAGATCTGCACGCCCGCCCGGGCGGAAAGTTCCCCGCAGGAGACCGTCACAAAGGCAAGATCCCCTTCCCGTTCGGAAAGATCGCCCGAAAGGGTGTAAAATTCGTCGATATAGTCCTCGCCGCACTTTTTCGCCGTCTCCTCGGACGTCTGGCAGATCTCGCGGGAGCGCCCGTCGTCGAACGTCCCCGTCACCGTGAGCTGGGAGGGGAGGGCGTCGAGCGGGGTGTCCGCATAGACTGTGGCGCCGCGCGAAAAGGTTGCGCTCAAGGAGAGGAGCGAGGGCTTTTCGACCGTCACCGGAAAGGTCGTCGAAATGCCGCTCTCCGTCGTCAGGGAAATCTCGTTCTCGCCGATCTTCAATCCTCCCTCGGGCGCGGAAAGGACGTAGGAGCCGATCTCCCCCGAATAAGGGGCGCCGTTCACGTTGGTTCCCGAAAGGACGATCCCCTCTTTCAGGGTTTCGAGATCGCTCGTCGGGAAGATCTTCCGCTCCGAAAGGTATTCCGCCCGGACGGCCGCAAGGGGGGCGAGGGCGAGATACCAGCCGTCTCCCCGCCTTTCGGCGATATAATTCTGATCGTCGGGCACAAATTTCCCGTCTCCCGTTCCTTCGGCGAATTTCTCCTCCTTGGAGACGACCCCAACGCCCGCTCTGCCCGTAAAATCGGACGTTTTGATAAAGTTATGATTGGTGAGGAAAAGGTTGTCCGCCTCGCCGTTCCCGTTTGTGTTGCCTTCGACCGTGACCGCGCCCGCGAGCGAGAGAGTGCCGCCGCAATAGATCCCGCCGCCCTCGTCCGCCTTATTGTTCTCGATCCCGACGTCGCCGCTCAAATGGACGCTGCCCTTTGCGCCGATGTCGATCCCGCCGCCCTGCTCCGCGTTTCCGCCGGTGATCTTGCCCCCCTCCTGCCGGGAGAACAGGGTGAGCGTGCCGTCCGCCGAGAGCACCGAACCCTTTTTGCCCGCCGCAAGAGACAGGGTGTGCCCGTCGAGCGAGATCGACTTGCTCTCCCCCTGCGCGACCGCGACCGTCTTTTCCGCCGCGCAGTCCGCAAGCAGGACCAGACATTTCCCGTCCGTCCATGCCTTGATCGCCTGTTCGAGCGTTTGATATTCCGTCCTTCCCGAAGCGTCCTCCGCCCCGTTCTGGACGGCAGCTGCCGCCCCGTCCGCGGCAAGCGCGGAAACGGCGCCCGAAAGCGCGGGCGTTCCCGCCGCGGCGAGCCCGACCGCAAAAAATCCGGTCAAGAGAAGCGCCGCTGCCTTCGATTTTCTGTCCTTGCGGAATCTCATTTGTGTTTCCTCGGCAAAATTCTGTTTTTATTATAGCGCATGCGCGGAGAAAATGCAAGCGAATCGCCCCAATTCGCATAATTGCCACGCTTTTTCAAATACTTTTTTTATGACGATCACGGGAAAGCTCGAAAAAGATATAGCGGCATTCAAAAAGATCCTCGACGCGGAGGACATTCTCACCTTTGATTTCGTTTCAGAGAGCGGACAGGCCTTCTGCGCGATCTTTGCCGATCCCGTCACCGACAAGGAGCTTCTGGGCGAACAGGTCGTCCGTCCCCTTCTCTGCTATGAGGGCGCGCCGACCGCCGAGGAAGTGGGAAAAAAGATCACCTCTCCCGAGCGGAGGACGGAAAAAGAGCTTTCAAAGCTCTCCGAAGAGGTGCTCGCGGGCAATCCCGTCCTCTTTTTCGAGGGCATGGACGAGGCGATCATCGTCGGCACCAAGAAAGTGTTCGTCCGCGCCGTCGCGGAGCCCTCCACCGACGTCGCCGTCAAGGGCCCGCGCGAAGGGTTCATCGAGGACGTCAAGATCAACACTTCTCTCATCCGCCGCCGCCTCAAATCGCCCGATCTCAAGATCGAGTTTTTGAACGTCGGACGGCGGTCGCAGACTTTCGTTGCGGTCTGCTATCTCGACGGGATCACCGTCAAAAAAACGGTGGAAGAGGTCAAAAAACGGCTGGAAGAGATCGACATCGACTACGTTGCCGACTCCTCCTATCTCACCCATTTCCTCTCTTCCCGCCCCTATTCCCTGCTGAAACAGATCGGCACGACCGAAAAGCCGGACATTTTCTGCGCAAAACTTGCGGAGGGCAGGGTGGGACTTCTCGTGGACGGCTCCCCTATCGCCCTCACCGCGCCCTATCTTCTCGTGGAGGATTTCCAATCGAGCGAGGATTACTTCGTGCCGCCTTACCGCGCCACGTTTACTCGAATTCTGCGGATCCTCGCCCTCGTCGTCGCGATCTATCTGCCCGCCTTTTACATCTCGGGACAGCTCTATAAATTGCAGTTGTTCCCCGTGAAACTTTTGCTCACCATCGCGGGCGCCATCCGCGATATTCCCTTTTCGCCCTCGCTCGAAATGCTGCTCGTCCTGTTCGTGCTCGAGGTCTTGAACGAGGCAAGTATCCGAATGCCCAAGTATGTCGGCATGGCGCTCTCGGTGGTCGGCGCGCTGGTTTTGGGAGAGACGGCGGTCAGCGCCGGCTTCGTCTCGACGCCGGCGATCATCATCATCGCATTCAGCGGGATCG
>CANRGG010000017.1 GCA_947630115.1 uncultured Clostridia bacterium
GGAGGGTTCTGCCCGTGCCGCCGCCCGAGGCGACCGAGAAGTACTTCACGCCGTTCTCGACGCACCACTTCTTATAAGTGCCCGCAACCGGGTGCTGAAAGCGCGTGGGATTAGTCGAGTTGCCCGTGATCGAGACGCCGACCTTTTCGAGTTTCATGATCGCGACACCCTCCGGCACGTTGTCCGCACCGTAGCACTTGACTTTCGCACGCTCGCCGCTCGAAAACGCCGTCTCGCCGACCACTTTGACCGTCTCCGTATAGGGGTCGAAGGTCGTCTCGCAATAGGTGAAGCCGTTGATCCGGGAAATGATGAACGCCGCGTCCTTGCCGAGCCCGTTCAGAATGACGCGGAGCGGCTTTTTGCGCACGCGGTTCGCGTTCATCGCGATGGAGATCGCCCCCTCCGCCGCCGCGAAAGACTCATGCCCCGCAAGGAAGCAGAAGCAGTCGGTGGATTCGGAGAGCAACATCTCGCCCAGATTGCCGTGCCCGAGCCCGACTTTGCGGTTCTCCGCGACGGAGCCCGGAATGCAGAACGCCTGCAAACCGATCCCGATCGCCGCCGCCGCGTCCGCCGCCCGTTTGCAATTCTTTTTGATCGCGATCGCCGCGCCCACCGTGTACGCCCAGACCGCATTTTCAAAGCAAATCGGCTGGGTGCCGCGCACGAGTTTCTCGCAGTCCACCCCCTTTTCAAGGCAGATCTTCCGGCACTCCTCCACCGAGGAAATGCCGTATTCCTTCAAAACGGCGTCGATCTTTTGGATCCTTCTCTCATAACCTTCAAACAATGCCATCGCTGCGCCTCCTTATTCCTGGCGGGGGTCGATGTACTTCACCGCGCCCTGTTCTTCTTCAAATCTGCCGTAGTGCCCCGTCGCCTTCTTCCATGCCTCGTTGGGCTCCATGCCCTTCTTGATGAAGTCGGTCATCTTGCCGAGCGAAACGAATTCATAGCCGATGACCTGATCGTCCTTGTCGAGCGCAAGACGGGTGACGTACCCTTCCGCCATTTCGAGGTATCTCACCCCTTTTTTCGCGGTGCCGTACATCGTCGCGACCTGCGAACGCTTGCCCTTGCCGAGATCTTCGAGCGCCGCGCCCACCGTGAGCCCGTCGTCCGAAAACGCCGACTGCGTTCTGCCGTAGACGATCTGGAGAAAGAGCTCGCGCATCGCGGTGTTGATCGCGTCGCACACAAGGTCAGTGTTGAGCGCTTCCAGAATGGTCTTATGGGGCAGGATCTCCGCCGCCATCGCCGCGGAATGGGTCATGCCGGAGCAGCCGATCGTCTCGATGAGCGCCTCCTCGATGACCCCGTTTTTCACATTGAGCGTGAGCTTGCAGGCGCCCTGCTGGGGGGCGCACCAGCCGACGCCGTGGGTAAAGCCGCTGATATCGGTGATCTGTTTTGCGCAGACCCATTTCCCCTCTTCGGGAATGGGCGCGGGATCATGCTTGGGACCCTTCGCCACGCAATACATTTCCTCTACTTCGGGTGAATACTGCATTTATCTCCTCCATGTTCCTAAAAATAAGATTTCAAAGTATAGTTTACCATATTTTCCGCGATTTTGCAAGGAATTCCAAGCAATTTTACCAATTTGTTCGCCAAAGGATTGACAAACAAAAAAATCCGTGATAAAATATTTATAAATCTTATATTTATAAAGGAGAGAAACCCTATGTCAAAGAACGTCTACCAAGACCCGTGGCTGAACAACAAACAGAACATGATGAAGTTTCGTGCAGACGTTGTGGAAGAACAATGCGCCGCAAACGGAGACCGTTCAAAAGATTTGAAAGCCGCGCGCAAAGCATTGAAAGAGAAAAAGCTGTATGAAAAGCAAAGAAAAAAGGAGCAAAAAGAAGAACTCAAGCGGTTAAAACAAGAAAAACGCGAGAAATCTCCCAAAGAATGATTTGAATTTTTATAATGCCGCCCGCGCGCCAAATGGCGCGCGGGCGGCTTCTTTTTCGCCGTTTTTCTTTTCTTATTTCGATTTTAATCGAATCAATCTTGGTAAAACGGACGGCGCGGCGGCCTCTTTCAAAACTCAAGATGTTCGAAATCGGGACGGGAAGATCTGCGGTACAAAATCGCCTTTCGCCCGATCACCGCCACGAGTTCCGCCCCGAGAAGGTCGGCAAGATTGAGGGCAAGGTTCTCCCCGTCCTCTCCCGCCGCCTGCAAAAGGGTGATTTTGATGAGTTCCCGCGCTTCGAGCGCCTCCGAAAGCCCTTTGAGAAGGGAATCGGTGATCCCTTCTTTGCCGACTTGCCCGACCGGCTTCATGACGCTTGCGAGCGAACGCAGCTTGGCACGCTGTTTGGATGTGAACATTTTTCGTCTCCTTGTATGATCTTTATTTCGATGAGAATCAAAATAGGGGTTATTCCACGAAATCGAACTCAGTCTCGCCGACGACAACGGTGTCCCCTTCCCGGCAGCCCATTTCGGACAGCGCTTTGAGGACGCCTCTCTTTTTGAGAATGCGCTGGAAATAGGTCATGGAGTCGGGATTGTTGAGCACGACGTTGCGGCAGAGCATATCGATGAGCCCGCCCACGAGGACAAAGGCGCCGTTTTCGTCGCGGAAAATCTCGAAAGACAGATCGCTCCCGTCCTCGAGCAAAAATTCCTCATCCGCGGGAATGCGCTCCTGCGGCGGAAGGGTTTTCAGAAGAGCAGCACAGGCGCGCACGAGCTCCTCCGTCCCCTCTCCTTTGAGCGCGGTGATGGGAAAGATCGCGTATTTTTTTCCGTACTTTTTGCGAAAACGTTTCAGGTTTTCCTCCGCGCCGAAGCAATCGCATTTGTTCGCGGCGACCAGCATGGGCAGCGCGGAAAGTTTTTCGGAATAAGCCGCAAGTTCCTCGTTGATCTTCTGGAAATCTTCGAGCGGGTCTCGCCCCTCCATGCCCGAAATATCGAGGACGTGGACGATCATACGGGTGCGCTCGATGTGGCGCAGGAAATCGTGCCCGAGTCCCGCGCCCTGCGACGCGCCCTCGATGAGTCCCGGGATGTCCGCCGCGACGAAGGAATCGTCGAAGCAGCGCACAACGCCGAGATTTGGCGAAAGGGTGGTAAAATGATAGTCGGCGATCTTGGGTTTCGCCGCGGAGATCTTGGAAAGAAGGGTGCTCTTCCCGACGTTGGGGAATCCAACCAGCCCGACGTCGGCGATGACCTTCATTTCGAGAATGAGGATATGGGGCTTTGCGAGCGTTCCCTTCTGCGAAAAGTTGGGCGCATGGCGGCGCGCGGTCGTAAAGCGGGCGTTGCCCTTGCCGCCCCTTCCCCCCTCGAGAAGGCGGATCCTCTCCCCGTCCTCGAAGGCGTCGCAGACGATTTTGCCCGACTCAAAGTCGCGCACGACCGTTCCGCAGGGCACTTTGAGCGTTACATCCTCGCCGCGTTTCCCCGAACAAAGATTGCTGCCGCCGCGTTCGCCGTTCCCCGCAAAATATTTGGAGCAAAAACGGTAGGCGAGCAGATCGTGCACGTTCTTGTCGGCGACGACGTAGACCGAACCGCCGTCTCCCCCGTCTCCCCCGTCGGGACCGCACGCGGGCTTGCCCTTGTAGGCCTTGAAGGAATTCATGCCGTCGCCGCCGTCCCCCGCCTTCACGGTGACTTTGACTTTATCGGTAAAAGGTTTGTTGTCCATAAAAACAGTATAACAGATTTTTCAGAAAATCACAATCAAAAGCGGGGCTTGCCCGTTTGATTTTTTCAGGCGCAAGTTCCTTGCCGCAAAAGATTTCGGGGCATGCTTTTTTCGGGCGCAAAACCCTCGCTGAAAGCGGTTTTCGAGCAGGATTTTTTACATAATTCTTCTTCATTCTTGCCGCCGCCCGCGGCGCAAAAAGGGAAAATTCCCTCCAAAATGCGCGCCGCGGGCGGCGGACGGGACCGATCCAACGCAAATCCGCACGATCCTTTGAAAATTGAAAACATTTGTGCGGATTTTACTTCGCATAACTTGCAGTTATGGAGCTTCAAAGATTCGAAAAAAATAAAGGAAAGGAGAATCATTTATGGAAAAACAATCAACCAGTAAACTCCTGAGACTGATGGTTGCTGTGTTCGCATTGTTCTTGCTCGTAATGACCGGTTCTGTGCTTTCCGCGTGCGGCGGCAACGTTGCACACGAGCACAAGTACGGTTCGCCCGAGCATACGAACCCTTCGACATGCGGCTCCACAGGCTACGATGTTTACACGTGCAGCGAGTGCGGCGACAAGTATGCAGTCGTTACCGCTGCAACCGGCAAGCATACCTTCACAGATGGGATCTGCACGGTATGCGGTGTCAGCAATGGCGACAACTTGAAGGCGATCCTTGATCAGATCAACTCCAAGGTCGGCACCACGACGTCCCCCGAGAATGTGCACAAGCATAATTTCACGCAGGAAGTCAAGAAACTTGATCCTACTTGCCTCACGTTTGGCATCACGGTGATGAAGTGCGACTGCGGAAGCACTTCCGTGACGAGCCTCGTTCAGGCGACGGGACATAAGTATTCCAAGGCGGGCGAAACCGGTAATCGTATCCCCTCCACCTGTACGACGAACGGACAGATCGAGGTCGTTTGCAGCCAGTGCGGCGATACATACTGGGAACCCAACAAGGACGACATGGCGCCCGGTCATGACTTCACCTACCGCACGAAGGAATTCGCGGAGAAGAATGACCAGCCGGCAAACTGCGTTTCTCCCGCGCGCATTGCCTATAAGTGCACGCGCTGCGACGAGATCCAGTATGTCAATGTTGGCGACACCCTCGGCGGCCACTTCTATGAGAAGGACGAGAAGGGCAACGAAGTTTGGACGAAGGTCGAGGGCGAAAACACCGAGAGAGGAACAACTTCCGAAGAAGATATCGACGAAAATCTGAAGAATTATGTTTCTATCGGTGAAGTCCTGAAGGAACGTGCTTGTATCTACTGCGGTGAGAAAGAGCAAAAGTGGTTCCCGAAGGAGCATGAACACAACTTCATTCACACGACGAGCGAATTCAACCGTCTGACGGAAGTCACCTACACGGTGAAGAACGAGGACGGCACCGAAAAGACCTACAAGGAGACCCTTACCAAGGAAAACTGCACGGAAGAGGGCGCGGAGAACTGGCATTGCGTATACGCGGGCTGCGACGCGCTTGAAAACGAAGCAGGTAAGTGGGAAAAGGTTGAAACGAAGAAGAAGGATGAGGCAGGCAAAGAGACCGAAGAGGTTGAAGTTACCTACGAGTATCGTCCTTCCGGCTGGGATAAAGATCCTACCAAGTGCAAGGAAGAGGAAACGGTTGATGAAGTCAAGCACACCTATGAATGGCGCGCGAAGCTCAACCACACCTATGCGGACAAACTGAAGACCTCCGACGGCAAGTACACGAAGGAATCCGAAATCGAGTACATCACCGAAATCGACAAGGAAAACGGTAAGGTCGTGACCTCGCGCGGTGAGCACGAGACAAAGAACAACACCTCCTCCTGGTGGGGACAGACCTGCGAACTCTGCGGACATGAGATCGCATTCCAGACGAAAGATGAGGACGGCAAGAAGGTCCCCGATGTCACGAAAGAGATCCTCGTTATCGAAAGAGACGAGAAAGGCGAAGTAGAATTCACGGATAACGAAGAGTGGATCACGCGTGAGTGGCACTCCTGGGTGCTTTACACCGAGAAGAGTGATACTGCTACGGATACCACGACTGCTAGTGGAACGGGAACCGGAACTGAGACTGAGACCACCGGCAAGAAACCGGAGAAGATCGATCCTCCTCAGACCCCCAGTGGGTATGAAAAGAACAAAGCTGCGACCTGCACGGAAGCAGGTTGGGACTGGTACTGGTGCCAGGATTCGCAGTGCAAGCAGATCCCGCTTTGGGTGAAGGTGATCCTGCCTCCGCTTGGCCATGATTGGGCGATTGAGAAGTTGGATGATCCTACCTGCGAAGGTGCGGGCGAGCTTGAACTTAAGTGCCAGAGAAAGGATTGCGGCGCAACTCTTACCCTGACGGTTGACAATTACAACGACGTCACCGACGCAGACGGCTGGACCTGGAACCGCCACACTCTGAAAACGCCTGAGTGGCCCGAAGCAACCAAGCCCGAAGGCTCCGAAGCAAAGGCAGAATACGCGGACGAATACGTCGATCTTTGGACGCTTGGCATCGAGGCGAGCGACGACGATGACGCAGACAACGACGCTACGCCCGCGGCGGACGCAATCCGCAGGCTCAACAAGCTCAGCTGGAAGCAAAAGGCTGATAAAGAAAGCGGCGAAGGCGGCGGTGACGGCGACGAAGACAATAAATCGAAGGAATACACCCTTCGTCAGGCTCTTGAGCTCATCATTCCCACCGGTCACCACTGGAAGAAGATCCAAGAAGTTGATAAGAAGCTCTGCTACAACGACAAGGGCACCTCTTATTACTGCACCTGCGAGATGGAGAACTGCCACGAAGAGGGCGGCGCAACTCCGTCCACCGAAGCAAACAAAGACAAGGTTAAGTGCACGGCTATTTGGCTCGATGTTACGATGACCGGCCACCTTGTCGGCGAAAAAGAGACCGAAAAGAGCTTCAAGACCTTCACGCTCTACGGTTTCTGCGGCACGAACAACCACGGCAATGTTGAAAACAACTTCTGCCACAACACTTACACGGTCACCTACTGCCCTGTCTGCTATGCGATCATCAAGGTCGAGAAGTCGGGCGACAACTTCCGTCACTTCCCGTTCGACCGCGAGAAGCTGTTCGGTCACATGATGGCAAGCGCGCCCGTTGGCAAGCACACCTTGCAGGAAGTCATGGAAGATCCGACGCTCCTTCAGGAAGAAGAGGGCAACTATGCGGATTACGCGGCGGAATGGAACAAGACCCAGCGCGAGAAGTTCGTCAAGACCTGGATCGAGATCGACTCCTACTGGTTCAAGAAGGAAGGCGGCACGGCTGCTTCGCACAACCTCATTGACTACATCTGGCTGCGCGACGGCGACTTCGAGTGCTTCGACTGCTACAACCATGTCGGTCAGTTCAACGAGATCGAAGATCTTGTCAAGAACTACAAGACCGAACAGATCAAGTGGAGCCTGCTCTACTATGTCAAGGGCGCGAGCGGCGAGATGATCCTCGTTGAGGAGTCCAACCGTTACACCTATAATCCTTGCGAATATCAGTACTATTCGCAGTACAAGATCTGGTGCGAGACCGAGGGCAAGCAATTCACCTGGTACAGCACCATGAGAGACATGACCAATACCGAGTGGCAGAAGGTCGAAGGTAAGGAAGAAGGCGGCGACGTCACAATCGACGACGTGCTCGACGCAATCGGCAAGTACAAACTTGAAACCGTCAAAGACGGCAAAGAGTTGCAGCCGGATGGCAAGCACTATCTGGTTCCCGCGAACAAGTATTGGGAGCATGAGAACTTCAAACTTTCGAGCGACAACACCGTCACGATGGATTGGGTCTGCGCATTCTGCGGTTCGACGTTCGAACTTGAGGTCAAGTATGTAACGCCCGCGGCGGGAGCAGCGCAGGAAGAGCCTGCCGCTTACAAGGAGAACGTTTCCCTTGTCCATGAGGACGCGAACAAGATCCTTCTGGTTGACATGACCGGCGTGAAGTTCAGCGACACGACGCTCAACAAGAGAAACGGCAAAGACAAGACCCCTATCTTCCAGCTTGGCGACCACCCGATCTATGGGAAGGACACGAAAGACGGGAAAACAACCGTCGGCGAAGGCATGATGGCTTACTATGCAAATGGCACCGTCATTATCACGGAGCTGGAAGGCAGCACCGATATCTGCGTGGCACACCGTGAGACCAATGGTTGGACTGCTGGCGGCAACTACTTCGAAGGTGGGCTGTGGAAGTGCAATGACACGGTTCTTGGCAGCAAACTTCGTCCTCAGGACTTTGCGGATCCCAACGCGACGCCCGAAGACGGCAAACCGACCCTCTTCCAGACGATCTGGGCGGCAAACTACAGCAATGCTGGCCTTACCGACAGCAATGACGGCAACGGCGACGCGCGCAAGGCAGTTGCGTACCGTCTTGACAACCTGCTTCGTGAGGGCGGCGAGATCGTCGTCGGCGGCAACCTGTCCGATCAGCGCAAGATGAACGAAAAGACCGGTTCCAACTTCAAGTGGGATACGATCACGCCGGCAGCTCCTGCAGTTTCGTCGTTCATGCCTTTGGTTGGCGACACCCCTGCGGCTTCGATCCATCCTCTTGGATCGCTCAATCAGAAGGACGGCGGCGTTTACAGCTACCATGTGAAGGAAGATGGAACGGATTGCAAGGGCTATGCAGAGAAAAAGTGCGAGAGCGGGGACAACTGCTCCTGCGAAGGCTGCAAAGTGGACGGTACCTGCCACTGCGTGATTGTGCCGGTTCTGAACCTTGACGCGGGCACCGTGCTCGATCTGAACGGCAACACGCTCTATGCGAACATCTTCATCGGCGCGGTTGGCACAAGCGGCGAGGACGTTGCATTCGGCAACGACGGCTACGGCCACGAGATGACGGCGGGCGAAGTGACGGTCAAGAACGGCAAGATCGTCATGTCCCCGGCTGCGAAGATCCAGGTCGAGGGCGCGAAGGCTCATCTCACGCTTGAAAACGTCGAGATTTCCGGCGCGGTAGAGGGCATTCAGGCTTACAACGGCGCGACCATCACGATCAAGAACTCCAGCCTGATCACGAAGGGCTTTGCGCTGACCTCGAACAACTGCAAGCAGACGGACAAAGGAAATGGCACGGCGGGCGACGGCGAAGCGAACTTTGAACTGTACAATTCGGCGTTCATTTCGACGGAACACACGGCGTTCTTCATGCCGGCGAAGGGGAATGTGCTTGCCGAGGGCTGCGAATTCTACGGCTACGACATGGGCGTGTACCTGCGCGGTCACGACCTTGAGGAGAAGGCTGCGGCGGAAGGCACGGCTGCGACCCATGCGAAGTTTACGGATTGCTTGTTTGCGAAGGGCGACCAGTCCAGCGGCGCTGAGGCGACCTCGAGCGGCACGAACACGAAGCACTACGGCGCTCTGACGATCGGAAATGACAATCAGAACGGCAAGAGCTATGGTTCGATCAAAGATCTTGTCTTGCAGAATTGCGATTTCGAGATCGTGAAAGTTAACAAGACTAGCGAGAGCAGTGTTGGAGGGGCTTGGACACCTGGATTCTGCGAAGCGAATGACGGCTTTGACCTTAACGGCGAGGTTGCTTCCCCTGGCTGCGATCTCAGCAGCGGGGATGGTCATACCAAATGCACCGAAGAGAACTGCTGCCATAGAGCAATCGTTATCAACATCTATGGATGTTCGAAGATCGAAGGCGGCGCTTGCATGACTTCTGACAACGAGTGCAATGAGAAGTGCAAGCAGGATACGAACGGCAAAGTGACGATCCATATGGATACGGCTACGTTCAACCACCTCAAAGAGCACGCTCAGCGCTTCTCGCACGAGAATACGCAGGGCGAGAGCGCGACGGCGACTCTGACGAACCCGTTCCTTGGCTGCACGTTCTCTGACAGCAAGGTGCTGAAGGGTCAGTGCCAGAAGCTCCAGATCTTTGTCGACGGCTCTGAAAAGTGTTTTGAGTGGCTGAAGCCTGACGAAGCGAAGTCTGGTTCGTAAATCTACACATGTATCCTATCCCTTGGGATTGGGGTACAAACAGGCGGCGATCATTTAACTAACTACAGTCTGGTTGATTGATAGTCCAATAGCAAGGAAACCCTTGGGAGGGAACTCCCAAGGGTTTCCTTATTTTTTGTGTTTTGTGTGATTTTCCCCCGTTTTGCCCGTGCTTTGCCCCGTTTGCGTTATCCCGTGCGGTTTTTTGGGAAGCCCCCGCTTGCGGAATTTGGGCGCGCCGAAAGAGCAGATCGTTTTTCCCCCGTTTTGCGAGCCCCCGTGCATTCTGCCTGTCGTCCGCGCGTTTTAGCGGCGTTTTGCGCCCCGTTTGCGTTATCCCGTGCGGTTTTTTGGGAAGTCCCCGCTTATGGAATTTGGGCGCGCCGAAAGATCGCTTTTTCCCCCGTTTTGCCCCGTGCTTTTCCCCGTTTTGCTCCGTGCTTTTCCCGTTTGCCCCGTGCTTTCCCCAGCATTCTGTGTGCCTTTTTCCGCGCGTTTTAGCGGACTCGCAACTTCTGTTTTTCGCCTGCCCGCGCTGTGCTTGAGCCCCCGTGCATTCTGCCGTCTGCACGGTATGCGGCGCGCAGGAAGGACGAGCCCCCGCTTGCGCTTGTCCCGCCCCCCGTTTTGGAATTGACGAGGGGTTAGCCTCCGCCCGCCGTTTTATGCGCATTATTGGGCGGCGCGAACCGTTTGCTTGCGGAATGCTCCTGCCCGCGGGGTTTTAGGCGAATTTGGGAAGCCGCGCTTGCGGAACACTGCGTGCAGAAAGGGCAGACGCTTTTCCCCCGTTTGCGTTATCTCCCGCATTCTGCGTGCCTTTTTCCGCGCGTTTTAGTGGGTTCCGGCGTGGACCCGAGCTGTTTACTCGTTTTAGCGGGCTGGCAGTTTCTGTTCGCCGCCTGCCCGCGCTGTGCCTGAGCTTTCCCCAGCATTCTGCGTGCCGTCCGCGCATTATGCTGCGCGCTTGCCCGTTTGCGTTATTCCGTGTTTTCCCCGTTTTGCCCCGTGCTTTTCCTAGCATTCTGCACGCCGTCCGCGCGTTTTAGTGGGCTCCCGCGTGGACCCGAGCTGTTTACACGTTTTAGCGGGCTGGCAGTTTCTGTTCGCCGCCTGCCCGCGCTGTGCCTGAACCTTTCCTCACGCGTTCTGCCGTTCGCGCGTTTTAGCGGCGTTTTGCGCCCCGTTTGAGCTATCCCCAGCGGTTATGGAAGCGGCGAGCCGTTTGATCTCGCCCGCGGTTTGGAAATGGGCGAGCCGGGGCGGACCGGCTCGTTTTTGACACTTGGGCGAGCCGTGTGCCCCGCTCCCCCTTTTTGGAATTGGCGAGCCGGGGCGGGCCGGCTCGTTTTTGACACTTGGGCGGGCCGTTTATCCAACCGCCGTTTTGGTTATGTTGCCGCGCAAAATCCCTCTGCCCGCGGTTTTGGAAAGTCCCCGCACGTGCCGTTTGGGGGATCGGCCCTGTTTGCGTCCGATCAAAAAAAGAATAAATTCAAAAAAATGTGACAAAATAGAGTTTGAATCCAATTTTCGGCACAGAGGCGCGACGGACGAGCCGCACAGAGGCTCGGCGAACGAGCGAGGGAAAATTAACTTTGCGCCGGGGCATGGCGGACGAGCGCGGCAAAAATTTTCGGCGCCAGGGCGCGGCGGAAAAGCGGGGGAAAAGCATAAAAAACCCATAAAAACAAGGAAACCCTTGGGGGTTTCCCCCCAAGGGCTTCCTTGCTATTGGACTATCAATCAACCAGACTGTAGTTAGTTAAATGATCGCCGCCTGTTTGCACCCCCTCCCAAGGGAAAGGATACAGTTGTGTGTTTGCCTTAAGGTCAGCTCTTCGTGATCTCCAGCTTTTCGCCATCCTCGACCGTCCAGTTCAACTCAAGTTCGCTCTGTCCGATGAGGAAGATCTTAAGCTTGCAGCACTTGCCCTTCAGCTCCGCGCCGTCCGTGAATGTGCAACCAAGGAACGGGTTCGTAACTTCTTCAGCATCCTCATGAGAGAATTTCTGAGCATGCGTGATCAGGTTCTTGAGCGTCGCGTCGTCAAGATAGATTGTGACCTTGCCGTTGTCATCTTGCCCGCACTGTGTGTTGCACTCGTCGGTACCGGTCATGCAATTTCCGCCCTCGATATCGGAGCAGCCGCAGATGTTGATGACGATCGCTCTATGGCTGCACTTATCTTTGTCGCACTTGGTATGACCTTCCCCGCTGCTGAGATCGCAGCCAGGGGAAGCAACTTCGTCCTTGAGATCCCAACCCTCGTCAGCTTCGCCAACTGCAGGCGTCCAGTCGCCACTACCAGGCGTACCAACACCCTCCTCGTTCTTCGCAACCTTCACGATTTCGAAGTCGCAGTTCTTGAGCTCAAGCTTCTTAATCGAGCCGTAACCGTCCTTCGCACTCTTGTTGTCGTTACCAATCGTGAGTGCGCCGTAGTGCTTCGTGTTCGTGCCGCTCGTCGTGGACTCAGCGCCGCTCGCCTGGTCACCCTTTGCGAACAAGCAGTTCACAAAGCGTGCGTGGCTGCTGCCGTCGGCCTTCTCTTCGAGGTTGTCGCCACGGAGGAACACGCCCATGTTGTAGCCGTAGAACTCGCAATCCTTCGCGTCCACAGAACCTTCGCCAGGCATGAAGAACGCAGTATCCGTCTTGGAGATGAACGCGGAGTTCTCAAGCACCCAAACCGTGCTCTTGCCCGTCGTCTCGGCGTTGTTCGCCTCGATCGCACGGCCGCTCTCCGCCACGATGCAGGAATTCTTGATCGTGATCGTGCTGTTCTGGCCTGCGAACAAGCCCGTCTCGCCCGCCGTCACTTCCACGCCGTCGAGCTCAAGGCTCACGTCCTTGCTGCTATTATCGCCAACGACCTGAATTCTGCCTTTGTCCTCAAGGACGATCTTGCCGTTCTTGATGACGGAGTGGCCGCCCTTCACGCCTGCGATCGTGCCCGTGTTGACAAACAGGTTGCCGTAGAAGGTGTTGTCATTGAGGTCGATCGTCGTATCCGCGGGAACAACAAAGACATTGACTGCGTTGTCGCCCTGCGTCTGGACACAGCCGTCGCCCGTCGTTCTCTGAGTACCAAAGCCGCAGCTCTTGTTTGCGCCGTCGCCAGTGGTCGGGACGGGTTCGCCGACGTTGCCGCCAAGGACGATCTCGCCGCCACGCTTGAAGTATGCATCAAGCAATTTGTTCGTTTCTTTCTTCTGTTCTTCGCCGTAAGTGTCGCCGGTGCCGATCTTGAACATGTCGTTCCAGACTGCCGTGTAAGCGTCCTTATCGGTCGGGTCAACGAAGTCTTCCGGACGAAGAACGCTACCGATTCTCATTCTGTCCACAGCCCAGACCCAAGTATCGCTCTTTCCTGCCTCGAAGTAGCCTGTGGTGTACTTCGCGGGTCCGCGACGACCGATAACGATATCCTTTGTATCATTTTCCCAAAGTTTCATGAGGACAGTTGCCTGCTCGGAATAGAAGGCCGTCTCGCCGCCCGTAATGGTGACGTTCGAGTCAATACCGTTACTGACGACCGTCTTGTAAACATCGTTCCAAGCCTTGTTCTCGCCATAGTACCAACGATCGTCGATCTCGAAGATTCTATCGCCCGTATTACCCGTTCTCTGGTTCAAACCGTACTTCTCATCGAACTTAATGCCGCTCATGTCAACAAGAAGGATGAGCTTCTCGTCCGCGTTCACGAGCTTGACGTTGCTCGGATCGACCGTCGTCTCGCTATCTGCTGCCGCGGGCTCAGACTTCGGAGCTTCGTACTTGACCTGAAGCTCGAACGTCTTGCCGCAGAACACGCAGATCCAATCCATGGTCGCTTCGCCGTTCGCGCCGCGCTCGTAGTTCTCTTTCTCCCAATATTCCTTCACAGGAATGAGGTAATGCACGCCGTCAGGATGAACTTCGTTGCCGTCCGCGTCCTTCTGGACCTGCTCGATGTACTGGCCTGCGCCATAGCGCGCCTCGGGATCGGACCCGATGTACTTCATGCCGCACTTGCAGACAACCTCGTACTGCAAATAGTACTGGTATTCGCAGACGTTGTAGGTGAGTTTGTTGAGATCGCTGATCTCCATCATCGCGCCGCTGTCAAGCTTGACATAGTAGTGCATGGTCGCGGTCATGGTGTGATCATTCGCCTCAGGCTTATGCGTTGCCACATACTGGTGGAGATTGTCGAAGCAGTCGAAGCAGTACAGCGAGAAGCCGCCGCCGTCTTCCTTGTCGCCGCTCTTGAAGTAGAAGTAAGGACGGATATCCTCTTCGAGGGCGCTCGAGGTCTGGTTGTTGAACCACCATTCCTCAATGCCGATCCAAACTCTTGCATACTCAAGACGAGCCGCGCGCGCCTCGTCGCTCATGCAGCGAGCCGTCTCCTCCGCGCCGTAAACTTCGAGGAATTTCTCGCCGTTTTCGACCTTGTAGTCTGCGGGGATGTAGGTGTTGTAAAGCGCTTCGATGTTCTTTCTGTCGAACGGGAAGTGACGATAGTTCTGACGATCTTCGACCTTCTCGCGGCTGAGCTGCAGACCGCAGGTCTTGCAGTAGGTTACCTTATAAATGTCGTGGTTGAGCCCGAACGCCGTGCCGCAGACGCCGTATTCATAGTAGATACCGGTGTCGATCTTACCGTCAGCGTTCTTCTTGTGCTCTTGTTTCGGGTTTTCATCGCGCCATTCGTTCTTGCAGCCCTCGTCGGTGCATTTGCCGTCCATCTTGCAATCGCACTTGTAGAGCTGGCTGGGAACGCCGAAGCAGTAGTCAGCAGTGACCGTCGCGTCGCCGCTGGTCGATTTCTTCCAATGATGTCCCGTCGGGATGAGCATTTTCAGAGCGTCAGCCAAGGTGTAGGTCTTGGGCGCGTTGGTATCTTCTTCGCCCTCGTCGCTATCGGTTCCGTCAACGGGCTTCTCTCTCCAAGCAAGGGAGCCGAGCTTTCTCACCGCGTCATCCGCGTCCTCGTCACTGCTTGCGTCGATTCCGAGTTCCCAAAGTTTGAGATAATCTTCAGCGTACTCGATCTCGCCTTCTTCCGACGGCCATTCGCCGGGGGTCTTCAGGGTGTGGCGGTTCCAGGTCCAGTCGTCAGCCGTCGTGACCTCGCTGTAATTCTCAACCGAGAGGGTCAAGCTTGCGTTGCAGCCATTTCTCTGGCATTCGAGCTTGAGCTCGCCTGCCTTCTCGCAGGTAGGATCCTTAAATTCCGCGATAGCCCAATCATGGCCGAGCGGAGGCAGGATCACTTTGACCCAACGAGGAATAGATTTGCACTCGGAGTCCTGGCACCAGTACCAGTTCCAGCCTTCTTCCGTGCAGGTCGCAGCCTTGTTTGCTTCGTATCCATCGGGCTCTGCCGGGGGTTCGATCTTTTCTTTCTTGGGTTGTTCGGGAGTCGCGGTATCCGCTGCATCTTTCCCATTGTAAAGCACCCAGGAGTGCCATGCGCGGGTGATCCAAGCGTCATTTCCATCAAAAACAACTCCGCCATTATCGTCTCTTTCGATGACAAGAATTTCCTTCGTGACATCGGGAACTTTCTTGCCTTCCTCTTCCTTGGTCTGGAACGCGATCTCGTGTCCGCAGATCGAGCAGGTCTGTCCGAACCAGGTAGAGGTGTTGTTCACAGCCTCGCCTTCCTTATGGCTGACGATGACGTTGCCCTCTTCGTCCTTGTCGATTTCCGTGATCTCTTTGATCTCGTCTTCGTGCTCGAACTCGCCGTCGTCGTTCTTCAGTTTGTCCGCATAGGTGTGGTTGAGCTTCGCGCGCCATTCATAGGTGTGCTCAACGCCGTCAACCGTATCCTTCTCTTTGCGGTCTTTGAGCTCTTCAGCCCAGCCGGACGGACGATATTCATAGGTAACTTTGGTTGTAGCCTCTTCACCTTCCGCAGGCTCTACCGTTGTTTCAACCTTTTCCCACTTACCTGCATCGTTTTCAAGCGCTTCGCAGCCCGCATAAACGCAGTGCCAGTTCTCCGCGCCCTCTTCCGTGCAGTTTTCCTTGTTAAGGTCTGCTTCGAACGTCTTTTCGACGCCGTCGATCGTAGCCGTGTAGGTGACTTTCGTCAGACGGTTGAATTCCGTCTTCGTGTGCTGGAAGTTGTGGTCATGATCTGCCGCAACGGTCTTGACCTGCTTCTCACCGCAGTAAATGCAAGCGCGCTCCATGTCCACGGTGCCGACATCAATATAGCTCTTCAGATTTTCGTCGATGGTAGGCTTCTCGGCCGCGCTGCCTTTCTCGCTGCCTTCGACCTTCGTCCAAACTTCGTTGCCGTTTTCATCTGTCGCATAGAAGTGGCCGCCGAGGGTGTCGCCAACGTTGACATACTGGATCTCGTCGCAGCGCGTGCACTTATAGGCAATGCGCGCGGGAGAAACGCAGTTTGCCGGCTGGTCATTCTTCTCCGCGAATTCCTTCGTGCGGTAGGTGAAGTCATGACCGGGCGCCATGTCGTCCTTGTTGGGTTCCCAGTATGTATCGCCGCACTGGCTGCAAACGACCTCGATCTGTCCGTTCGTCGTACAGGTGGAGGGGATACGATTACCGGTTTCGCCCGCCTTGGAATACTTATGTCCCGTCGCCTGAACGAGGCTCGTCACGGAAGTGCTTCCGCAGTCGCACTTCATCACCGTGATGCCAAACGTGAGGCAAGTAGGATCAAGTTTCTTGACTTCCTGCGTGAAATTATGCTTGTGCACATTCTCGGGGGACGTCGTGGTGCCGACCTTGGAGTTGATCTGATCAAGGATCGCCTTCAAGTTGTCGCCATTGCTGACACCGCATACCGTGCAGATCCCATCTGTGAAGGTATGCTTGCCGGTTGCAGCGGTAACGACTGCATACTTGTCGCCGCACTCGCTGCACGTGTAAACATCGTAGCCTGTGGAGCCGCATGTCGAAGGGTTCGTATGCTCGGGCGAACCGTACTTGTGCTCGTGTGCAACGTTGCCGCCGCACGCGGAAAGCACAGAACCGGTCATTACGAGCAAGAACAATGCGAACACAGCAACCATCAGTCTCAGGAGTTTACTGGTTGATTGTTTTTCCATAAATGATTCTCCTTTCCTTTATTTTTTTCGAATCTTTGAAGCTCCATAACTGCAAGTTATGACACTTTGGAATAAATTTTAGCACAGTCGGGGAACGCTGTCAAGCAAATTCAAGCATTTAAGAAACGAATTTTGAAAAAAATTACAAAATAACCCAAAGTCGGCGAAAAACACCGCCAACTTCGGCGTGCGTCTCCGCTTATACATGGAAGGCTCGGTTTCGTTTCCCTTCTGTATTCAATTTTCCAAATGTGTCTTAACCCGCAAGTTAAGTAACTTGTGACTATTATAACAAAACAAATTTGTCCTGTCAAGATTTTCGGCGAAAATTTTTGCGATTTTTCTTGCCTTTTTGTGCCTTTTTTCAGGTTCTGTGCCTTTTTTGTCAAATTTTTCTCGATTGCACTCGGTTTTTTGTAAATTTAACCGTGTGAAACCGCGAAGGGGGACTTTTTTTGCGGATTTTTTCTTTTCGCCGGTTTTTCTCCGTTCGGCGCGGTTTTGAAACGAGGATCGCCGGGGTTTTTGAGGATCGCCGGCTTTTTATTGGCTTCCGGCGAGGATTTCGTGCCTTGCGGCGGTATTTTCGGCCGCGACGGGGGGATCGCCAGTTCCCTGCGAGGGCGTGTGGAGCCTCCAAACCTTTCGGTAGGCGGATTTGGGCGACATTCTCGAGCTTTTATCAGCTTTTCGATGAGGATTTCGTGCCTTGCGATGAAATTTCGGCCGCTGCGGGGCTTTGCCCATGCTCTAAATTATGCGCGTGCCGCCCGCGATATGAAACAAGCCCCGCAAAATCGCCCGCCGAAATGTGCGCAGCCGGAAGCGCGCCGCCGATACGCCCGTTTTCGCCGCGTTGCGACAAATATCGCCTCGGAATATTGCGTTGCGCCGCGGAATTTTCGCCTCAGAGCATTCCGCCACTTTACAACACATTTTGCCCCTGCCGCCCCCCGCGCATATGTTGCCCACGCGTTTCGGCCTGCACCCCGACGCATATGTCGCCCTGAAAATCCTTTCCGAGTTTTTCCTTATATATTCTATTATGTTCGCGCGCGCACGTGCGCGCGAGGGCACTTCCTTTCATTTGATTTTCATTTTCTTTTCATCTTTTTATTTCGAATTTCATCGAAATAAAGCGTTTTATTATTTCGAATTTCATCGAAATAAATGGTTTTTGGCCGTTTTTGGCGGTTTAGCGCGAAAGTTTGCGCCGTTTCCCGCCGACGCTCTGCGTGGAAAGGATCCCGCTCGAGACAAGCTGTTTTTTCGGGAGCTCCCGCTCGATCGCGTCGCGCAGCAGGCTCTCGAGGAGATTTTTCGCGGCAAGCAAACTTTCGCCGCCGAAGAGGTAGGTCGCAAGCGTCCCCGGCACGGTGTTGAGCTCATTGAAATAGAGCTCGTCGCCGCTTAAAAGAAAGTCCGCCCGCACAATGCCGTTCATGTCGAACGCGTCGAGGATTTGGCGCAAAATCTCCTTGATCTTCTCCGCCGTTTCTTCGGGGATCTCAGCGGGCTGCCGGGAAGTTCGCCCACCCGTCGACTCATACTTTTCCTCGAAGGAGAGAATGGGCGCCGCGGAAAAGACCTCCTCCACTTCGGACAGGACCACCTCGCCGCCCCGGCGGAATGCCGCGCAGTTCAAGTCCCGCTTTGACGGAAGATATTTTTCAACGAGCGCCGCGCCGTCCAAGGAAAAACACAGCGAAAGGGCAGAACGAAGGGCGTCCTCGTTTTCGGCGACCGAAATGCCGATACTCGAGCCGAGCTTCGAGGGCTTCACGATGACGGGAAATCCGAGATGGGAGGAGATCCGCCCGATCTGTGCAGCAGGATCTTGCCGCCATTCCTTTTCGCGCACGATGAGATCGTCCACGACGGGGATCTCCATTCCCCGCAGGAAAATTTTGGAGAGGGTCTTGTCGAGGAAGAGCGCGGATTCCGCCGCCGCGGGCGAAGCGGAGACGATCTCGTGCCATTGAAGGAGCGCGGAGAGCCCCCCGCCCTCGCCGAGTCCCCCATGGCAGCAGTTGAGCGCGCAGTCGATCGGGTACTGTTTCTTTTGCCGCTTCTTCTCGCACAGCCCGCCGCGGGTCAGACGGACGGGCAAAAACCCCTTTTGATCTTTTCTTCCCTTGGGGGGATCGACAAAATCCGCGACCTCGCGCGCCGAGCGGACGAGAAACATTTCATTTTGCTCGTCGAGATAGACCGGCAGGACCTCGAAAGTGCCGCGCAGAAGATTGACGGCGTAGATCCCCGTGATGACGGAGATCTCACGCTCGTTTGATCTGCCGCCGAAAAAAACCGCTGCTGTTTGCATAACATTGCCTCCGAATTTTATATAGATTCGCGTCCGCCGCAGCGGGGCCTTGGCGGCGATCGTTTGAATTTACAGCGATCATCTCAAAAGGGAAACGCGCTGCGGCGGACGCGGGAAAATGAAGCCGAAAAAAACACCGAAGCATTTTTCTTCGGTGTATTATATGAAAATCTGAAATTTTTCGCGCCCGTTTAGCGGTAAAGATCGGGCAGATCGTTCAAAAACAGCACGCTGTCACCTGCGGAGAGCTCGGCGGACAAGATCTCCTGCGCCTTTTGCAGCGTCGGCACAATGCGGATCCGCTTTTCGTCGCCGCCTGCGTCGGAATAGCCCTTGCGCACAGGCAGAACAAGCGTTTCACCGACGAGCAGGACGTCGAGCCCCACGAGCGCCCCACCGAGCTCGGCGTTCAGTTTTTCCTCGAGCTGGCCGAGCTCCACGAGCCCCGGCGTCACGACCATCTTCTTCCCCGGGAAGAGGCGGAGGGTCTCGACGGCGTCCTTCGCCCCCGCGATATTCGAATTGTAGGAGTCGTCCAGGATGAAAAGCCCATTCGCCTCGATCTTTTGCAGGCGGTGCGGCACGGGCTGCAAGTTCCGGGCGGCGCGGGCGATCTCCTCCGCGCTCATTCCGAGCAGCAGGCAGAGCGCCGCGGCAAGCGCGACGTCCTCGGCGGCGTTTTTCCCGAGAAGCGACGTCTCGATCCCGATCCGCTCGCCTTGGAGCAGCAGATCGAACGAACTGCCCTCACAGGTGCAGACGAGGTTTTCGATCCGGAAGTCCTCTCCTTCGCGCAGAGCGTCCTTGGCGGAAAGATCTGCGACGGTTTTCCCGAGGACGCACCTCTCCGCACGGGCGGCGAGCACCCCCTTCTCGCGCTTGATATTTTCAAGGGTTAAAAAGGTTTCGATGTGCTGTTCGCAGACCCCCGTGACGACGCCGTATCCGGGCTGTACCAGATCGCAGAGCTCCCCGATGTCGCCTTCATGCCGCGCGCCCATCTCGGCGAGAAAGACGTCACAGTCGAGCCCCTCTTCAAACACCGTTCGGGCGATCCCCATGGGCGTATTGAAGGAGGCGGGCGTCGCGACGACTTTGTACTTTTCGGAGAGCAGCTGCGCCGCGAAGTGCTTGACGCTCGTCTTGCCGAAACTTCCCGTGATCCCGACCTTTTTGCATGAACTTGTGGACAAAAGTTTCGCCGCACGACGCACAAAACGGCGGTTGTGCGGAATTTCATACGCCTTCATGAGGCCGTTCGCGATCGTCATCACAAACGGGAGCAGGAGGGTGAGCAGGGTGACGGGAACAAAGCGCAAAAGGGCGAACCATTCCGCCTCTACCGCAAGCGAAAGCGCGAAAAACGCAAAGCCGAGCCCCACGGAAAAGAGCAAAAGCAGGACAAACTCGGCGGCTTTGAGCCGCAAAAGACGAGCGGTTTTTTTCGCGGGAACTTTGAGCGCGTACTTTCTTTCGGAAAAAAGGTACAGGAAAACCAGCAAAAAGACGGGCGCCGCGGAAATGAGATTGGCAGCCCAAACGCCCGCAAAGGAAAAGCAGACGTTCAAAAGCGCCGTCAGAAGGACCAGCGAAAGGGTAAGCAACGAGAGTCGCTTGCGCTGGATATTGTCCTTCGAAAAATACCATTTGAGAAAGCGGCGCCCCTCGTATCCACACTGCTGCATGAGCGCCGCAAGCCTTGCCGAAACGAGAAAGAGAAGCACGGCAAACACCGCCCCTCCGCCGCAGATCAACAGGATCGAAGAAAGTTCAAACTTCATGGAAAAACTCCTCTGCCGCCAGATTAAAAGCCAGCGGATCGTCGAGATGTGCGAAATGTCCGCAGCCGCCGAGCACCAAGAGCCGGCTGCCCTTCACGCAGGCGTGATAGACCTTTGTCGAGGAGACGGGCGTCTCCCGATCGTTCTCCCCCGTCACAAAGAGCACCGGACGGGCGATCTTCCCGGCGTCCGCGCGCAGGTCCTCGTTGACGATCTTTTTATAACTTTCGCGCATAAGCGGGGAAAGTGAACGGTATTCCGCGCTCCCGAAATGTTTGGCCGCAAATTTCGGCGCGGCGCGTCTGACAAGCCGGTAGAGCTTCACGCGCGCCCGATAGGAAAATCCGCGCGGCGGCACAATCCCCGCACAGCCGCACAGCACCGCCCGATCGAACAGATCCCCGCGCGACAAGCACTTCACCGCCACCCGCCCGCCGAAGGAATGGGCGATGACAAGGGGCTTTTCGATCTTGCGTTCCCTCAAAAAATTTTGTGTGAAATCGGCATAATCCCCCACCGACCAGGCGGCGGGAATGGGGTCGCTCTGCCCGAACCCGGGAAAATCGAAGGCGGTCACGCGGTAAAACGCCGAAAAATAGTCGATCTGCGGAGTAAAGCTCTCTTTGGTGGAAAGATAGCCGTGCAGGAACACGAGATCGCGTCCGCTGCCCCTTTGCAGAACGGAAATATTCAAATGAGCTCCTTTTTCATCACAATCGCGTCCTCGCCGTCGGGATAATAGCGGGACCGCGCATAGACCCCCGAAAAGCCGTCATTCAGATACATCAGCAGGGCGGCGCTGTTCGAGACGCGCACTTCGAGAAACATCTTCTTGGCGCCCCGCCTCCTCGCTTCCGCCATCAGATCTTCCATGATCTTCTTGGCGCGCCCGCAGCGGCGGTACATCTCCGCCGTCGCGATCAGTTCGAGCTCCGCCTCGTCCTCCGTGACCGAGATCGCCCCATACGCGGTGATCATGCCGTCCTCTTCGAGCAGCGAGCCGAAAAATCTTCCCGAAAGAAAGGATTCGGCGAGCATTCGAACGTTCCACGGCTCCACCGAAAAACATTCTTTTTCAAGTTCCGCGATGGCGTTCAGGTCCTGAAAAGTCCATTCTCTGCCGTTCATTTTCTGTTCTCCTCCGCCGAAGATCTCCGTAAATACAGGGCTTTGAGTGCCGACGGCGGCACAATCCGATCAGATTTTGCGAGTGCCGCGCGGACCAGCCCGCTGCCAGGCGAAACAATCCGACAGCCCTCGAAGAGCGGCTCGGACGCGATCGGGACGAACCCTTCGCGGATCCGCGCCTCCGTCTCTTCCCGGTCGGTAAAGGCGGGCGGCAGGACGATCTCGTTCTTTTCATCATAGCCGCAACTGTAAAAACAGCCGTGGCCCGCGTCGATCAGCGCAAGACGCCGCGCCGGGAGAGCCGCTTCCCCCCGTTCGGGACACGGTTCAGTATATGCGAGCGCGTCGAAAGAGGTGACGGCAAGGGCAGGCTTGTCCGAGGCAAGACAGAGCCCCTTGACGGTGGAAATGCCGATCCGGATCCCCGTAAAGGAGCCGGGGCCGATCGCCGCCGCGAAGAAATCGCAGTCGGACGGACGCATGTTCGCCTCTTCGAGCACATTTGCGACCTCATCCATGAGCCGCACCGAATGCTGCAAGGCGCAATCGGGGCTAAAACGCTGAAACATGCGCCCCTCGAAATATGCGGCGACGCTCAAATATCTGCCGCCGGTGTCGATCGCAAGAAATTTCAAAATTTGATCTCCCTGATCTCGTCTCCGCTGCCCGAAATCTTGATTCGTTTGCAGTTTTCGGGGAGCAGCGAGGCGATATTTTCGCTCCATTCGATCACGCAGATCCCGCCCGCATCGAAATAATCGGCGAGCCCCAGCTCATACGCCTGCCGCTCGCTGCCAATACGGTAGCAATCGAAATGAAAGAGCCTGTCCTCATAGCTGTTGACGTAGGCATAGGTGGGGCTTGTGATCTCGCCGTCGATGCCGAGCCCGCGCGCAATCCCCTTGGCGAGGACGGTTTTTCCGGCGCCCAAATTCCCGAAAAGCAGAACGACGTCGCCCGCTTCGAGACACTTTGCATAATTTTCGGCCCACCGGACCGTCTCTTCCGCGGAGTGGGAAAGAAAAACGCCCATACCGACCCCCTATTTTTTTCTATATTTTAACACGTTTTCCGAAAATTATCAAGCAATGCGCTGCCCGTTTGCAACGATTTTTGGGAACAAGCTCATTTCGCGCGTCGAACGGTTTTATTTCCCCTTCAGCAGCTTTTGGAGATTTTACCGCACTTGGAACGCAAATTAATTTTACATGTATCAGATTTTCATTCTCGCCAGGCAGTTTTTGAAATGTTTTCCTCGGGCGTGGAACGTGAATTGATTTCGCGCGTCGAACGGTTTTTATTTCCTCTTGGTAGATTTTGGATCGTTCACCCTGCACTTGAAAAAGCGAACCGAATTCACATGTCAAGCGCATTTTCATTTCCCATGGCAACTTTTAAGCCTTTCACCTCGCACTTGGACCGTGATTTGATTTCGCGCGTCGAACGGATTTTCATTTCTTCTCGACAGCGTTTGAGCCTTCCACCTCGCACTTGGAACGCGGCCGATTTCGCACGTCGAGCGGATTTTCATTCTCCATCGGGTAACATTTAATGCGCCCCACCTCGCATGCTGATTCTTTCCCTACTTTTTCTCAACCCTCCGCGCCGCGCTTGTAACCTGCCGCATTTTCGATTGCGTTTGCAATCTATCGCATTTGCCGTGTTTACAGCCCGCTCCATTTTTAATTTGTCGTGTTTGTAGTTCATTGCATTTGCAGCCTACTCGCGCAAAAATTATTCTCATTTTTTCCTTCAAAACTGCCTGCTTTTTTTCCAAAACTGCATACAGGTCGCAAAAAACGCGCATGCGGCTTACTAAATCAAGCAAAGTACGCACAAACTTTTTTCACTAAAAGAGGCGGAAACCAAGTCCGGTTTCCGCCTCTTTCTCTACTGCTTTATGCTTTTTCGTTCCTTTTTTAGTTCTTGCTCTTGCGCTTGATCGCCACGAACGCCGCAGCCGCACCGCCGCAAAGCACCAGCGCTCCGCCGACGCAACCGAGAATGATCGCAAGCGCATTGTCCTCTTCGGGCGCCGCCGCGTTTTCGATCACGCCGCTCGCCGTTGCGCTGCCGTTTCCGTTCGCGCTCTCAAGCGTTCTCTCCTGCTTCGCCTCGGGCGCAGCGGGAACTTCCGCGGATTCGACTTTCTCTTCTTCCTGCGCCTTGGGAGCGGGCGCCGCATTGGGATCGACAGGAGCCGCCAGCGCGGGCTCTTTCGCCTCTTTCTTCTCTTCGGGCTTGGTCTCGGGCGCTTTCACCTCGGGTTCTGCCTCGATTTCAGGCTCAACCTCGATCTCGGGCTCCTTCTCTTCCTCGACAGGAGGCAGAGTCTCTTCTTCCTCCGCTTCCTGCTCCGCAGCCTTCAGAGCCTCTTCCTGCGCCATCTTCGCTTCAAGTTCCGCTTTTGCGGCAGCTTCCGCCGCCTCTACGCGAGCCGCTTCCTCCGCTCTTTCAGCTTCTTCCGCTTCACGAGCCGCGAGTTCCGCCTCTCTTGCAGCCTCTTCCGCCTGGCGAGCCGCTTCCTCCGCAGCTTTGCGCGCGCTCTCATCCGCCTGCGCAGCCGCAGCTTTGCGCGCTTCCTCGGCCTTGCGAGCCGCTTCTTCCTGTGCTTTTCTTGCTTCGTCTGCAGCTTTCTTCGCAGCTTCCGCCTTTCTTGCGGCTTCCTGCTTCTGCGCCTCGGCAGCCTTGCGAGCCTCTTCCGCTCTCTGAGCCTCTTCCTGCGCTTTCTTTGCTTCGGCAGCCTTCTTTGCCGCTTCCGCTTCGGCGCGGCGCTGAGCCTCGAGACGATCCGCCTCTTCGTCGATCATCGGGCCCTGCTGTTTGGGCGCGGTCTGCTGTTCGACTTTCTTATTGGGATCCTGCGCGCCGCAGACGGTGCAAACGCCGTTCCGATAGGTATGCTCTGCAACGGGGGTCGTGTAATCGGTGAGCTCTTCCTTGCAGTCTTGATCTTTGAAAACTTTGCCGCAGGTCGGGCAGACGTAACGATTCTGCGAACCCTGCCGCGTGCAGGTTGCCGCCAAGCCCTTCACGTACACGACGTTATGCTGTTTCGGCGTCGTAAGATCTGTGCCTTCTTCAATCGGCTGCGTGCAGCGGTAGTCCCAGAACTTCTGTCCGCAGGAGCATTCATAGTGAACTTTGATACCTTCTTCCTTGCAGGTTGCGGTCTTGAGGGTGATCACGCCCTGATGAACGTGTTCTTTCTCAATAACGCCGTTTCCGGAGGATTTGAGCGTGCTCTTCTTTCTCTGTGCGCTTTCCTGCTCCTCTTTCTCTTGCTCAACTAACTTGCTTGTATCTTCGTTCTGATACATGGCCACCAAATCAAGCGACCAATCGAACTTCGTGCTATAATCTGTTTGACCGGGCGTGTTTGTCACAAAGCCTTCTTTCAAAGCCTTCGGGCACCACCAATATTGCATATTATCATGCTGGCTCCATTGTCCTACCGTCTTGCAAAGCTCATTTTCTTGTCCTTCAACACGCCAACCATTGAGGGTACGCCCCAACTGCATGCCGCCGATGTTCGTGAAAAGTTCCCCAAGAGGCGTGCCGTACTGACGATAAATTCTGATATATTCGCTGCGCTCGCCATAAAAGATCCCGGGACGATTCGGATTTGCCGCGTCCTTTTCTTTTTGTTCCTCCGACTTGTTGGAAAGGAAGCGGATCTGAACGGTCTGCGGCTTCAAACGCGCGTAAAGAGTGACAGTTCCTTTGCACTCCTCTTCCTTGCACTTCTCAGTGACCGTTTGGGAAAGATTGTCTTGGGTAACTTTCTTTTCCTTGATATTCTTTTTAGTCTCTTCAATGATCTTTTTATCTTTGTCGAAGCAGTTGTCCTGTTTTACGCACTTTTCTTTCTCGCAGTCCTCGTCTTTGAACTTCGTCAGCCATCTGCCGAAACATTCCTTAAACAAATAACGGGTGCTGGTGCTGCTCGACGAATCCGCATAGGTGTTGCCTTCTACGCCTTTAATGCATTTATCTCCATAATATTCGGCAAATTCGAGGGCGCATTTCCAATCCTGGTTAGGATAAAGGACAGAGTCCTCCGAGGTGCCGAAAACTTCATCCTTGTCGCCCCAATACTTATATTCGAGTTCGCTGGTATACCAACCCTCAAAAACCCAACCTGTGCATTTTACTTTTTCCGCAGCAGCTTGAAGCGTCTCCCAACTCGTATCTTTATCGGCAGTATAAGTGTACGTTTGGCAGGGACCATTTTTATTATAACCGGTATCTTTATCGCACTCACAGTTGGTTGTGCACTTCAATTTCGTGTCAACTTCCGACGCGGAAGCGGTCAGAAGCGGCGTGAAGGCGGACAGCGCCATGCCAGCCATGCAAGCAGTCAGCGCGAGCGCGAAAACTGTTTTCCCTTTCCGATTGAATTTCATATTTCCTTTCTCCCAAACCGCTGCCGTTCTCGGCGCGGCTTTATACCTATTATATTATTCGGCGCAGACCCCAAAATGACTGTTTATACTCGGTTTTATACAAAATATTAAGCGACGTTTTGTATATCTTCTGCCCCGATTTTATTTTCGCACGCATTATACCACGAATTTTTATAAAATGCAAGTACTTTCTGAAAAATTTTTCGCCATTTTTCGGATTTTTTTTCGGTTTTTTCCGGTTTTTTTCCGCGATTTATTCACCCTTTTGAAATCAATCGGAAATCCCCTTTTTCCGCCCTCTCAGCCGAGGATCAGGACTGACAGTCCGCAAAATATAATGAGCGAAACGGCGTCCACGATCGTCGTGATGAACGGGCTTGCGACGGCGGCCGGGTCGAGGTGACATTTCTTCACAAAGAGCGGCAAAAGACAGCCCACGAGCTTGGCGACGATCACCGTGCAGAAGAGCGCAAGCGAGACGACCGCGCAGGTGAGGAGCGTGTAGCCCTCGAAGCCGAAGAGCAGTTTGTCGATGAGAATGAGCTTCAAAAAACAGGCGGCGGCAAGGGTCGCCCCGAGCAGGATCGCCGCGCGGATCTCCTTCCAGACGACTTTCAAGGTGTCCTTCGTCTGCAATTCGCCGAGGGCGAGCGCACGGATGACCGTGACGGAGACCTGCGAGCCGGAGTTCCCGCCCGTGTCCATGAGCATGGGCACGCAGGCGAGCATGGCGGTCGAGAGCAGGCTCTCGAAGCGGTTCAGAATGAGCCCCGTGAACGTTGCGCTGACGAGCAGGATCAAAAGCCAGGGAATGCGGCTCTTCCAGATCGAAAAGACCCCCGTTTTTAAGTACGGTTTGTTGTTTTCGGGCAAAATTGCCGCCATTTTCGCGATATCTTCGGTCGTTTCCTCTTCGATGACGTCCATTGCGTCGTCGACCGTGACAATGCCGACGAGCCGCCGTTCGCGGTCGGTGACAGGCAGCGCCAGAAAGCCGTAATCGGTGATCTTTCGTGCGGCTTCCTCCCGGTCGTCGAGCGTGTTGACGTAGATGACGTTGTCCTCCATGATATCGCCGATCTTCGCGTCCTTTTTGGCGAGCATGAGATCTTTCGCGGTCACGAGCCCGATGAGCTTGTTCGCCTCGTCGGTGACGTAGCAGGTATAGATGGTCTCCTTGTCGATCGCCTGCGCGCGGATCCGGTCGAACGCCTCTTCGACCGTCATATTGGGACGGAGAGAGACGTATTCGATCGTCATAATGCTGCCCGCGCTGTCCTTGGGGTATTTCAGGATCTCGTTGATGTAGGCGCGGGTCTCGCTGTCGCTCTGTGCGAGCAGCCGCTTGACGACGTTTGCGGGCATTTCCTCGACAAGATCGACGGTATCGTCGAGGAAGAGCTCGTCCATGACGTCTTTGATCTCTCGGTCGGTCAATTTTTTGAGGAGCTTCGCCTGGGTGTCCGACTCGAGCTCGACGAAAGTCTGCGCGGCAAGGTCCTTGGGCAGAATGCGGAAGAGCAGCGGCAGATCCTCCTCGCGGACCTCGTCAAAGACCTCCGCAAGGTCGGTCTCGTTCATGGAGGAGAGGAGGGGCTTTAAGACGGAGAATTTCTTTTCTTCGAGAAGTTTTAAGATCTCGTCCTCTTCCGCGATCCGAAGGGCGATCGTCTCGGGCATTTCCTGGATGATCTCCACGGTGTCGTCCACCGAGACGTCCTCCATGACCTCCTGGAGCTCGTCGTCATGCAGACCGGAAACGATCTTTTTCTGCAGATCGGAGTCAAGCAGGACGAGGACGCTGGCAAGGAAGTCACTCTCCAAGGCGCGCGCAAAGGGCAGGACCTCCCCTTCGGGAAGTTCCGCAAACACTTTCGCCGCCTCTTCGGGCTCTTTCAACGCCGCGGCGGCGCTTTCATAGTCCCGCGTCTGCAGGAATTTTTCGAGCTCCTCGTCCATAGTCCCTCCATTATATTCGAGTCAAGGAAAATTGTCAACCGCTTTTTTCAGGATTCAAAGACGAAATACCGGAGCAGCGCGAACAAAACGAGCAGCGCGATGAACAGGGCGAGCGCGGAAAAGGCGATCGCCGTCCGCTTCTTCGCCGCGCCGTCCTGTGCGCCCTGCGGGGAGAGTTTTTCGCTCAGACGGTTGATGAGGCGGGAAACATGCTTGTAGACAAAGAAGCAGAGCAGGCTCGCAATGAGACAGCGCAGGACGTTGAAGGGCAGCACGGAGACCCAGAGGTAGAAGGAATAGAAATTCGCCTCCGTGATCGCGGGGAAGAGCGGCTTCATCATGCCGAGAAGGGGCTGGAAACTTCCGCCGAACATGATCTCGACGTAAAAGGGAATGAGGAGGAAGCGATTCGCGAAGATCGCCGCGACGACCGAACAGACGGAGCCCGCGACAAGCGAGAGCACGGCGCCCTTCAGGGTGCGGAACCGCCGATAGAGCAGCCCCGCGGGGATGACGAACGCCCAGCCGATCAGAAGATTGGCAAGCTCGCCGACGAACATATTCGCCGTTCCGAGGCAGACGAGCTTGATCAAAATCTTCACGACGACGATGAGACAGCCCGAGAGCGGTCCGAGCGCGAACGTGCCGATGAAGAGCGGGATGTCCGAAAAATCGAACTCGAGAAAGCCCGGGAACGCAAAGGAGAGCGGAAACTTCGCGATATGCAGAAGCCCGGTGAGCGCCCCGAACAGCGCGATCATGACGATCCGCGTGGGATTGAAAAAGGAACGATCGTTTGACATAAAAATATCTCCCTCGAAAAGCATTGGATTTTGCAAGCGCGAAAGGTTTTCGGCTGAAAAAAAGCCCCGCAAAAATGCGGGGCGAAGCACTTGCGCGTTGCAAATGCTTTTCGATCTTTTCTCATCCGGACTATACCGTCGGTACGGGAATTTCACCCGTTCGGGAAGCGCGACGCTTCTTCGCAGACTTTAACTGCCGGTGGAGAATTTCACTCCGCCCCAAAGATTTCCTCACCGATTTTCCGACAGAAAATCGATGAGATTCAATTTTTTGATTTTATAATTCACAGCGCGGAGCAAAACCACGCTTTTGCGGCAGCGCACACAATTTGCCGCATTCCTGCGGCTTCATGTCCATAGAAGCGACCGCGACGACCGTACTAAACAAGGCAAATAAGCCCGTTTCCTCACGGAAATTTGTCGCAAGACAAATTTCGTGAACTTTTTACTTGATGTCGTTCTCGTAGATCGGGAAGTCCTTGCAGAGCGCGCCGACCTTCGCGGAGACCGATTCGACTGCCTCTTCCTTGCCGCGGATGATCTCGGTGACAAGATCGGCGATCTTGACCGCTTCCGCTTCCTTCATGCCGCGCGAAGTGATCGAAGGGGTCCCGATCCGCACGCCGCTCGTGATGAACGGAGACGTCGTCTCAAAGGGAATGGTGTTCTTGTTCGCCGTGATGTGCGCCTTGTCGAGAAGGGCCTCGAGCTCCTTGCCCGTGAGGTTCTCCTTGCGGAGATCGACGAGCATGAGATGGTTATCGGTGCCGCCCGAGACAAGCCTGACGCCGTTTTCGGTGAAACGCTTCGCCATCGCCGCCGCATTCTTGACGACCTGCTTCTGATATTCCTTGAATTCGGGCGAAAGCGCCTCTTTGAACGCGACTGCCTTCGCCGCGATCGTATGCATCAAAGGTCCGCCCTGTGTGCCGGGGAAGATCGCCTTGTCGATCGCCTTCGCATACTGTTCCTTGCACATGATGATGCCGCCGCGCGGGCCGCGAAGGGTCTTATGGGTCGTGGAAGTGACGAAATCGGCATACGGGACGGGAGACGGGTGCACGCCCGCCGCGACAAGTCCCGCGATGTGAGCGATGTCCACCATCATGAGCGCGCCGACCTTGTCGCAGATCGCGCGGATCCGCGCAAAATCGATGAAACGGGGATATGCGCTGGCGCCCGCCACGATGAGCTTGGGCTTGCTTTCAAGCGCGATCTTCTCCATTTCGTCATAGTCGATCGTCTCGGTCTCGGGAGAGACGCCGTAAGGGACGATATTGAAATAGGTGCCCGAAATGTTGACGGGCGAGCCGTGCGTCAAGTGTCCGCCGTGGGAGAGGTTCATGCCCATGATCGTGTCGCCCGGCTTGATCGTCGCAAAATAGACGGCGAAGTTTGCCTGCGCGCCGCTGTGGGGCTGAACATTGCAGTGCTCGCAGCCGAAGAGCTCCTTCACGCGGTCGCGCGCCAAATTTTCCGCCATATCGACGAACTCGCAGCCGCCGTAGTAACGCTTTCCGGGATAGCCCTCGGCATATTTATTGGTAAGATGGCTCCCCATCGCCGCCATGACCGCGGGAGAGACAATGTTCTCGCTCGCGATGAGCTCGAGATTGCCGCGCTGGCGCGCGAGCTCCAAGTCCATGACATGGGCGATCTCGGGGTCGGTATTTCTGATACAGGACAAATCAATCATAATAATCTCCTTATATAAAACTTCCTTTCCGAAAGTTCTTTTCCGTCCTTCCCGATCGCAGGCGGGCGCCGACGCGCCGAAAAGATCCCGCAAACGGAATTTCGTGCTATATTATATCATCTGTCCGAAAATTTGGCAAGCGTTTGTTCCGAAAAATCGTGAAATTCTCCCAAGCAGCGTTTATTCGGCAAAAAGGGGCGCCGCCGCAGCGTTTCTTCTGCGGCGGCGCCCCTTCATCGTTCTGCGCTTACAGATTCTTTTGGAAAAATTCCCGCATTTGTTCCTCGGGAAGATAGCCGAGATTGTGCGTCTTGACCTGCCCGTCCGCGAAGATGAACACGTCGGGAATGGAAAAAATGCCGAGCGACGCGGCAAGGTCGCCGTTCTCGTCCACATTCACCTTGGCGAAGGTCGCCTTGCCCTCGAATTCTTCGGAGAGCTTGTCAAGGACCGGTCCCAGCATGCGGCAAGGGCCGCACCACTCCGCCCAGAAGTCGCACACGACCGTCCCGCCTTCGGACACGAGTTCGTCAAGTTCTTTGCCTGTCATGATCTTTACCATAATTTCACCTCTTCGATAAGTATTGTGCAAGTTCTTCGAATTTCACCCGGACGGAGCCCGAACTTTTCATATCTTTGAGCTCCGCCTCGCCCGAAAGGAGCTCGCTCTCCCCGATGACGGCGACATATTCCGCGCCGAGCTTGTCCGCATATTTGAACTGCGCCTTGACGGAGCGATCCAAAAGATCGGTCTCGCAGGAGATCCCCTTCCCGCGCAGCTCTTCCGCGAGCAGGAACGCCTTTTCGCGTCCCGCGGCGTCCAGCCCCGCCAGATAGCATTTCACTCCCCGCGGCTCCGGGATCGGGACGTTCTCCGCTTCGAGGACCATCAAGAGCCGTTCGATCCCCGCCGCAAAGCCGACCGCCGGCACCGATTTTGCGCCCATCTGCGCGAGCAGCCCGTCATACCGGCCGCCGCCGAGGACGGTCCCTTGTGCCCCCGCCGCCTTCGAAGTAAATTCGAACACGGTTCGGCTGTAATAATCGAGCCCGCGGACGATGGAAGGATCGACCGTGAAGGCGACCCCCGCACCCGAAAGGAGACGTTTGACCTCTTCGAAGTGCGCGCGGCAGTCATCGCAGAGATATTCGAGCATATGCGGCGCGCCCGCTGCGATCTTCTTGCATTCCTCGACCTTGCAATCGAGCATGCGCATGGGATTCTTTTCGAAGCGCACCCGGCAGTCGGGACACATTTCGGAAAGATGAGGCCGGAAATAGTCTCTGAGCGCGTCCTGATACTTTGCCCGGCATTCGGGACAGCCGATGGAGTTGATCTGCAGGGAGATCTCTCTCAGCCCCAGCCGTTTGAGAAACCGGTCGGCAAAGGCGACGGTCTCGGCGTCCGCGGCGGGCGAGGAAGCCCCGTAAAGTTCCGCGCCGAATTGGTGGAACTCCCGCAGCCGTCCCGCCTGCGGCCGCTCATAGCGGTAGGCGGAATAGAGATAATAGGCGCGGAAGGGCAGCGCGCCCCCCTGCAAGCCGTTCTCGAGAAAGGCGCGCGCAACGCCCGCCGTCCCCTCGGGACGGAGCGTCACCGACCTGCCCCCCTTGTCGAGAAAGGTGTACATTTCTTTGGTCACGATGTCGCTCGTCTCCCCGACGCCGCGCGAAAACAGCTCGGTATGCTCGAAAACGGGGGTGCGGATCTCCTTGAACCCGTATTCCTCCGCCGTCTTTCGGGCGACGTTTTCGATATAGTGCCATTTGTAAACTTGGGAAGGAAGCACGTCCTTCGTTCCCTTGGGAATGTTGATCATCTCTGCTCCTTGTCTTTTTGGGGAGAGGCGGAAACCCGCTCCCCGCCGAACTGCGAAATTACAGCACGTATTTTTTGAGATCCCGATCGCGCGTGATCTTGCTCAGATGTTCTTCGACATAGGCGCGGTTGATCTCCACCGTGACGGGCGGATAGTCGCCGCCCGCGTTGAAGGAAATATCTTCGAGCAGGTATTCCATCACCGTGTGCAGCCTTCTTGCGCCGATGTCCTCGCTCGTGAGATTGATCTCCTCGGAGATCTCCGCGATCGCGTCGATCGCGTCGGGGGTGAACCGAAGGTCGATGTGATCGACCGCGAGCAAAACGGCGTACTGCTGGGTGAGCGAGTGCTCGGTATTCGTGAGGATGTTGACGAAATCCTCCTTCGTGAGCGATTGCAGCTCCACCGAGACGGGGAACCGGCCCTGAAGTTCGGGGATGAGGTCCTCCACCTTTGCGACATGGAATGCGCCCGCTGCGATGAAGAGGATATAGTCGGTCTTGACCGCGCCGTACTTCGTCATGACGGTGCTGCCCTCGACGATGGGCAGGATATCGCGCTGGACTCCCTCGCGCGAGACGTCCGCGCCCGAGGTGTTCTCCTTGCCCGCGATCTTGTCGATCTCGTCGATGAAGATGATCCCATCGTTTTCCGCGCGGCGAAGCGCCTCCTCTTTCACCGCGTCGTCGTCGATGAGTTTATCGCTCTCCTCTTCGATAAAGCACTTCATCGCCTCTTTCACGCTGATCTTGCGTTTGCGCTTTCTCTGGGGAAGCATTTCGCCGAAGATCGAGCCGAGGCTGATCGCCGCGCCGCCCGGGATAAGTTCCATATTTTTGGGTTCGTCCTTGATCTCCGTCTCAATGATCATGGAGTCAAAGACCCCCTTGCGCAAACTTTCGAGCAAGTTGGCCTCGAAGATCTCGCGGGGCGTCTCGCCGCGGTCGGCTTTTTTGATCTCGGCGAGGAGATTGACCATCTTCCGCTCGGCGACGTCGGTCGCTTTGACGGAAACTTCCGCCGTTTTTTCGTCCTTGACGAGGCGGAAGGCGCACTCGACGAGGTCGCGGACCATGCCCTCGACGTCCTTGCCGACATAGCCGACTTCGGTGTACTTGGTGGCCTCGACTTTGATGAAGGGCGCCTTGACGAGTTTGGCGAGGCGGCGGGCGATCTCCGTTTTTCCGACGCCCGTCGGACCCTTCATGATGATGTTTTTGGGGGTGATCTCCTCCCGGAGTTCGGGGGAGAGCTGGGCGCGGCGGTAGCGGTTCCGGAGCGCGATCGCGACCGCTTTTTTCGCCTCATCCTGCCCAATGATGTGCTTATTGAGTTCGTTTACGATCTGTTTGGGTGAAAGATCCATAAAGCCTCCTTAATTCACGACGTTCACAGATTTTTCCTCGCGGAAAAATCTCGTGAGGATTTTTATTTGTTGATTTCATGTAACTTTTCTCGCCCGCCGCTTTATCTGCCTTGCCCGGACAAGAAGCGTACCGTAGTTCGCAAACAGGGTGCGCTGCCGCAAAAGCGTGATTTTGCTTCGCGCCGTGGGTTTATATTCGCGAAATTCTTTGCTGGCGTAAAGAATTCCGCGAGGAAACCTTCCTCCTGCATAAATGAAGTAGTTTCTCAAATTCGCTTTGCCCGACAATGTGCGTGCGGTGGCGCGCAAATTGCGTCGTGCGGCGAAGAATTGTGATTCTTCTTGCACCGCGGAGTTTTATATTTCGCGGAATTCTTTGCTGACGAAAAGAATTCCGCGAGGAAACCTTCCTCCTGCATAAATGAAGTTGTTTCTCAAATTCGCTTTGCCCGACAATGTGCGTGCGGTGGCGCGCAAATTGTGTGGAGCGGAGCCATTTCTGTTCAACAGCCCGGTGGGCTGTGAACGGCGGAGCAACAGCCGAGCTGGTGGCGAGGCGGGCTTGCGGCGGGGGCAACCGCCACAAGTGCTGCGCAGGGAAACCCTGCTTGCGCCGTTGAGTTTTATATTTCGCAAAAATCTTTGCAGGTTTCGCGAGGGAAACTTCACGCACCGTAAATTTTAGGCGCGCGCCGGTCTTTTTGTTCGAAAATTTTTATACCGTTTCGCAGATGATGTGGTCGTTCGTATAGACGCAGATCTCCGAGGCGATCTTTAAGGATTTTCTTGCAATCTCCTCGGCCGAAAAATCGGTGTTCTGACAAAGCGCGCGCGCCGCCGCCAACGCATAGTTGCCGCCGCTGCCGATCGCGCAGATCCCTTCATCCGGTTCGATCACTTCCCCCGTGCCCGAAAGGATCAAAAGAGTGTCCTTGTCCGCGGTGATCATCATCGCGTCGAGCCGTCTGCCGATCTTGTCGCTCCGCCAAAGATCGGCAAGCTCCACGGCAGAGCGCATGAGATTGCCTGCAAATTTATTGAGCATTCCCTCAAACCGCTCGGACAGCGAGAACGCGTCCGTGACCGTGCCCGCAAATCCCAAGATCACTTTGCCGCCGTAGATCCGTCTCACTTTCACCGCCGTGTTCTTGAAAACGACGTGCTCCCCCATCGTGACCTGTCCGTCGCCGGCGATCGCCGTCACGCCGTCCTTTTTGACGGCGCAGATCGTTGTTCCGTGAAATTCCATACCGTTCTCCTTTTCAAATGCTGTCTTTGAATTTTTCGATCTCTTTAAGCGCGCGCTCCGCGATCAGCCTGCGCTTTTCCTTTTTGTCTTTGACTGCAAGATCTCCCCGCATAACGCCGTAATTGGCGTTCATGGGCTCAAAATGGGCGTTTTTCGCGGCGATATACCGCGACAGTGCGCCGCAAACGCAGGTGTCCTCGGGAATGAGCGGCGCTTTTCCCCGCAGCCTTCGATATACATGGATCCCCGCGAGCAGCCCGCTCATCGCGCTTTCGACATAGCCCTCGACGCCCGTGATCTGCCCCGCAAAATACAGCCCTTCCTGCGTTTTGACCGAAAAATCGGCGTTCAGGATCTGGGGCGATTGCAGGTAAGTATTGCGGTGCATGACGCCGTAGCGTTCAAATTCGGCGTTTTTGAGCGCGGGAATGAGCGAAAACACCCGCTTTTGCTCCGAAAATTTGAGATTGGTCTGGCAGCCCACGAGCCCATAGCTCGTCCCCTCCGCGTTTTCTCTTCTCAGCTGTAAAACGGCGTAAGGCCTTCTGCCGCTCCCGTCGAGAAGCCCGACGGGCTTGAACGTCCCGAAGCGCAGGGTGTCGATCCCGCGCGCCGCCATCGCCTCGACGGGCATGCAGCCCTCAAAGATCTCCCCCTTCTCGAACGAATGCAGCTGCGCCTTTTCGGCGGAGAGCAGCTCTTGGACGAACCGTTCGTACTCCTCTTTCGTCATGGGGCAATTCACATAGTCTCCCGTGCCCTTCCCATAGCGGTCGGCGGAAAAAGTCTGGGAAAAGTCCACGCTCTCGGCCGAAACGATGGGCGCGCTCGCGTCGAAAAAGTGCAGCGCCCCGCCGAATCTGCGCTCGATCGCCTCGTAAAGTTTTCCCGAGGTGAGCGGTCCCGTCGCGATGATCCCCTCTTCGGGCAGCTCTTCCGCCTCTTGACAGGTTATGTGGATCTTCGGATCGTTTTTGATCTGTTCTGTGATGAAGGAAGAAAATTTCCCCCGATCCACGGCCAACGCGCCGCCCGCCGGAACTTTGGAAGCCTCCGCCGCCTCCATCGTGAGCGAACCGAGCCGCCGCAGCTCCTCTTTCAGAAGGCCGCAGGCGTTCCCGTACACGTCGTCGCTCTTCAAAGAATTGGAGCAGACGAGCTCGCCGAAGTTTTCGTCCGAATGGGCGGGGGTGAACTTGGCGGGCTTCATGTCGATCAGTTCGACTTCGACGCCGCGGCCTGCAAGAAACCGGGCGGCTTCCGAGCCCGCGAGCCCCGCGCCGACGATCTTGATCATGCCTCTTCCTTTTTCCCCTTCTTATTCTCTTTCTTATTCTCGCCCTCCGCCTTATAGTGGCAGTCCTTGTTGGAGCATTTCAAAACGCCCTTGGCGGTCCGGACGATCGCGCCGCCGCAGAGCGGACATTTCTCGCCCGTCGGGTCGTCCCAACTCATAAAGCGGCAGGCGGGATAGCCGGTGCAGCCGAAGTACGCCTTTCCGGTGCGCGAGAAGAGTTTTTTCGTGGGTTTTCCGCACTGCGGGCAGACGCCGGCGCTCTCCGGAGTTTCCGCACTTTGCGGGGGCGTCTGTTCATAGGGCAGGGTGGATTTGCAGGTGGGATAATTGGGGCAGGCGAGGAATTTCCCATAGCGCCCCGTCTTGACCGTCATCATCGCGCCGCATTTGGGGCAGGGCACGTCGGTCGTCTCGACCGTCCCCTCGCTCACGATGTTGGAGCAGGCGGGATAGCCCGAGCAGGCGAGATATTTGCCGTATTTTCCGTTCTTTCTCACCATCGGCCTGCCGCATTTGGAGCAGAGGATGTCCGTCATCTCGTCCCCGTCGGTGCCTGCAAAGCGCAGCCGCTCCTCAAACGACGGATAGAACGCCGCGATGATGGAATGCCAATCCTTGCCGCCCTCCTCGATGTCGTCGAGCTTCTCCTCCATATCGGCGGTGAATCCGACGTCCATGACGTCGGTGAAATATTTGACGAGCATATCGGTAATGCGGTAAGCGACGTCGGTCGGAACCATGTATTTGCCCTCTTTCGTGACGTATTTGCGCTTGTTGAGCACCGAAATGATGGACGCATACGTCGAAGGTCTGCCGATCCCCTTGTCCTCCATCGCCTTGACGAGGGAGGCGTCGGTATAGCGCACGGGAGGTTTGGTAAACTTCTGCTCCCCCTTTTCGCCGAGGGACAAAAGCCCGTCCCCCTCTTTGAGCGGCGGCAGCAGGCGGGCATTGCCCTCCTCCTCGTCCTCTTTCTTCACCTCCTGATAGACAGCGGTGAAGCCCGCAAAGCGGAGCGTCTTGCCGCTTGCGCGCAGGGTATAGCCCCCGTTTGCGATCTCGATCTGCATGCTGTCGTAGAGCGCTTCCGCCATCTGCGAGGCGAGGAACCGTTCATAGATGAGTTTATAGACGTTGAAATGCTTTTTATCGAGCATTTTTTTGGCGCGCTCGGGGGTGAGCGTCACGTCGATGGGACGGATCGCCTCGTGCGCGTCCTGCGCCCCCTTCTTGGAGGCGTAAAAATTGGGTTTTGCGGGATAGTACTCCTTCCCGTATGTCTCGACGATAAAATCGCGCGCAAACGCCTGCGCGTCGGACGAAATGCGGGTCGAATCGGTTCGGATATAGGTGACAAAGGCGATGTGCCCCTCCCCCTCGACGTCAATGCCCTCATAGAGGTGCTGGGCGATGAGCATGGTCTCGGGCGCGGTCATGCCGAGCTTGTTGGAGGCGTCCTGCTGCAAGGTGCTCGTCGTGAAAGGCGCCGGCGCGTGAGACTTTGCGACCGAATTTTTCACCGAAAAGACGCGGTATTCCCCCTCTTTGAGCTCCGAAAGGACCTTGTCCGCCTGCTGTTTGCTGCCGATCTTGACTTTCTTGCCGCCCGACTTTTCGAGCGTCGCCTTAAACGGCGGGAATTTTCCGTCCTTTTCCTTCAACTCCGCCGTGATCGTCCAATATTCCTCCGGCTTGAAGGCCTGGATCTCCCGCTCCCGCTCGACGACAAGCCGCAGCGCGACCGACTGCACCCTGCCCGCCGAGAGCCCGTTCTGGATCTTATTGTTGAGAAGGGGAGAGAGCTTGTAGCCCACGAGCCGGTCGAGCACGCGGCGCGCCTGCTGCGCGTCCACGAGATTATAATTGACCTTGCGCGGATTTTCGAGGGCGCGCGCCACCGCCTTCGGAGAGATCTCGTTGAATTCGATCCGGTTCTCGGCGTCCGAGTCCAGCCCGAGGACGGTCTGCAAATGCCAGGAGATCGCCTCCCCCTCGCGGTCGGGGTCGGTCGCCAGAAAGACCTTGCCCGCCTGCTTTGCCTCCTCCGAAAGCCGCTTGATCGTCTCCTCCTTTCCGGGAAAGATGACATAGCGCGGCTCGAAATTCTTCTCGATCGAAACCCCCAGAGATTTCTGGGGCAGATCGCGGATATGTCCGCCCGAAGCGTCCACGCGGTATTTTCCTTTGAGATATTTGGAGATCGTCTTTGCCTTGGAAGGCGACTCCACGATGATCAGATCCATATTGACCTCTTTTTACTTGGTTGGTTTCTATTTTCGGAAGATCGGCGCCGCATTTAAGGCGTCTTGATCATGAGCGTATATCGGTTGGCGCCCGCCTTGACGACCGCTCCTTTGAGTTCGAGCATCGAAAGGGTCGCCGAGACTTCGAAAACGGGCAGTCCCGTCTTTTCGGCGATGAGCGCGGTGTGGATCGCCTCCTCGCCGCAGAGCGCCCCGATCACCTTCAGCTCCGCCGCGGTGAAATCGTCCGCCCTTATATGTTCCTCTTCGGAAATGCCGTAGACGCCCAAAATGTCCCGAAGTTCGGTGACGAGATACGCCCCCTTCTTGATGAGTTCGTTGCAGCCCTCGCCCTGTTCGGCGTTCGCATTATAGGGAAAAGCAAAGACGTCCCTGCCAAGGTCCACCGCCTGATAGGCCGTGATGAGGGCACCGCTCTTTTTCCCCGCGGAGACGACGAGCGTGCCCGCCGAGATCCCCGCCAGAATGCGGTTGCGGTAATGGAAGGAGAATTTGCCCACTTTTTCGCCGTCCCGGCATTCGGAAAGGAGCAGCCCGTGTTCGGCGATCCGTCTTTTCAGGGCAAGATGGGCGGCGGGATAGCATTCGTCGAGCCCGCAGGGCAGAACGCAGATCGCCTTCCCGTTTTTGAGCGCACCGCGCACGGCGGCGCTGTCTCCCCCTTCCGCCAAGCCCGAAACGACCGCAAACCGTTCCGAGAGCTTTTCCGAAAAGCGCTCCCCGAGCGCTTCCGCCCAGGGCGGCGTGCGGCGGGATCCGACGATACAGAAGATCTTCTCTTTCAGCAGGTTCCGGTCCCCCTCGCCGAACAGGACGAGCGGGGGCAGCTGGACCGCTTTGAGCGCTTCGGGATAGTCCGAAGAGGAGAGCGTGACGGCGAACCGCCCCGTTTCCTCCATTTTTTGCAGATATTTTCCGAGTTTTTCCCGCCGCGCGGAGAGATCTCCCTCTTTATATACACATTTTCGGCGTTTCAATATCACTTCGCCGAAAAATTTTTCGAAATCGCGAAAAAGCTCCGCCGGCGACGGCGCCGCGGCATACAGCGCGCTCCGCTCGCGCAGGTCGAAACCGGTGCAGGCGCAAAGATAGATGAGCGCCTCCTCGTCCGCGGTGTATCCCATCAGAATTTCTCCTCCAGCCGGTACGACACGGCCTCGAGAATATGTTTGGGCAGGATCCTCTCGCTCAGATCGAGATCGGCAATGGTCCGCGCGACCTTGATGACCCGCGCCCTTCCCCTTGCGGAAAGGTGCAGCCGGTCGAAGGCGCTGCGCAAGATCTTGTCCGACGCCTCGTCGAGAGGGCAGAACTCGTCGATCTCCCGCTCCCCCATGCCCGCGTTCGAGGAGATCTCTCTGCCTTCGAAGCGGAGCCTCTGGATCTTCCGCGCCGAATTCACCCGCTTTTTCACCGTCTCCGAACTCTCGCTGCAAGCGTCGGAGGTGAGCTCGTCATAGGAGAGATTGTCCACTTCGACTTGCAGATCGATCCGGTCGAGAAGCGGGCCACTCACCTTTTTGCGGTAGCGCCGGATGTCGGCGGGCGAGCAGGTGCAAACAAGTTTTTCGGAGCCATAGTTGCCGCAGGGGCAGGGATTCATGCTCGCGCAGAGCATGAACCGTGCGGGATAGGTGACCGTTCCCGCAGCGCGGGAGACAGAAACCTTCCCATCCTCGAGGGGCTGGCGGAGTGCTTCGAGGGAAGAGCGCTTATATTCGGGCAGCTCGTCCAGAAAGAGCACGCCGCCGTGGGCGAGCGAAATCTCGCCCGGATGGACGACGCTCGTACCGCCGCCGCAGAGGGAGACGGTGGTCGCCGTGTGGTGGGGCGTGCGGAAGG
>CANRGG010000018.1 GCA_947630115.1 uncultured Clostridia bacterium
TTCAAACTCAAGATCGCCATTCCCGACGAGCTTGCCTACGTCAACGTGCTCCGTTCGAGCGGGTGCGATCCTCACAGACATGCGATTTTGGACATCGGGCACAACTCGGTGCGCCTTTTCATGTATTTGGGCGACCGGTTCGAGAGCGTCCGCGTCATTGACTACGGCTGCAACGCGCTCGACGTCGTGATTTCCGAAAAATACGGCGTGGACGACCATTACTTATCCGCGACTTACCGTGAAACCAACTATGAGGGCGCGAACGAGCTCGAGGGCTGCCGGGAGATCTACAATGCTATGACGATCGAGATCCTGAAGGCGGTCAACTTCTACCGTTTCAACGGCGGGGGGAGCCTCGAACACCTGCATTGCTGCGGCGGCGGCGCGAAGAACGCGGCGCTCATCGAAACGCTGCAGCGCGGACTGCCGTTGGAAGTGACCGATCTGAGCGAGTTTTTCCAAACTTCCTCCGAACAAGACGGGGAAACTTCCCAAAAGACGGAAACTTCCGGCGTAGATGCTTCTTCGGAAGCGGACGGGGAAGGGAAGGCGTCCGGCGAAACAGGATCCAATGAAATCGACTATGCCGTGATCGTTGCCGCAGCCGGCGCAACGATGCAATAAGGAGGTGCGATATGGATACGACGAACCAACAACAGGAAAAGGAAGTCAAGAAAGACAAGATCCTTGTCCCGGACAAGACGACGTTGAATCTGTGCATGAAGGAGAAGTCGGCGATCTCGCCCGCGCTCTTTGTGCCGATTTTGATCCTGATCCTTGCGCTTGCGCTGGTGATCGGATATTTCGGGGTCTATAAGCCCTATCAGAGCGTGAAGGCGCGGCAGGCGGAGCTCGATGAAGCGAAATCGAAGCTGCAGCAGACCTACGACCGGATCGACGATTACGATGACAAGTACAAGGACGCCGAGGGAAACGGCGGCATTGAGACGGAATATAACCGCTATAACTATGAGGGGTTTGACAATACCCTTGCGGACAGGTTGGACGTTTTGGGGCTCCTTGAGACGCACATTTTCCCCGTCGCGACCGTCAATTCGATCTCGATCGCGAATAAGACCGTGAGCCTCACGATCTCGGGGATCAACTCGAAGGAACTTTCCGATCTGCTCATCGATCTTTCCGAAGATAAATTGGTTGCAAATGTCAAAGCATACCGCGGGTCGGATATGGACGATGAAACGGCGGAAGGATATTCTTCGTCGGTGAGCATGACGATCACCTTGAACGACGCCGCGCAAGGAGGAGACTGAGATGCAGAATTTGATGACGCGCCGCTTTACTTTGCGGGAAAAGATCCTGATGTTGGTCCTCATCGTGATCCTTCTTCTGGGACTTTACTTCTTCCTGGTGTTCTATCCCGTGCGGAACCAGCTTGCGGATATCGACGCCGAAATGCAGGAAGTCGAGGACAAACAGGTGATCGCAGACGTGATCGAAAAGCGCTATGCGGATATGAATGCGGAACTCGAAGAGATCTTTTCGATGCCGAAGGACGAGATCACCTATATGCCCGAGTACGACAACATGCAGGACCTGCTCGTCTGCTTCAATAAGATCTTTGCAAGCAATACCAAGTGGGATTACGACTATTCCGAGAGCCGCGACGGCGGGATCGTCACCCGGGCGATCCGTCTGAACTTCGAAGCGTCCGATTTCGAGAACGCCAAGGCGATCTTGGGACAGCTGACCGACACGGGATACCGCTGCCTTTTGAAGAATCTGAGCCTTTCCCCCGCCGGAGAGGATGTGGAAAACGGAGCGCTCAGGCTCTCACTGACGATCGACTTCTACGAGATCGAGAAATAATCGGAAAACGAAACAGGGAAGCCGCCCGTCGGGAAACGGGCGGCTTTATCATAGGGGAAGGAATTATGCCGAACATCACTGCGATCACGCCACAGATCAAGGACAAGACGCGCTGCAACATCGAAGTTGACGGCAGGTTTTTTTGCGGCATGAAGCTCGAAACGGTCCTGCAAAACCATTTGAAAGCGGGGCTTGCCGTCACCTATGAGGAGCTTGCCGCCATCCAGCTCGAGAGCGAGAAGATGACAGCCCTCGACAAAGCGCTTTCCTACATCTCCGTCTCCATGAAAACGGAGAAGCAGATCAGAGACTACCTCGCCCGCAAGGGATATGTGGAGGATGTGATCGCCTTCGTCCTCGGGAAGATGAGGGAGTACGGCTATATCGACGACGCAGCGTTTTCCGCCAGCTATGCCGAGAGCGCGGGAAAACGGAAGGGGCGGCGGCTCATCGCGGCGGAACTGCGCGGGAAAGGGGTGAGCGATGAGACGATCCGGACTGCGCTGGACGGGTTGGAGGGGGAAAAGGAGAGCGCGGTACGGCTTCTTGAAAAGTATCTGCGCGGCAAAACGTCGGACAAAACCACTCTGCAAAAGGGCTATCGCTATCTGATCGGGAAGGGTTTCGACTATGAAACGGCGCGCGACGCCTTCAAAACACTCGGAGAAACCTGCGAGGACGAATGAAAGTTGAACTTTTAACATCGGTTGGATCGACCAACGACTATATCAAGCGCTATCTGGACGGCGGGGAGGACGTCATCGTCTGCGCCGAGCGCCAGAGCGGCGGCAAGGGCACGAAAGGCCGGAGTTTTCTCTCCGAAACGGGCGGGGTGTATCTTTCGGCGCTCAATTTTTACGAAAATTTCCCTGCGCGCGACGCCTTTCGAGTCATGGCGCATTCCGCCGTCGCCGTCTGCAAAACGGTCGAGCGGTTCGGGCAGGCGCCCGAGATCAAATGGGCAAACGACGTTTTTGTCTCGGGCAAAAAGATCTGTGGGATCCTAATCGAGAATTTTCTCGAAAAAGACCGCCTGCGCGCGAGTATCATCGGAATCGGTCTGAATGTTTCCAACGATCTGACGGGGCTGGAAACGATCGCCGTGCGCCTTGCCGACGTCATGCCGGAAGCTCCGCAGACCGAAGCGGTGCGTGGCGCTTTGATTGAGGAGCTTTGCAAAGAGACAACTTTCGCGCAATACTTGAATTATATTAAATTTATTAGGAAAAAGATCCTTGTCCGTGAGGGCGAACGGGAATTTTTTGCGACGGCGCGGGGCATTCTGGAGGATGGGCGGCTCGAAATCGAGCAAGACGGACGGCTCCGGGCGCTCTCCGCTGCGGAGATCTCCATAAAAATGTGAATCGCTATGAAATTTTCTTATTCGATGGAACAAATCAGGCGGGCGGACCGCGAAAAAATTTTGTCAGGTACCGACGCGTTTGCGCTGATGGAGCGGACTGCGGAGGCGCTCGCTGGGACGGTCGCGGAACAGATCCCGCAGGGGGGCGACGCGTTGTTCGTCTGCGGCGGCGGGAACAATGGCGGCGACGGCTTTTGCGCCGCGGAAATTCTGCGCAAAAAAGGCTTTGACGTCGCGGTTTTGTGCCTTGCGGAGAGATTTTCGGACGAATGCGCGCGGGCAAAGGCGGCTTTCCGGGGCGAAATTTATGGCAGGATCCCGAGAAGGCGATTTTCTGTCCTTGTCGACTGTCTGCTCGGTACCGGGATCGACCGCGCGCCCGAAGGGGACGTGAAAACACTCATTGAATTTATCAATTCGAGCGGTTCAACGGTGATCGCCTGTGATCTTCCGAGTGGCCTCGGGGAGAATGGCGTGGCTTTTTCGCCCTGCGTGAGGGCGGATCTCACGCTTGCGATCGGCGGATTGAAGAACGCCCACTTTTTGGCGGACGGCCGGGACGTCTGCGGCGAGGTGCGCCTTGCCGAAATCGGCTTGACTCTTCCCGCGGGCGCCGAAATTTGGGAGAAGGAGGACGTCAAAAAACTTTTCCCCAAGCGGAAAAGCCATGTCAATAAGGGGAATTTCGGTGCTGCGGCGATCTTTGCGGGAAATCCGAAGTACACGGGCGCGGCGTTTCTCGCCGCCGAAGCCTGCTTGAGGTCCGGCGCGGGATATACAAAGCTTTTTGCCGAAGAGCCGTTTTACAGCCTTGCGGTCGGAAAACTTCCCTCCGTAGTTTTGCAAAAATATGAAAACGATCCGCAAGAATTATTCCAGTCCGACGCGATCGCGCTGGGCTCGGGTGCGGGCGTCAGCGATGAATTATATCAAATGATTCAAAAGATTTTGAGCGATTTTACAGGAATTTTGCTGCTGGACGCAGACGCTTTGAACGCGCTTTCCCGCTTTGGAGTTGGGATCTTGAAAAAGAAGGAGTGCCGCGTGATCCTAACGCCGCACCTCAAGGAATTTTCCCGCTTGACGGGGAAGAGTGTTCAAGAAATCTCGCAGCACGCAATTGAAATTGCCGTGAAATTTGCAAAAGATTACGGCGTTTGTCTGGTTTTGAAAGACAATTCGACCATCGTCACGGACGGGGACAGGACGGCGATCATCCATCGTGGTTCGCCGGCGCTTGCAAAAGGGGGCAGCGGGGATGTCCTTTGCGGATTTTTGGCGGGAACTTGTGCGCGCGGGGTCTCTCCGTTTGAAGCTGCCTGTGCTGCCTGCTATCTGTTCGGCCGGGCGGGCGAGCTTGCTGCCGAAAAAATGGGGGAATATTCGTCCTGCGCTTCCGATGTAATCGGCTTTCTTCCTTCAGCGATTTTAGAGCTTTTTATATAGAATATTGGATAAATTCAATTTGAAATTTTGTTTTTGACGTTTTGCATAGTACTATGCGTGACATAGTATTGATTATGCGGCGTATCCGAACAGGCGGACGGTGATCGCGCAAAAGATCAGAACGCTTCCCGCTACGATATAATAGACCGGGAAAAAGGTAAAAAGGCTCATGGCAAGGAGCAGGATCCCGCTGACGAAATATGGCCGCGCGTTGGACTTTGAAAAAGTTCGTTTCAGTTTTCTTTTGGCGGTCCTTTTTTCGACTTCGCCGCAGATCAGGCGCTCCGGATACTTTTTCGTGCGGGAAAAGAGGGCGTAGATCTCGTCGGCGCCGATCTTTTCGATCCCGAAGGATTGGAGCAGTTTTTCAGCTTCCCGGGAGGCGTCGTTGCAGGCGAGGGTAAATTTTCCATTCCCGAAGCGGCGGATGAGCCGGGCGACCTCATCGGCGGAGACCGGTTCCAGTGAAAAGACGGGCACGCAGGGACGCTCGTCGATTAAAAGCTCTTCTTCGAAACAATGGGCATTTTTTCCGTCCGCGAGGAAGGCTTCGAGCAGCGCGGCGCGGACACGTTCCGGCTTTTCGAGCGCCAAGTGCAGCATGAGAGCGTCGCGCGCCTCCCGCTCTTTTTTTGAAAGCAGCTTTTTTCGGTTTTTTCCGTAGATCAGGAGCATGGAAAGTGCGCCGATTGCAAGCCCAAGCGCCGCGCCGGCGGAGATTGCGAGCCAGAGCGGGGCGCGAAAGTATCGGAGCACGGCGACTGACAGCACGAACGCGCAAAAACCGTAGAAGAGGGCGTCCGAGATCATGGGGAGATCGATTTTTTTCATCGACGGGATTTTTGCCCGAAAAATTAAAAATTAAACTTGCAAAGAACAAAAAAGTATTGTATAATGGGAGCGTATGAGGATCGCGTTGTTCGGCGGCTCGTTCGATCCCGTCCATGCGGAGCATGTGCGGCTCGCGCGAACTGCCGTGGAGAAACTTGATCTCGATAAGCTCATCGTCATGCCGTCTTACGTCGCGCCGCACAAAAAAGGCGGTGCTGCGGCGGACGGGAAGGATCGTTTCGAGCTTTGCAGGATCGCTTTCGAAAAACTTGACCGCGTGGAAGTCAGCGACTATGAGCTGGCGCGGGGCGGCGTGAGCTACAGTTGGCTCACCTGCCGCGCTTTTGCCGAAAAATATCCCGACGCCGAGCGCATGTTTCTCGTCGGGGCGGACATGCTCGAGAATTTTTATTCCTGGAAAGAGCCCGAAGAGATCTTACGCTGTGTCAGACTCGTCGCCTGTGGCAGGCGGGAAACTCTTCCCGTGGACGCTCACAGCCGCTTTCTCCGCCGCTTTCATACCGATTTCACCGAGCTGGATTTTGTCGGCGGGGAGCTTTCGTCCAGTTTTCTCCGCGTTTCGCTCTGTTTCGGAAAGGAAGCGGAGGGGCTCGACGAAGGGGCCCTGCGCTACATCAAGCAAAAGGGGCTCTACCGTGTGCCGCATTTGGAGGAGGCGCTGCTTCTCGAACGGCCGGAACGTCGTGAGCACAGTTTTCGCACCGCTCTGCTTGCTTGCAGCCGCGCGAAAAGTTTGGGAATCCCCGAGGAGAAGGCGCTTCTCGCCGCGGCTTTCCATGACTGCGGAAAGAGCGTGCCGCCGACTTCCGCGCTGCTTTCTGGTTTCGTCCCGCCCGCGGACGTTCCGCCGCCGGTGCTCCATCAATATGTCGGCGCCTATCTGGCGGAGAAATGTTTCGGCGTGGAGGACGGGGAAGTGCTCGACGCGATCCGCTATCACACGAGCGGAAGGGCGGGCATGTCCGAGCTCGAAAAGCTCATTTATCTTGCCGACCTTCTGGAACCGGGGCGGAGCTATCCCGGGGTGGAGGAGCTGCGGGAACTGTTTGAACGCGATCTGAACGCCTGTTTGCTGCGCGCTCTCCAAGAGCAGATCGCCTACTTGAGATCGATCGAAAAACCCATTTACGGCTTGACGGAAGAGGCTTATCGGTGGATTTTGGAGATCCAAAACGCGAAAAATTGAGTTTTGCATAGTACTATGTCTGACATAATATTAGAAAAAACGCAAAAATTATAAGAAAATCGGGAGGAACTCACCATGGAAAGTTATGAACTCGCCAAAGTTTGCTGCAAGGCCTTGTCCGATAAAAAGGGCGAGGAGATCGTCATTCTCGACATCCGGGAACAGACGACGCTGTGCAGTTATTTCGTCATCGCAAGCGGAAAGAGCACCACGCAGGTTCGGGCGCTTGCGGAAAACGTGGAGGAAGTCGTCAAGAAAACGTACGCACTCTCGCCTGTCCGCACCGAAGGTTTTAAGGAAGGCAGCTGGGGCGTCCTCGATTACGGCGACGTCGTGGTCCATGTGTTCAGCGAGGAGTCCCGCCTTTTTTACTATCTCGAACGGCTCTGGGATTCGGGGAAAAACGTCGAACGTTATGAGGAATAAGAGAGGTCTTTCATGAAATTCAAAAGAATTGCGATCTTTTCGGCGGCGCTTGCAGCGGCGCTTTCCGCGGGGCTTTTTTCCGCCTGCGGATCCGGGTATGAGAGCTACGACGATCCCGGGCTGTACAATGCGGGCAGCGTCGATCTGTCCGTGATGAATATCGACTCCATCGAGGTGGATTGGCGCTGCGGCGCCGTTTCGGTGAAGAACTCCGCGGAAGCGGAGCGGATCCTGCTGTCCGAGACGATCGATCAGGGGAACGCGGAGGATCTCAAACTTCATTATTATATCGGGGGCAGGGTCCTCAAGATCAAATTCGCCGCGTCCGGCGCCTCCCTCCCGAAGGATTTTTCGAAGGATCTCTTCGTGACTCTTCCCGCGGGGAAATTTTTGAACGAGCTGGAGATCGAAAACGACTCGGGCGACGTGAGCGTGGAGGGGGTCTCGATCGGGACGGTTTCCCTCGAATCCGGATCGGGCAACGTCCTTCTGAGCAACATTTCGATCAGCAAAGGGGAGCTCAAAACGCAGGCGGGACAGGTTTCGGCGAAGAACGTGACGGCAAGCGAGCTCTCTCTTGAAACCGTTTCGGGCAAGGCTTATTTGGAAGGGACTTCCTTCACGGAGCTTGACGTCGAGACGAAGTCGGGGCAGATCGAATGGCACCCGCTCGTCAATTTCGGCTTTACCCTTTCCTTTCGGGCGGGGGGCGGAAATCTCATCGACCATCTGGGACTTTTGCCGAGCGGCGAGAATTACGTGTACGGCGACGGCTTTGCCAGGGCGGAGGTCGAGACCTCTTCGGGCGATCTCTATCTTACGGCAGCCGACTGACCGGCGAAAGAGGAACGGCCGACTGAACCGGCGAAAAAAGCGGGCAAATGACCGACGAGAGAAGCGGCCGACTGAAAAAGGCGATAAAAACGGCGGAAGTTTAAAAACAGCGCTTCCATCAAGCGGCGCTTTCAAGCGGAACGATAATCAGAGGGCGCTTCAAAAAAAGAACTTCAAACGGCGGCGCTTTGAGACGGTACTTTCATGAAGCGGTGCTTTCAGGCATAACTTCAATCAGGCGGCGTTTCGGAATGCGGAGCGCGGCAAAGGGGACGACCGAACGGATCGGCGTCCCTTTTGCTTGTTTAAGGAAAGAAGTTGTGGGCTATTGGAAATTGATCTGCCGCGGCTCGGAATACTCTTCTTTCGCGCGCTTTTTTTTGCGCTCGACCAGAAAATAGACGGGTTCCGGCTTTTTTTCGGGCTCTTTGGGCGGTTCGGGCGGCAATTTTTTGCCGAACGTCCGATAGCCGATCGCGGCGAGTTTGATCCCGTGAACGACAATGACGACGATGATCCCCAGAAACATACACCAGAGGAGCCCCTGCGACTGGACGGAGAGAAGTGACATACCGCAATCATAGCGGTTTATCGCTGTCACAAAATGAAAAGTATGGGGGATATTTTCTCGATTTTGGGAGAAAATATCCGCTATGGAGCAGAAAAGCAAAGTGCTGTCCGCAGCGGAGGCCGCCGAATACGGCGAGTTCAAGCGGGCAAGAAGGGAGGCGGAGATCGCCTTCACCATGAAAAAACTCATTCCGAATGCGTCGCGCCGCGAGACGGACCGGCCCGCCCTGAAACATACCTGCGAGCTTGCGGTCAAATATAGCGCGTCGGGGGTGCTCGTCTCGCCCGTCAACGTCTCTGCCGCGAAAAAGCAGCTCGGCAAAGGCGGACCCAACGTCTGCTGTCTCGTCGGCGGTACGGGGGAGAGCCTCACTTCGATCAAGAAAGCGGAGACGAAACGGGCGCTCCGCATGGGGGCGAAGGAGATCCGTCTTGTCCTCTGCTATTCCCAGCTCGCGGGCGGGGGATATTCCTATCTGAAACGGGAGATCCGCCGGATCCGCCGCACGGTGCGCAAGGGAACGCTCGTGGTGTCCTTGGAGGACCGCTCTTTGGGGGAAGAGGAGATCGCGCTGGGGGTCCGCGCCGCCGCCGCGGGAAAGGCGGACGCCGTCTGCGTGCGCGGGGAATCCGGCTTGATCCTGCATGCCGTGAACGAAGCGGCGGGACGGCTCGGCGTGGAGGCTTCGGGCGTGCAGAATGCGGAACAGCTCCGTCTTGTCATCAAGTCGGGCGCGGCGCGCGTCACGACCGAATGTGCGGAAAAGATCTTCGACGAGCTCTATCTCGCCCTTGAAAGTTCCGTCCCGCTCTGAATTTTCGGAAAAATCGAAGAAAAAGAAGACGGCAGAGAGCCTGCCGTCTTTTTTCATCCTTCTTTTCGTTGATAGACGCTTTTTCGTTGATAGACGCTGTTTCCCCGGGCGTCCACCGCCACGACGAGGGGAAAATCCGACACTTCCATGCGGTAGACGGCTTCGCTCAAAAGATCGGGGAAAGCCACGCATTCGGCGCGCACTACGGCGTTTCCGTAGGTCGCGCCTGCGCCGCCGATCGCCGCAAAATACACCCCTTTGTTCCGTTTGAGCGCCTCGACCGTCTCTGCGCTCATTTCGCCCTTTCCGATCATGCCCGCAAGCCCTGAATCGAGCAGCCGCGGCGCGAAGCTGTTCATGCGGGCGGAAGTCGTCGGGCCGCAGCTCCCGCAGGCTTTCCCCGCGGGCGCGGGACAGGGACCCGCATAGTAGATAAAGGAATCTTTGAGGGGGAAGGGCAGCGGTTTTCCCTCGTCGAGCAGGGCAAAAATGCGCTTGTGGGCGCAGTCGCGCGCCGTGTAGAGGACGCCCGAGAGCAGAACGGCGTCGCCCGCCCGAAGTTCTTCGATCTGCGCCCTTTCGAGGGGCAGCGTGAGTTTTTTCATAGGACCTCCTTTTCGCAGCGCACGCAGTGGCACTGGATGTTGACGGCGACGGGCAGCCCCGCGATGTGGGTGGGGGCGATCTCGCAGCTGACGCCGAGCGCGGTCACGGTTCCGCCAAAGCCCTGCGCGCCGATCCCGAGCGCGTTGATTGTATGAAGCGCCTCTTCCTCGATCGAGGCGACGTCCGCTCGAGCATGGCGGCTTCCGACCGCCCGGGTGAGCGCCTTTTTCGCGAGAAAGGCGCAGGAATCGAAGGTTCCGCCGATCCCGACGCCGACATAGACGGGCGGACAGGGGCGGGAGCCCGCGATCTTCACGGTCTCGACGATCGTTCTCACGATCCCTTCCCGTCCTTCGGCGGGAGTGAGCATGGAGAGCCGGCTCATATTCTCGCTGCCGAAGCCCTTGGGGAGAAAGACGAGGGAGATCTTGTCGCCCGGGACGATCTCGGTGTGCAGGGCGGCGGGGGTGTTGTCTCCGGTGTTGGCGCGGGTGAGCGGGTCGCAGACGCTCTTCCGGAAATTTCCGTCCCAATAGGCGCGCCGGACGCCCTCGTTTACCGCTTCTTGAAGCGGCTTTCCTTCGAGAAAGACTTCCTGCCCGATTTCGAGCAGGACGACGGAGAGCCCCGTGTCCTGGCAGACGGGCATTTTTTCGCGCTGTGCGGTGCGCTCGTTTTCGAGCAGAGCGGAAAGGGCGAATTTCGCGGCACCCGTTTCGGCCTGTTCTGCCATAGCAAGTGCGTCCCGGCAGCTCTCGGTGAGGGAGAGCCCGGCTTTCAGCGCCAGCCGGTAGACGCAATCTTCGATTTTTTGGGTGTTGATCGTTCTCATGGCAATCATTATACAACATTTTTCCGAAAAAGGGAAGATTTTGTTTGAAGTTTCTTTCATTTTCCGCTATAATAGAGACGGAAACGTGGTTTTTGAGGAAAGCTCGAGGAGAAAGACCGATGGACGGAGAAGAAAAAAGGGAGGAAAACGGACCGCAGACGGAAGAAAATCGCCAGGAGCCGGTAGAAAACGGCGGCGGAGTCTCCGTCATGCTTCCCGGAAAGGGGCTCTTGGAGAGCGGCTACGCCTTCACCGCGGGCGCGGTGTTCATCGTCGTCCTGTCCCTTGTGCAGGCGCTTTTGTCCAACTTCCTTCCCGAAGGGGAGGGCTATCCCGATTGGTACGTCTATCTGTTGTATTTTTTGCCGCAGCTTGCCTTTTGCGGGGCGGCGGCGCTCTATTTGGTCCGCACCAAACAGCCCGTAAAAACCTTCTATCCAAAGACGAAACTGCGCTTTTTCCCCATCGCCCTGCTGCTCCAATTCGGGCTGCTTCTGTCCCTTTCGGTTTTGAACGAGTATTTCGTCGAGCTTTTGGGTCTTTTGGGATACCAATCCGCGCCCTCGCCCGTTCCCTCGAGCATGACGGGCTGGAACCTCTTTTTCTCCCTCTTTCTGATCGCGCTGCTGCCCGCTGTGTTTGAGGAACTTCTCTTCCGCGGGATCTTGCTCCGCGGCATGCAGGACGCAGGCTGGGGGCTTGTGCCGACCCTGCTCATTTCGGGCGCGCTGTTCTCTCTCTATCACGGCAATCCCGAGCAGACCATCTATCAATTCATCTGCGGGGTGTGTTTTGCGTTCATGGCGATCCGCGCGGGGAGCCTCTTTCCGTCCATGCTGGCGCATTTTGCGAACAACGCCGCCGTGCTCCTTCTGACGGGCGCGGGCTTTGGGGACTTCCGCGAAGTTTTCGGCGGAACGCTCTATCTTGTCATGATCATTCTTTCCGCGCTCTGCCTGGTCGGAACGCTTTTGGAGCTGATCCTCTTGGAAAAGCGGGGCAACCGCAAGGGGGGGATCAGGGGAGGCGCCCGCTTCTTCGCCGCCGCGGCGGGGGGGATCGCGATCTGCGCGATCGAATGGATCGCCGCCCTTTGGCTGGGCTTTTCGGGGGCGGTATGATCCGCGTCAATCTCGTCTGCGTGGGGAAACTCAAAGAAAGCTATCTGCGCGAAGCCTGTGCGGAATATCAAAAACGTCTTTCCCGCTTCTGCCGGATGGAAGTGAAGGAACTTCCCGAGCGCGCCTCTTTGAAAGAGGAGGCGGAGGACATCCTTGCCGCCTGCAAGGGCCATACGTTTGCGCTGGCGATCGAGGGGAAGCAGTGCGGCTCCGAAAAATTTGCCGCAAAATTGCAGATGCTCTTCGACCGGGGGACGGAGATCACCTTTGTGATCGGCTCCTCCTGCGGGCTCGACGGGAGGGTGAAGGAGAGAGCGGACGAACTGTTGTCCTTTTCCGAAATGACCTTCCCGCACCAGCTCATGCGGGTCGTCCTGCTCGAACAGATCTACCGCGCCTTTACCATTCAGACGGGTTCCCCCTATCACAAATAGGGGCATATCATAGACCGTGGACGTCTTTGAGGAAACAAGGGAATTTTATCGGAATTATCAAGGCGAAAAGAAGATCGTCGGAAGGTCTGTCTGCGGCAGGGAAATTTTTGCAATGCGCGCGGGAACTTCCGAAGGCCCTCTGGGGATTTCGCAGGCGGCCATCCACGGCAGAGAATTCGTGACGGCGTATCTGTCCCTCGAATTTCTTCGGCGGGGCGTGAAAAGAGGAAGCGTCTGGGTGATCCCGCTTTCCAATCCCGACGGCGCGCTGCTCTCCGAGATCGGGCTTTCCTCTCTTCCGGAGAATCAGCGGGAGAAACTTCTCGCACTTTGCGGCGGGAAAGCCGATCTTCCGCGCTGGAAGGCGAACGCCGACGGGGTGGATCTCAACGTGAACTTCGACGCGGGCTGGGGGACGGGAAAGAAAAACGTCTTTGCGCCCGCGGGCGAAAATTATGTGGGGGAGTTTCCCTTTTCGGCGCCCGAGAGCCGCGCGCTCAAAGAATTCACCGAGGCGGTCCGTCCCGATTTCACGGTGAGCTGGCACACGAAGGGGGAGGAGCTGTATTGGCGGTTCCGCCAGCCCCTCTTTCGGGCGCTGCGGGACAAGAGACTCGCAAAAATTCTCGGCAGGGCAATTTGCTGTCCGCTTCGGGAGAGCCGGGGCTCTGCGGGCGGCTATAAGGATTGGTGCGTCGAAGCGCTCAAAATTCCCGCCTTCACGGTGGAGATCGGCGGCGACGGGCTCTCGCACCCGATCGGGAAGGAACATCTCCCGGAACTTGCAAATCGATACGGGGACGCGCTCGCCGTGCTGAGCGAAGCGGTCAAGGCGAAACGGAAACGGTAACGAATGGAAGAAAAATTCATGCGCGAGGCGATCAGGCTCGCGGAAAAGGCAAAGAAAAAAGGGGAAGTGCCGATCGGCGCGGTCGTCGTTTTGAACGGAAAGATCATCGGGAAGGGGTATAATCTGCGCACGAGATTGCAGAGGGCGACTCAGCATGCCGAGATCCGCGCGATCGACCGCGCCTGCAAAAAACTCAAGAGTTGGCGGCTCCCCGGCGCGGAGATCTATGTGACGCTCGAGCCCTGCCCCATGTGCATGGGGGCGATTTTGAACGCGCGGATCGACAGAGTTTACTTCGGCGCGTACGAACAGAAGGGCAGGAGCCTTACCAAGGAACTTGCCGAGGCGAATCTTGTCAACCACCGCACGGAAGTGACGGGCGGCGTTCTGAAAGAGGAATGCGCGGGCGTTCTGACGGCGTTCTTTTCGGAAATGCGGGGGCGGGAGAAGCAAAAAAAGGGCGAAAACGGGCAAAAAAGCGGAAAAAAGCCTGTTTGAAGCCGGAAAATTGCGGGTATTATCATCGGGTGGCGGAAAAAGTATGCGGCGGACGAAACGGTTTCATTTGACAACATTTCAGACGATCATTCTGGGCTTTGCGGCGATCATTTTTCTCGGCGCGCTTTTGCTGCTCCTTCCGATCTCTTCGAGGAGGGGTCAGACGACGTCCTTTCTCGACGCCCTCTTCACTTCGGCCTCCGCGGTCTGCGTGACGGGGCTCGTCGTCGTTGACACGGCGACCCATTGGTCCGGCTTCGGACAAGCGGTCCTTCTGTTTCTCATCCAGATCGGCGGGCTCGGGATCGTCACCATCGCGGCCTCCATGGCGCTTCTGTTCCGGAGAAAGATCACCCTCATGCAGCGCACGACGATGCAGGAGGCGGTTGCGGCGCAGAAAGTGGGCAGTATCGTGAGGCTCACCATCTTCATTCTCACCGTCACATTTTCGGCGGAACTCATCGGCGCCTGCGTCATGCTGCCGGTGTTCTGTATCGACTACGGCGCCAAGGGGATCTGGCTCGCCCTGTTCCATTCCGTCTCCGCGTTCTGCAACGCGGGGTTCGACATTCTGGGTTCGCCAGAGACGCCCTATCCCTCGCTCTCCCGCTATGCGGCAAATCCCGTCATCAATATCACGGTCATGCTGCTCATCATCGTCGGCGGGATCGGCTTTCTGACTTGGGACGACGTCCGCACGAACAAATGGCGGCTCAAACGCTACCGAATGCAGTCCAAGGTCATTTTGACGACGACGGCGCTTCTCATCATTTTCCCTGCGGTCTATAATTTCGGGGTGGAATTTACCGATCTTCCCTTGGGGGAGCGGATCCTCGCCTCCCTCTTTCAGGCGGTCACGCCGCGAACGGCGGGCTTTTCGACGGTCGATCCTTCCAAACTCTCGGGCGCGGGCAGGGGACTGACGATCGGGCTCATGCTCATCGGCGGCTCGCCGGGCTCCACCGCGGGCGGCATGAAAACGACCACCATCGCCGTGCTCTTTGCGACCGTCTTTTCAGTGTTCGGGAGAAGGCAGGAGACGCAGATGTTCGGGCGGCGGGTGGAGAGCCAGACGGTGCGCAACGCGATCGCGCTGCTCCTCATCTATCTGACGCTGTTCGTCCTCGGCGGGATGGCGATCTCGCTTTTTGAAGGGCTTCCCCTCGGGGACTGTCTGTTCGAGACGGCTTCGGCGATCGGCACGGTCGGGCTCAGCCTCGGGATCACGCCCTCTCTTCACGTCTTTTCCAAGCTCATTCTGATCTTTTTCATGTTCCTCGGCAGGGTCGGCGGGCTGACGTTCATCTTCGCAGCGCTCTCGGGCAGGAAGGCGAACCTCTATAAATATCCGCAGGAAAAGATTACAGTCGGATAAAAAACCAAAAAAATCGCCGCGATTTGCGGCGGAAAAGGAGAATTATGAAATCCATACTTTTGATCGGGCTCGGCAGGTTCGGCATGCACGTCGCGCGGGAGTTGAACAATCTCGGACATCAGGTCATGGCGATCGACCGGGAGGAGGAGCGGGTCAACGTCGTCCTTCCCATCGTCACGAACGCGCAGATCGGCGACACGACGAACATCGAGTTCCTCAAAACGCTCGGCGTGAGGAATTTCGACCTCTGTATCGTCACGATCAGCAACGACTTCCAAAGCTCGCTCGAAACGACTTCGCTGCTCAAAGAACTCGGCGCGAAGATGGTTGTCTCGCGCGCAGAGCGGGAGATCCAGGAGAAATTCCTGCTCAAAAACGGTGCGGACGAGATCATCAATCCCGACAAACAGATCGCCAAATGGACGGCGATCCGCTACACCGCGGACCATATCCTCGACTATATCGAGCTCGACGACGACCATGCGATTTTCGAGGTGAGCGTGCCCAAGAGCTGGCTCAAAAAAAGCGTCGGGGAGCTCGATATCCGCAAAAAGTTCAACATCAACATCATGGCAGTCAAAAAAGACGGGAAGCTGGACGCCGCGGTCTCTCCCGCGACCGTCCTCACCGAGGAGGAGACCATGCTCGTTCTCGGCGAGTTCAAAGACCTGCAAAAATGTTTCAGGATCTGAAAAGATCTTCCGTCCCGTAGAGCCCGGGCGGCAGCGAACCGATCCGGTGCGCCGCCTCGAGCGCGCCGCGTGCGAACACCGCGGGATCGAGAACGGTATGGGTGATCGAAAGGATCTCGCCCTTTCCCGCGAACATCACTTCATGGACCCCGGGGATACTCCCGCCGCGGACGGCGTGGACGCCGATTTCCCCGCGGTTCCGCCTTTCGTTCCCTCTGCCAAGACGGAGGGGATAATTTTTTTGGGCGCCCTCCCGGACGCTTTCCGCCAGCAGTAGTGCCGTCCCCGAGGGGGCGTCTTTTTTTTCGCTGTGATGTCGCTCGATGATCTCGACATCGAAATCTCCGAGCGCAGCCGCCGCCTGTTTGAGAAGTTCTTGCATGACAGAAATTCCGCGCGAAAAGTTCGAGGCCCGAAAGATGGGGATCTCCTTGGCCGCCTTGTTGATCGCCGCTTCGTCCGTTTCGGAGAGCCCCGTCACGGCGAGCACGAGAGGGAGTTTTCTTTCGGCGCACCAAAAGAGCCGCCTTTGAAGCCCTTCCGGCGAGGAAAAGTCGATCGCAGCGTCCGCTTCGCCGATCATTTCCAGCCGGTCATAGACAGGGAAGGGCATTTCCGCGGGTTTGAGATCCACGCCGCAGACGATCTCCTCCCTGCCGCATGCCGCCGTAAGACGTCCCATTTTTCCGCAGGCACCGAAAAGAACGATCTTCATGCGCCCTCCTTTTCCAAAAGCCCGCAGGCGCGCATGGCCTCTATGAGGGTCTCTTTGTGCTCCGCCGAAAGGGGAGTGAGCGGTGGACGAGGCTTCCCTGCGCGGAAGCCGAGAAGGTTGAGCCCCTCCTTGACGGGAATGGGGTTGACCTCCGAAAAGCAGGCCTTTTGCAGAGGGAGAAGTTCGTCGTTCAGCCTGTTTGCGAGCGCAAGATCGCCCGAAAGGACGGCGTTTGTAAGGGCGGAAACCTGTTTCGGCGCCAGATTGGAGACGACGGAGATCACCGCCTTCCCGCCCGCCGCGAGGATGGGCAGATTGAGGGCGTCCTCGCCCGAATAGAGGTCGCATTTCCCGCGGATGAGGCGGGCGGTCTCGAGGACCTGCGCCATGTTCCCGCTCGCCTCCTTGATCCCCGCGACGTTTTCAAGCTGCGCGATCCGCGCCATCGTCTCGGGCAGAAGGTTCACTCCCGTCCGTCCGGGGACGTTATAACAGACGACGGGAAGATCCGCGGCGCGGCAGATCGCCTCGAAGTAGCGCTCGAGCCCCGTCTGAGTGCATTTGTTGTAGTAGGGAGTCACGGCGAGCGCGCCGTCTGCGCCGAGCTTTTTCGCCTGCCGCGTCAGCCGTAGCGCCCTTGAAACGTCGTTGCTCCCAGTGCCGACAAGGACCTTGATCTTGCCCGCCGCTGCCCCGACCGCGCAGCGGATCAGCCTTTCCCGCTCCTTTTCGGAGATCGAAGCGGGCTCTCCCGTCGTGCCCAAAACAACGATCCCGCTCGCCCCGCCCGCGATCTGCGCGTCGATCATCTCTTCGAACGTCTCCAGATCGACGCCTCGCCCGCAAAAGGGGGTGACAAGCGCCGTGACTGTTCCTTTCAAAAAATTCGTCATGCTTTATCGTATGAGCGCATGCCCGCGCAAGGTGCCTTTCAGCCGAGATAGCCCTTTGCGGCGAGAAGTTCGGCGAGCAGGACCGCGCCGCCCGCCGCGCCTCGCAGGGTGTTGTGTGAAAGTCCGATGAAACGGAAGGAATTTCCCTCTCCTCGGAGCCGTCCCGCCGCAACCGCCATGCCGTTTTCGAGCGAGCGGTCCGTTTTCGGCTGCGGGCGGTCGTCCTCCTCGAAATAGCGGATAAATTTCTTGGGGGCGGAGGGGAGCCTCAGCCGCTGCGGTTCGCCCGAAAAGCCGTTCCAGGCGGCAAGGATCCGCTCCTTCGAAACGGATTGCGAGAATTCCGCAAACACGGCGGCGAGATGTCCCTCCGAAACGGGCACGCGCAGACATTGCGCCGAAATCTTCGGCGGTTTTTTGGGTAGGACGATCTTCCCGCCCTCGCATTTTCCCCAGATTTTGAGCGGCTCCGTCTCGCATTTTTCCTCCTCGCCGCGGATGAACGGGATCACATTATCTTGGATTTCGGGAAAGCTCTCCAGCGTCTTGCCTGCGCCCGAGACCGCCTGCAGGGTGCAGACTTTGACCCTTCTGAGCCCGAAGGGCAAGAGCGGAGTGAGCAGGGGGACGTAGGATTGCAGCGAGCAGTTGCTCTTTGTCGCGATGAAGCCGCGCTTCGTCCCGAGCCGCTCTCTCTGTGCGGGGATGACCGCAAGATGGCCGGGGTTGATCTCGGGGATGACCATGGGAACGTCGGGGACGAGACGGCTCGCCGCGCCATTGGAGACGACGGGAAATTCGCATTTTGCATAAGACTCTTCGAGGGCGCGCGCCTTCTCGGGCGGAAGATCGGCGGCGAAAAACACGAAATCGACCTTTCCTTCGAGCGCGGCGGGATCGTCCGCCGCAAGCACGGGCATGTCGCGGGCGTATTCGGGTACGGGCAGGGGGAGCTGCCATCTCTCCCGCATGAGTTCCCCATACCGCCGGCCCGCCGAACGGCTGCTCGCAAGCAGCGCCGCGGGGCAGAACCATTCGTGCCGGGCGAGGAGCGCCACGAGCCGCTGTCCCACCGTGCCCGTCGCGCCGACGATCGCACATCTGAATTTCTTCATAATTCCCTCCGGAAGTTGATTTTTGCGGAATGCGGCGGCGTTTTGTCGAAAAGAATTTTCGCCGCTTCCGAAAATACGCTTAATTTTAATTGTAAAATTTTCCGATTTGTAGTATAATCGGACTAATCGTTTCACCTTGTTACGATTGACTGAAACGGAGTGTCTATGGCAGAGAAAGAACGCAAAAAAACCATTGTCCGCTATCTGGAAGGCAAGGACCGCAAGACCGACTACAAGCGCGCCGCCGTTCCCGAAAGCCGGATGAACCTCTTCTGGGCGATCCTGAAGGGGAGATTCGGCAGACTCGTGCTGCTCAATTTCCTCATCGTCCTTTGTTTCGCGCCCGTGATCGGCATCATTGTCTACCGCGCGCTCGCGCTCATCGCGCAGGACGGGCTGGGGCCCTACGGCGCGGGGCTTTTGATCGGTTATCCCGTCAATCCCTCGATCATCGGCTATGCGGAGAGCAACGCGCTCAACAACGACACGATCTTTTTCTCCCTGCTCATTCCCGCCTCTGCGGTCGCCGCCATCGGCGTCGCGGGGGGCGCCTATCTCGTCCGCGTTCTCGTCACGACGAACGGCATTTTCAGTTTCCGCGACTTTGCGCAGGGCATTAAGCGCACCTATCTGCCGTCGCTCGGCGCCTGCCTGTTCTTCACTTTCGTGTTGTTTTTGGCGCAGCTGAGCGGCAATTACGCGAATTTTTATGTGGCGATCGACAGCCCCGCGGCGGGTTGGATGATCGCCTCCAAAGTGATCGGCTATCTCATCATGTCGCTGGTCCTTTTGATCTGCCTCTGGATGATCTCGCTCGGCGCGAGCTATAAGCTCGGCGCATGGGGGCTCTTCAAGACTGCGATCGCACTCACGATCGGCACCTTCCCCCAGACGGTGCTCTTTGCGGCGGTTGCCGTCGCGCCGGTCTTTCTGGTGCTCTTTACGAGCGGTTTCCTGCTCGTCATCGGGTCGGTGTTTTACATTATATTCGGGTTCAGCTTCTGTTTGCTCGTTTGGGAGAGCTTCACGCAGTGGGCGTTTGATCGGTTCATCACGCCGCCCGTGGAGGAGGAAGTCAGAGCCCCGAGCCGGAAGGGCAAAATCGAGCCGCCCATGGACGAGGCGACGGCAAACGAAAGACGCCGCCGGATCCTCGTCTCGCAGGGAAGGAGCCGGCTCATGTCCCGTCCCGTCATGCCCCTTTCCGAGGGGGAGGAGCTTTACCAGCTTCCCGAGAACTTCTCGCGTGCGGACATCCGTCGCGTCGGCGAGAGCCGCAAAAGCCTCGGGGCGGAGGCGGAGAACTATTGCAGGGCGCATATCGGGGACGAGCGCTATGCGGAATATAACAAAAATTTCGAAGAGCGGGAAAAGGCGCTTCCGGGCAAAAAGAAGAAACCGCCCAAAAAGCCGCCCAAAATGCTCAACAAACGTTGACGGATATGGCGCAGGCATACGAATATCTCGCCGAATGGTTCGAGGATCTCAACGACGACTGCGACTACCCCGTGTGGTCGCAGTATTTTATTGATACCCTTCGCGCGCTGCATGCGGGGGAGAAGGGCTTGGAACTCGGCTGCGGGAGCGGCGCGTTTTGCCGCGCCCTCGAACGGGCGGGCTTTCGCATGAGCGGCGCCGATCGTTCTGCCGCCATGCTCACCGCTGCCGAAAAACGCGCGCGGGAGGAGGGCCTTCCGATCGGATTTTTCCTCGCCGACGCCGCCGCCCTGAAAACTCCCGAAAAGTACGATTTCATCCTTTCCCCCAACGACTGCTTCAATTATCTTCCGCCTCAAAAGTTGGAAAGGGCGTTCCGCGGGGTGCGCGCCGCACTTCAGAAAGGGGGGATCTTTTTCTTCGACGTCAGTTCCGAATACAAACTTCGCACGAAAGTTGCAGATACTGTTTCGGCGGACGACCGCGACGAGATCACCTATCTTTCATTCAACGCATTGAAAGAAAATGCGGTCGAATCGGATGTGACGCTCTTTATCCGGCGGAAGGACGGCGCTTTTGAGCGTTTTGATGAGAAACATTTGCGGTATATCCATACCGAAGAGGGGCTGCGAGCGGCGCTCGAAGGGGCGGGATTTACCGTTTTGCGGGTCGAGGGACATCTCGGCGAAGAGAAAGAGAGGAGCGACAGGCTGAATTTCATATGCAGGAACTGAGCGGAATTTACAAGGCGTTGATCCGGGACGGGCAACTGTCCGCGGCGATATTGGACACGACTGCGCTTGTCGGCGAGGCGATCCGTCGGCATGGGCTTTCGCCCGTCGCGGCAGCCGCGCTGGGACGGACGATGACCGCCGCCGCCTATCTTTGCAGCTGGCTGAAAGAGGAAAACAGCGCCCTTCACGTCACGATTTCGGGCGGCGGACCGGGGGGAAAGATCTCCGTCTCGGGCGACGGGGCGCTGCACATGCGGGGAAATCTCCAACATCCCGACGTTCAGCTTCCCCTTCGGGCGGACGGCAAGCTCGACGTGGGCCGGTGCGTCGGAAAGGAGGGCTTTCTGACCGTGGTCCGGGACGACGGGGAGGGGATCCCCTTCGTCGGGACGAGCGCGCTCGTCTCGGGGGAGATCGCGGAGGACTTTTCCGCCTATTTTCTCACGAGCGAACAGCGTCCGACGGCGGTGGCGCTCGGCGTCCGCGTGACGGAGGAAGGGGTCTGTCTCGGCGCCGGCGGCGTGTTTTTGCAGCCTCTGCCCGGCGCGAGCGAGGAGACGATCTCCTTTGCGGAAGAGACGATCGGGAAGTTTTCGCAGATCTCGCAGATGATCGCCAGCGAGGGGGCGGAGAAGATTTTGCGGGAACATCTCGGCGCGGCGTCGACGGATTTCCGTCCGATCGCTTTCCGCTGCCGTTGCAACCGGGAGCGCGCGGCGTCCGCCCTCCTTTCGATGGGAAAACAAGAGGCGTTGGCGCTGCTGGCGGAAGAGGGCGGGGTGAACGTGCACTGCCCCGACTGCAATACCGACTACTTTTTTGACGAGAAAGACATTGCGGAGCTGTTTGAATAGATGGACGAACATGTAAAAAAGCTCGATTTCAGCGAAGAATTTTTGATGGAGAGCGCCGAAAAACGGTTCGAAAACGGCGATTATTTCGGCGCGCTCAAGATGCTGAATTTGCGCGGGGAAAGATACGATCCGAGCGCCGACGCTTCGGCGCTCTATGCGGATATTTACGAGGCGCTGGAACTGTATCCGCTCTGCGTGGACGCCTGGTTCCGCTTTCTCGACACCTGCAACGAGGCGGACTTTGCGGAGGGCTTCGAAGGGCTGTCCGTCGCCTTCATGAACATGGGGGATGAGTTCCAATCGCAGGTCTATCTTCACAGAACGTTCGAGGCGGACGGCGTCCCGCTTGCAGAGCTTTCGCTCAGCGCCGATTTTACAAAGCCGCATTTGCGCCTCGTCCATTCGGACGACGGCTCCGTCGAGGACCAGGAATTTCTGCATGAGGGGCTGGATTTCATCCGGGCGGGAGATCTGGAAAAGGCGCGCGCCTCCTTTGCGGAGATCAAGCCGGAGAGCCGCGATTTCCCGTCGGCGACGGGGCTTTCGGCGATGTGCATGCTGCTCGAGGGGGATGTCGGCGGCGCGGCTTGGGAATGTGAGAAGCTGCTTGCCTATTATCCCGACAACGTTCACGCCCTGACGACCTACTGCGCCGTGCTCGGCGCGAAGGGGGACAAAGAGGGGGCGCGGGAAGTCGGGAAGAAGCTCTCGACGATCAAGACCGACTCCCTCGAAGATATGTTCCGCATTTCGACCGCGCTCTGCGAGACGGGACTCGACGGGGAGGCCTACGAAAAACTGACCGCATTGAAGGAGAAGATCCCTTACGGCAGCGATATCCTCTGGTTCCATGCGGTCGCGGCATTCAAGACGGGCCGGCTCGAGGAGGCGATCTCCTCGCTCGAAACGCTCACTCTGCTCAACCCGCGCAAGGAAGTCGCCCGCTTCTATCTCACGCGCATGCGCAGACTGCGCGACGAGCCGGGGGAGGAGCTCGGGATCGGCTATTTTTACAAGCTGCCCGAAAAGGACTACGAGCGGTTCGGGGAGATCCTCCGCACCGCGCTTTCCCGGGAGGGAGCGGAGGCGGAACAGGCGGCGCAGGATCCGGAGTTTTTGTCCGTTCTTCGCATCGCCTTCGACCAGCTGGACGGCCGGGACGAAAAAATGCAGCTCTTGGCGGCGCAGGCGGCGGTGAAGTGCCGCTGCGAGAAATTTCTCCGCGAGATCCTGCTCGATTACACCGTTTCGGAGGGGATCAAGCTGTATTTGCTGCGGGAGCTCATCCTGCGCAACGAAGAAAATTCTTACGGCGTCGTCGTCTGCAACTTTTACCGGGAATTTTTCACGCATGAGCTCGAGATCGGCGACAAATACGCCCAGCCCTTTCTCGGCGCCTTTGCGGACGTCTATTCCAAGTACGCTTTGATCGGCGACGAAAACGAGGAAAAACTCGTCTCGGCGGCGGAGGACGTCTACCGCACCCTCGAGGAGGCGGACGTTCTCGACTATGCCGAGGAGGGACCCGCGATCTCCGCGGTCATCTTCCGCGAGGCGCGACTCGGACAGGCGGAGCGCTCCATCGACAAGATCGCCGAGCTCTTCGAAGCGAGCCCGAGGCTCGTGAAAGAGATCCTCGATTACATTCTGTGAGGAAATATGAAACAGCTCATTGATTTCGACGGGATCTTCGACGAAAAGATCGCCGTTTACATGAAGGAAAACGCTGGCAAATACACCGAAGCGCAATGGGAACAGCTCATTCCCAAGCTCTACCGGAAATTTGCCGATACCTATCTCAAAAGCGCGGGGAGCAAGCCGAAGGATTACTATGCGGACATGAGCGGGAAGGAGCTCGTCGAAACGCTCGAAGCGCATAAAAGAGAGAACGTTCCCATCTCCGACTTTTTATGTCGCGAGATCGAGCGCCGGAACTGCCCTGAGGAGCTTCTGCCCCTCATTACGGGCCCCGATGAGGACCTTGCCGAGATCGCGCTGCGGCTCTCGGGCGGCTCCGAAAAGGCGCTTTCTGTCTATTTCGACGTGCTCGCGGGAGATTTTCCCGAAGCGCGCAAAGAGGCGGCACGGGAATGGATCTTGGAGAACGCCGCGGCAGGCAAGGAACTCGCCCTGTCCTTTTACGGGCGGGGGATCGAACGGGCGTTCATGCTTGAAGTGCTTTCCCGCGGCAGGGACGGGGACGAGCGGGTGCTCGAGACCCTGGTCAAAGCCTTCCGCACCGCGGAGGAGGATCTGCCGATGTTCGCGGGATTTCTCGCCGCCTACGGCGACGAGCGTGCCCTGCCTGTTTTGAAGGAATTTCTCGCGCGCGAGGACCTCAACTATCTCGAATACCGGGAACTGCGCTATGCCGTCGAGGCGCTGGGGGGAGAATGCGGCGCAGAGCGCGATTTTTCGGCGGATCCCTATTTCCGGGAGATCGAGGAGAAATCCGCCAAAGAGCCCGAATTTCCGGAGGAGAACGGGCAGAAAAAATAAAATTTTCGGAAAGCGAGCCAAATTCGATCATAAAAAATCCGTCTCCGCCATAAGCTATTGAAGCAAGGACTTTCGGCGGAGGCGTTATTTTATGGAAAATTACCACGTTTACGAGGACATAGCCGCCCGGACGGGCGGGGAGATTTACATTGGCGTCGTCGGACCCGTGAGAACGGGTAAATCGACGTTCATCAAGCGGTTCATGGAGGAGCTCGTGCTTCCGCAGGCTTCGGGCGCGAAGAAGCAGCGCATGGTCGACGAGCTGCCCCAATCGGCTTCGGGCAGGACAGTGATGACGACCGAACCGAAATTCGTGCCGGAGGAAGCTGCCGAGGTCAATTTCAGGCAGACAAGCGTGAAGGTGCGGCTCATCGACTGCGTGGGCTTCCCCGTCGAGGGCGCGGCGGGATTCGAGGAGGAAGGCGCGCCGCGGCTCGTCAAGACCCCCTGGAACGAGGCGCCCGTGCCCTTCGAACAGGCGGCGGAAGAGGGGACGCGCAAGGTCATCCGCGACCATTCCACGATCGGCGTGCTCGTGACGACGGACGGCACCGTGACGGGGCTTCCGCGCGAGAGCTATCTTGCCGCCGAGGAACAGGCGGCCGCCGAACTGAAAGAGATCGGAAAGCCGTTCGTCATTCTGCTCAACAGCAGCGACCCGGCGGGCGCGGAACAACTGCGCGGCGAACTCGAAGAAAAATACGGCGCGCCCGTTTCCGCCGTGAACGCGGAGACGCTCGACGCCGACAAGATCGGCGCCCTGCTCGAACGGGTCCTGTATGAATTCCCCGTCCTCTCCATCGACATCGACCTTCCCGATTGGATGAGGGTGCTCGACGCGGACAGTCCGCTCATTTCCGAAGTGCTTGGCGGCGTGCGCGCCGTGGCGCCCGGGATCTCCAAGATGAGCGACTGCGCCCTGCTCGACGGCCTGTTTGCGGAGAGCGAACGGCTTCTGCCGCCCGTCTCCATGAAGCTCGAACCCGCTTCGGGGCGGGCGAGCGTAAAGATCGCAGCGAAAGAGGGGGCGTTCTATGAGGTCCTCGGCGAGCAGTGCGGGGCAAAGATCGAAAACGACTTTGCGCTCATGAGCTATGTCTCGGGACTGTCCAAGGCGAAAAAACTGTACGACCGTCTGGGCAAGGCGTTTGCCGAGGCACAGGAGTTCGGCTATGGGATCGTCCCGCCCGACGACGCGGAGATGTGCCTGACCGAACCGAAGGTCGTCAAAAAGAGCGGCAGGGTGGGCGTCAATCTCCATGCCGACGCGCCGAGCTATCATATCATCCGCGTCGATTTGAGCGGGGAAGTCCGTCCCGCGCTCGGCAACGAGGAGCAGAGCGAAGCGTTCGTCCGCACCCTCTCGGAGGGCATGAACTCGGAGCCCGAAAAGACCTGGAACACCAACATGTTTGGCAAGACGCTCAAAGAACTGCTCGGCGAGGAACTGTACCATAAAAACCGTTCGATGGCGGAGAATGTGCAGAAGAAAATGCGCCGGACGGTCACGAGGATCGTCAACGAAGGCAAGGGCGGCGTCATTTGCATTCTGCTTTGAAAAACTTTGCGGCTCTCCCGAGGGAGAGCCGTTTATTCCTTGACAGATCCCTTATTTTGTAGTATAATGCTTCCCATGGAGGCAATATATGGAAAAACAGCAAAAAACTCATAAGGGAAGAACGACGGCCGGGATCGTGTTTTTGTTCCTCTTCGCCGTGGTTTCCGTGCTTGGATTCGTCTTTTACGACGAGATCCATTCGGGCTGGTTCCAGTCGGATCCCACGCCCGTCACATTCTTGAACAATCTGCTCTCGCTCGCGCCGCGGATCGTCGGGAGCATGCAGGCGCTGTTCGTCGCGCTCCTCGTTTTGTACCTCATCGGGCTGATCTATAAGAAGATTTTCCGCGGTTCGGCAAGGCGGGTGACGGTCGGTAAGCTCGTCGGCAGCATTACGAAGGTCGTGATCTGGGTCATCGCCGTCATCGCGGTGCTCGCGGTCTGGGGAGTCAACGTCGGAGCGCTCGTCGCAGGCGCCGGCGTTCTGACCCTCGTCGTTGGACTTGGCATGCAGAGCCTCATCGCCGACGTCGTCGCGGGGATCTTCCTCGTCTGCGACGGCACGCTCGAAGTGGGCGACATCGTGATGATCGACGGCTGGCGCGGCAACGTGCTCGAGATCGGGATCCGGACGACCAAGCTCATCAACGCGAGCAACGACATCCGGGTCTGCAACAACAGCACGATCACGACCTACATCAACCAGAGCCGGCAGACGTCCTATCCGCTCGTCACGGTCGGCGTTCCTTACGAAGAGGACATCAAGAAGATCGAGCAGCTCTTTGCGGACAACCGCGACAAACTGAAGGAGCGGCTGCCCCTCGTGCTGGACGGGCCCGATTTCAAGGGCGTCGATTCGCTCGGCGACTCGAGCGTCAACCTTCTCTTCGGCGCGAGCTGCAAGGAGTGCGACTTCTTCCAGGTTCAGCGCGATATGCGCGGCGTGATCAAGCAGTTCCTCGAAGAGAACGGCATCAGCATTCCCTTCCCGCAGGTGGTTGTCCACGGCGCGGACGGGGAAAAGCACAACTGAAAAAGAGCGGGGGCGGCGGAATGCCGCCCCTTCCCGAAAGGGAGAGAAGGGGGGGGAGAGAGATGAAGAACGGCAAAAGCCGTCCCGCGCTTTCCGAAAGGGAGCGGGCGGAACTTTCGGCGTTTCTTGCCTGCAAAGTGCCCGGGCGGTATTTCGATCTGGACGGCATGGGAAACGCGAAGATCGACTTCCATTTCAATTACGAAGAGGTCTACGACTATGCGGACGCCCTTCTGCGCGGGGAGGAGATCGATCTTTCCTGCAATTTCGTCGGGCTGCGCGCCGCGGCGGTCAACGAGGACTTCCGCAAGATTTTGGAAGTGCTGGGTCGGCGCGATCCGTCCATCGGGGCGTTTTGCGACAGTTTCTCGCGCGCGATCGGGGTCATCCTGCGCGCCGCGAAGCCATAAGCGGGACAATCAAAGGAAAAGGGGACAAGACCCTCTATGTATTACAAGAAATATGATTTCGGCGACGTCACCCTCCATTTTGCGGAGGTGTCCGCAGGCGGGAAAAGGACGACCGCGGGCATGATCTTGACGCCGAGGGGCATGACGTTGGATCCGAAGGGGCTCTCCTGCGGCGCCATGGTGCAGGCGGCGTTTTCGGGCGACGAGCCGCATTTATCGCGCTCTGCGGGGGGGATCGCCTCCCGCGCTTTCCGCGCGCTCAAGATCACCCGGCAGGTGCTCTTCGTCAACGGCGATCTCAACACCTATCTCACCGGCGAGGACGGGGACGAATTCATCCACCGGCTGAAATTCGAACGCTCGACGGGGGTTTTTACCGTGAGCGTCCGATATGACAACCGCTCCAAGGAGCCGCGCACGCTCGAATGGCTCTCCTCCTTTTCCTTCGGAGGGTTCTCGCTGCTCGGGACCCCTTCGGGGGGGACGCTGCACCGGATCCGCGGGGCGGAGCGGGTGTTCCGTTTGGAGAGCGAGCCCCTCTCCCGTCTTGGGCTCTACCGGGAGGGCGCGGCCGAGGAATGGGGGGGAATTGGCGGGGCTCCCTCCCGTCGGTTCTATCCCTTTGCTGCCCTCGAAACCGAGAGCGGATATGTGCTGGGCGTACAGACGGAGGCGCCCTTTTCCTGGCGGAACGAGCTGCTCTTCTCGGGGGGCGATCTCGTGTTTTCGGGCGGGATCTCCGACTTCGAGACAGGGCATTTCCGCAAGAAAATTTTCCCCGGGGAGAGTTTTGAGACGCCGCGCGCCTCGTTTACCCTGCAAAGATCGCTCTCCGCGGCCTGCCAGGCCCTCGTAAAAGACCTCGAAAGGCGGCTGCCCGTCCCCAAATGCGAGGAGGACCTGCCCGTTTTGTTCCTCGACGGCACGGCAAAAAAGAGTTCGGCGTCGCCCGCAAGGATCGGGCGGATCTTGAAAACTCTGACGGAGCTCTCCGTCGGCGTCTATTTTCTGGGCGCGGCGGCGCGCAAATATTTCCCGGACGGCTTTGCACCTGCGACGGTCAAGATCGGCGGAGCGGGGCTGCGCGCGGGGATCCTGTACGACGGCGCGGCGGACTTTCCCGACGCCCCCGAGGAGATGTGCCTGAAACGGGGCGGCGCGGTGATCTCCGTCCGCGGGAAACGCTTTCCCGACCTCAAAAAAGAAGAATATCAAAAGCTGCTTTTCGGCGCGGTCTCCGAAGTCAAAGAGGGCGGATTTGAATACGTCGGCGCGGAGTGCTGTCAGGATCTTGGCGTCGGCTGCGACAGTCCCGACGGCGCGGCGCTCGGCGAGGGCGGCAGACGGGCCGCCACGGACGGCGTGCGCTATCTCGAACAGTTCACGAAGTGCGCGGCGCTTGCCCTGTTTTCGCCGCTCGGCGAAAAGATCGAGCCCTACCGCGCGGGAAAGATCGACCTTTGCGCCCTCTCCTTTGATCGGTTTTTGCCCCTTGCGGCGGCCAATCTTACGCGCGTTTTGTCGGCGCGGCGGCTCCTCATTCCCGTCCCGCTCGAAAAGGACGAGACGGACGCCGAAATCGAGTTTTCGCTCTGCGCCGCCTTTCTCGGCAGGATCTGCCTTTCGGGGGAACTTCATCTCTTTCCGCCCGAAAAGATCGCCCTCATCGGCAAGGGGCTGGAATTTTACCGGGAGATCTGCGAGATCGTCAAAAGCGGCGAGATCAAGTTGATCGACTGCGACGTCTGCGACGGCCCGAACGCCAAGGGACGGCAGATCGTCGTCAAAGATTTTGAAAAATGGCGGCTGATCGTCGTGCATTTTTACGGGTTCGAAGGCGCGCTGCGCGTCCCGCTCGAGGGATATTCGGTCCGATCGTCCTTCGGCTCCCTTGCCTTCGGGGTTCGAAGCGACGTTCTCCGCATCGCCGCGGAAGGCGACCGCGCCTGCGCGTTTTTGCTTGAAAAAGATTGAGCGGGAGGATTGGGGATGGACCTGAATGCGGTTCTTGAAAAATACGGACAGACGGAAGTGCTCCGCTTCTTCGATGAACTGACAAAAGAGGAGCGCGAAGAGCTTTCCAGACAGCTTGAAAGCGTCGATTTTGAGGTGCTGTCTCTTCCGGAGGAAGGGAAAAAAGCCTGTCAGGAGCGGACGGAGCCCATCCGGGCGATGTCTCTGGAAGAGATCGCGGCGCGGCGGGAGGAATTCGCGGCAGAAGGGAGAAAACTGATCGCGCGCGGCGGACTTGCCGCCGTTCTGCTTGCGGGGGGGCAGGGGACGCGGCTTGGCTTCAACGCCCCCAAGGGGATGTTCGATATCGGACTCACCCATCCCGTTTACATCTTTGAACTATTGACGAAAAATCTTCTCTCCGTCGCCGAGGCTTGCGGCGATTTTCCGCCTTTTTTCATCATGACGAGCGAAAAAAACGACGCGGAGACCCGGGCGTTCTTCGAAGCGCATGGGTATTTCGGCTATCCGAAGGAGCGGGTGCGCTTTTTCCGGCAGAGGATGTCTCCCTGCGTCGATCTTCGCGGCAAACTGCTGCTCGAGGGAAAGGGACGGCTCGCGCTCTCGCCCGACGGCAACGGCGGCTGGTTCGGCGCGCTCTTGCAGTCGGAAATTTTGAAGGAGTTCGAAAAGATCGAATGGTTCAACGTCTTTTCGGTGGACAACGTGCTGCAAAAGATCGCCGATCCCGTCTTTTTGGGCGCGGCGCTCAAAAGCGGCGCGGACTGCGCGGCCAAGGGGGTCAAAAAGCGCGATCCGAAGGAGAAAGTCGGAGTGCTCTGTCTCAAAGACGGGCTTCCCGCCGTGATCGAGTACTATGAGCTCGACGAAGAGCGCGCAAACCTCCGCGACGAAAAGGGGGAGCTCGTCTATTCCTTCGGCGTGACGCTCAACTATCTCTTTCGCGCCGAGCGGCTTGGAAAGATCGCAAAGGAAAAGATCCCGTTCCATATCGTTCAAAAGAAGATCCCCTGCCTGAATGAAGCGGGGGAGCTGATCGAGCCCGAGGAGAACAACGGCTATAAATTCGAAACGCTCATACTCGATCTCGTGCAGAAGATGGGCAGCTGTCTGCCCTTCGAGGTGGATCGCGAGCGGGAATTTGCCCCCGTCAAGAACCGGGAGGGCGCGGACAGCGTGGACAGCGCGCGCGCTTTGCTCTTGAAAAACGGCGTAAAACTCTGACGTCGCACGGAAGAAGAAACGTTCATGGCAGGAAAGAAGAAAAAACGGTCCTCCGCCAAATCGGGCGGAAGGCGCGCAAAGACGGCGCGCCGGAATTCCAAACTTTTGACGTCCCTTCTGGCGGCGTTTTTGGTATTGGCGATCCTTGCAGGTCTATCCTATTATTTTTTCATTTACAGAAAGCGCGGGCCCGGCGGGGAGAGCGGCACGCCGCCCGCTGTCTTTACGGGGGAGATCTCCCTTCATTTTCTCGAACTCGGCAACAAATATGCGGGCGACTGCATTCTCATCAAGGCGGGGGACACCGAGGTTTTGATCGACGGCGGCTCGCGCGAGCAGTCGGCGGACGCTATCGAGCGCTATGTGAACCGCTTCTGCACCGACGGGATCCTCGAATACGTCATCGTCACCCATGCCGACCAGGATCATATCGCGGCGTTTGCGGGGAACAAGACCTATCCGAGCCTCTTCGAGCGCTACGAGTGCCGGACGATCGTCGATTTTCCGCTCACCGACAAGAATACCCAGACCTATGCGCACTACTGCGCCTCACGCGACGCGGAGGTGAAGGCGGGTGCGGTCCATTATACCGCCCTGCAATGCTATCGGGAGACGGGCGGCGCCAAGCGCAGCTATGCGCTCGCGGAGGGCGTCACGCTGGAGTTTCTCTACAACTATTACTATGAACACCGCTCGAGCGATGAAAACAACTATTCGGTCTGTTTTCTGATCACGCAAGGGACGAGCCGATATCTCTTCACGGGCGATCTTGAAAAGGACGGGGAAAAGCGGCTCGTCGAAGGGAACGATCTTCCCCGCTGCAAACTTTTCAAGGCGGGACATCACGGCAGCAACACATCGAGCACGGAGGAGCTTCTCTCGGTGATCCGTCCCGAATACGTCTGTATCTGCTGCTGTGCGGGCTCGCCCGAGTATACCGGGATCGCCGAGAACACCTTCCCGACGAAGGGAATGCTCGACCGTGTCCTGCACTACACGCGGCAGATTTTCGTCACCTCGCTTGCGACCGACGTCGATCTCGAAAAGCGGGAATGGAACTATACTTCCATGAACGGGGATATCATGATCGTGACGGACGGCGTCAATTTCACCGTGCAGGGCAGCAAGAATTCCGTCCCCCTTCCCGACACCGATTGGTACGCCGCAAATCGCGCGGGTTGATTTTCGTGACGGAATAAAAATTTTCAAATTGCCTCTTGATTTTGCATAAAATACGTGTTATAATGGGGAAAAGGGGAATCAAGGAGGAAAATTATGAGAAAATTTATTTTAATACTTTCGATTTTATTGAGTTTGTCGCTTATGACGTTCTTCTGCGCCTGCAATGAGGAGCCGAGCGGCACCGTTCCCGGCGGACAGGAACAGCAGCAGGGCGGCGGAGAACAAAAGCCCGAGGAACCGGGCGAAAAAGACCCGACGCCCCAAGAGCTGGGTGAAAAAGATCCCAATCCTCAGGAACCTGAAAAGGATCCCAATCCTCAAGAATCGGAGGAGGATCCGACGCCCCAAGAGCCGGGCGAAAAAGACCCGACGCCTCAAGAGCCCGAGAAGGATCCCAATCCCCAAGAATAGGAGAAGGACCCCAATCCCCAGGAGCCCGAGAAGGACCCCACGCCCCAGGAGCCTGAGAAGAACCCTGGTGGGCAAGGCGGCGAAGTGGGGGAGACGATCACCTATCGCATTACGATCAAATCGGAGGAAGGGTGCGAATTTGAGATCTCGGACAAGACGGAGGTTCTGATCTTCAAGGACATCAACGTCTATCAGGTGATCTATGAGGTCGAAGAGACTCTCGAAGTCGAACTTCCGCGCGGCAAATACAGCGTGCGGGCGGACAATCTGGGCGAGCCGTACGTGCAGACCTCTTACTGCGTGATGGATGAGAGCAATCCCTCCTGCGAGATCACGATCGGGAACAATCCCGACTATGACCCCGCCATTCAGGGCATAGTTGACGTTGGGGACACGATGTTCGACTTCCTTGTCAAGGACACCAACAAGAATCCCGACGAGTACGTTCGCCTGTCCGAGCTGGTAAAGGGGAAGGAGCTCATCTATCTCGACTTCTTCTACCTCGGCTGCTCGCCCTGCGAATACCTGCTCGATTTGCACCTCGAATTCTATCAAACGCTTGAAAAGAGCGTCAAAGATCGCATTCTGATGATCATGATCGACAAAGATGTCAACGAACAGCCCGCCTGGATCAACGAGTACCGCAAGGAAAAGAACATTCCCGACGAGATCATCACAGTGGCGAAGGGCATGAATATCTTCAAGCACGTCGACAACAACGGCGGCACGCCGCACGGGCTTTTCTTCGACAAAGATCTTGTCTGCTTCGAATCGGGGAGCGGCGCGAACTTCGAAAAACATGTGCGGGAGCGGCTGATGGGCGAGACGGAAAAGGCCGCCTCTTCCGGGGCGTTCTTTCAGAACGCGGCCCTTCCCGATGAGACGGTTTTCAGGCTCGAAGCCGGCAAGCGGCGGGAAACCTCCGTGCGGAAAGAGCGGCTTTTGTGAGCCAAAACAGAAAATCAAGGAATTGAAAACCAAATCCAAGGAACCGAGAGCGGTCCGGCAGTGCGCCGGGCCGCTTTTTAATTTGGGCAAAGATCGGCTGCCGGGTTTTCGTCAAAGAAGGCGGCAAACAGACAAATCTTTCGCTTCTGCGATCGTCCCGGCGCACTCGAAAAATGATATAATTCATGGTAGTATCAGAAGGAGGCGGATCTTATGTTCAAGAAAAATATTGTCATTGCGGGGCTTTCCGCAGCGCTTGCGGCGGCGCTTTTTATGCCGTTTTTGCGCCCGTCGGCTTTTAAGATCGGTCTTGCCGCCGAGACGAGATACGCGGCGGAGATCGTCATGCAGGACGGCGCGCAACCATACAGAACTTTTTCGGAGGCGCTTTCTGCCTGGGAGAGCGGCGGAGCTTTGCGGCTTCTTCGCGCCGCACGGACGGAAACTTTGAAAATTTCAGGGGAAAAGACCCTCGATCTCAACGGATTTTCCCTGACGGGCGACGGCGGCGGCCCCGTGATCGAGTTGCTGCCCGGCTCGGCGCTGACGGTCCGGGGAGAGGGCACGCTCACGGGCGGCAAGGCAAAGCGGGGCGGCGGGATCTATGCCGAGAGCGCGAAGCTCTTCCTCGAAGGCGGATGCGTCTGCGGGAATGAGGCGACCGAGGGGGGCGGAATTTACCTTTCTCGCTCCGAATTTTCCATGAAAAACGGCGCCGTCGTCGAGGGAAACAGCGCCGATTACGGCGGCGGGATCTATCTTTTCGAGAGTGAGGCGTCCCTTTCGGGGGCGAGAGTTTCGCTCAATCAGTCGATCTTTAACGGCGGGGGGTTCTATCTCTGGGGAGAGGACAGGGGCGCCCGGCTGGAACTTTCGGAGGGCGCGGTCGTCGAAAAGAATGCAGCCCAAGGATACGGCGGGGGCGTCGCGGTTTGGACGCGCGGCAGTGCCGTGATCGGAGAGGGCGCCGTTTTGCGGGAAAATCGGGCGATCTCGGGCGGCGGCGGGCTCTTTCTGCACGGAAAAACGGAGAACACCAAGGGCGCGGAGGCGATGGTCGAGCGGGGCGCCGAGATCTGCCGCAACATGACGGACGGAACGGGCGGCGGCGTGAACGTCATCTTTGGCGGCGTGCTTTCGATGACGGGCGGCGAGGTCTATGGCAATACCGCCGAGATCGGCGGGGGAATTGCGGTCTCCGTCTCGGGGTTTGCGAAATTCGGCGGCGACTGCCTGATCCGGGACAACAAGACGCGGAACGGCAAGGAGAGCGGCGTCTTTTCGGAGCAGGAGGAACAGATCGAGATCTGCGCCGGCTTTTCGGGAGCATTGGGGCTTTCCATGTCGCGCGCGGGAACGATCGGGAAGATCTTCACGCTCACTGCGGCGGGACTTTCCGCGGACGAAGGGAACATGGAACTTGCGGTCCGCGGGGATGATCTTCTCTACCGCGAAAAGCGGACGGAAGAGACCGGAAGCGGAGAGGGAGAGGATCTTTCGGGCGGCGCCGGCGACGCGGGCGGCGGACAACAAAACGGCAATGCGGCGATCGGTGACGTAAACGCTTCCTCGCGCGAGGGAGAACGGGCGATCGCGATCATGATCGTGATCGCAGCGGCAGCCGCAGTCGCCTTCATCGCGGCGGGTTTCATCGCGCGCGTGTTCCGTAAAAAACATTCCGACGACTGATCGGACAAATCAAAAAGGGACTGCGAATAGGCAGTCCCTTTTTTCCTGTCTTTGTTTATTTTTTCTTTCCGAGCGTTTCGAGCGCGGACAGGAGAAAGGTCTCCGCCGTCGAATCTTTCAAAATGAGCGTCTGTGCCTCTTCGGGGGTGCACCAGCGCGCCGTTTCGATCTCCTCGCCGCAGACGATCTCGCTCTCCTCGTCCGCCGTGACGACGAATTGAAGCAGCAGAAGATCCTTTGCACTGTGATAGCGCGAGCCGAAATACCGCCATTTCACGGCGTTCAGCCCCGTCTCCTCTTTGAGTTCGCGCGGAATGGCCTTTTCGGCGCTCTCGCCCTTTTTGAGATAGCCCGCAAACAGCTTGAAAACGTCCTCGCCCGCGTGTCTTGCGAGCAGAATTTTATTTTCGCCGCGGTTTACGACGAGCATTAAAACGGCGACCGGGAAAAAGGGAAATTTGAACTGTTCGCATTTCGGGCAATAGGGCACGAGCCCTTCGTTTTCCAGAAAGCGAAGGGACAGCTTTTCACCGCAATCTCTGCAATACATAGCGCTCTCCTTGGTTTGTTTGTCCTATTGTACAACGATTTTCGGAAAAAGTCAAACTCTTTCAGAAAATTTTTCCTCTGCGCTTGACTTTTCCCGCCGCGGCATAGTATAATGAAATGTATTTTGTATCGGGCGTGTTTTTGGGCAGCGGCCTGCGCGCCCCGAAAGGAGAATTTATGCTCACAGCCATCTGCGGAATCAACTGGGGCGACGAAGGAAAGGGGAAAATGGTCGATCTTTTGTCGCAGGATCAAGACGTCGTCTGCCGCTACCAGGGCGGAAACAACGCGGGACATACCGTCATCAACGAGCGGGGGAAATTCGTGCTCAATCTGCTCCCTTCGGGGATCTTGCGCGAGAACGTCGTCAATGTGCTCGGGTGCGGCATGGTGATCGACATCAGACATCTCACCGAGGAGGCGGGACGGCTGCGCGAAAAGGGAGTGAAGATCACGCCGGAAAATCTCAAGATCAGCGACCGCGCCGTCATCACAATGCCCTATCACGTCCTCATGGACTGCCTCGAAGAGGACCGTCTTGCGGGAAAGAAATTCGGCTCGACCCGCCGCGGGATCGCGCCCGTCTATTCCGATAAATACATGAAAAAGGCCTTCCGCATGGGCGAGCTTCTGCACCCCGAACGGCTCTATGAACGGGTCCGGGAGATCGTCGAGTGGAAGAACCTCACGATCGAAGGGGGCTACCGCCATGAGCCCGTCTCGGCGGACGAAATGATCGAATATCTCAAAACTTACGGCGAGATCTGGAAAGATTACATCTGCGACGTCGGGCTCTATCTCAACCGGATGGACGCGGCGGGCAAAAAGATCATGTTCGAGGCGCAGCTCGGCGCGCTCAAAGATATCGACTTCGGGATCTATCCCTTTACGTCGAGTTCGTCCACGATTGCGGCCTATGCGCCCATCGGCGCGGGCGTGCCCAATCTCAGGCTGGATAAAACCATCGGCATTATGAAGGCGTATTCCTCCTGTGTCGGCGAGGGCCCCTTTACGGCGGAACTGTTCGGCGAGGAGGCGGAAAAACTCCGCGCGGCGGGCGGGGAGTACGGCGCAGCGACGGGAAGGCCCCGGCGGGTCGGTCCCTTTGACGCGGTGGCGTCCGCTTACGGCGTCCGCTGCCAGGGCGCGGATGAGGTCGTGCTCACCAAGCTCGACATCCTCTCTATCTACGACGAGATCCCGATCTGCACCGCCTATGAGCTGGACGGGAAGATCGTCCGGGAATTTCCCTATCCCGACGCGCTGTCAAGATGCAAGCCGGTGTTTGAGACGTTCAAGGGCTGGAAATGCGACATTTCCCATTGCCGCAAGAAGGAAGAGCTTCCCAAGGAAGCGCTCGACTATATCGCATTCATCGAAAAAGCCTGCGCCTGCAAGATCTCCTATGTTGCGGTCGGCGCGGAGCGTGACGCGGTCATCAAATTTTAAGCCGCGGTCCAATTTGGGTGGAAAGAAATTTTTGGAAAATGCAGGGGACGGGCAACGATTATCTCTACTTCGACTGTTTCGAAGAGGAGCTGCCCTGTCCAGACCGACTTTCGAAAAAACTCTCCGACCGGCACCGTTCCGTCGGCGGGGACGGAATCATCCTTCTCGGGAAGAGCGCCGCTGCGGACGCGTCCATGCGTATTTTCAACGCCGACGGCAGCGAAGGGGAGATGTGCGGGAACGGGATCCGCTGCGCCGCGAAATTTCTCTATGAGATCAAGGGGATCCGAAAGGAATTTCTCACGATCGAGACCCGCGCCGGCGTCAAAAAACTTTTTTTGCGGACGGAAGGCGGCAAAGTGGCGCGCGTTACGGTGGACATGGGGCTCCCCGTGTTCGAGCCGGAAAAGATCCCCGCGGACTTTGAAGGCGGCGACGCCTTTCATCAGACGATCGAGGCGGACGGAGAGAGCTATCCGGTGAATTGCCTCTCGATGGGAAATCCCCACTGCGTGATCTTTTGGGAAGAAGATCTCGGCAAGCTCCCGCTCGAGCGGATCGGTCCGAAGATCGAGCGACACAGGGCGTTTCCCGCGCGCACCAACGTCGAATTTGTTCGGGTTTTGGACAAAAACAGGCTGCAAATGCGCGTTTTCGAGCGCGGGAGCGGAGAGACTTTCTCCTGCGGCACGGGGGCCTGCGCGGCGGCGGTCGCGGCGGTGCGCTGCGGCTATGCGGAGAAGGACAGGGAGATCGAGGTCCTCGTGAAGGGGGGCGAGCTTTCGGTGAAATATGCGGACACCGTCCTTTTGACGGGCGAGGCGGAGTTCGCGTTCCGGGGGACTGTATGGATCTGAATCCTTCGGCGAAGGAACCGAAAAACAAAGGCAAATTTTTTCGAACGGAAGATCTTCGGCGGAAACAAGAGGAGAATTTCGTTCGGGAGGAATATTTACTTCGAGGTGAAAAGATATGGTAAAGTACATCTTTGTGACGGGAGGGGTCGTCTCGGGGCTCGGCAAGGGGATCACGGCG
>CANRGG010000019.1 GCA_947630115.1 uncultured Clostridia bacterium
CACTCACCCATGCGATCGAGGCATATATCGGCAGAGGCGGAAACGGAGGGACGCGCAAAGACGCTTTGGAGGCGATCAAGCTCGTTTTTGAAAATCTCGAGAAGTCCTATGACGGCGACAGGGCAGCGGCGAAGGCAATGCTCCTCGCGTCGCACAAGGCGGGGAGAGCGTTCAGCAAAGCCTATGTCGGCTATGTTCACGCGCTTGCGCACCCGCTCGGAGGGAAATACAACATTGCGCACGGGCTTGCCAACGCGGTCATTTTGCCCGTCGTTTTAAGAGAATACGGCAAAGCCGTTCATAAAAAGCTATGGAAAATCGCCTTGTTCTGCGGACTTGTCGACAAGAATGCGTCCTATGCGCAGGGAGCGGAGGCCGTGATCGGGAAGATCGAGGCAATGAACGCAGCGTTCGGCATCGGCAGTACCTTCCACGAAATTCGCCGCGGCGATATCGAAGAACTTGCAGCTTACGCCGAAAAAGAGGCAAATCCGCTCTATCCCGTCCCCGTCTTATGGGATAAAGAAAAACTCAAAGCGATGTATTTGAAACTTCGCGGCGAAAATATCGACGAAACGGATATTCCCACGATCGTGGAGCGTCAAAGACTGTATTTTGAAAGCGGCGCAACGCTATCCGTAAAGCGCCGCAAAAAAAGGTTGACGGCTCTCTATTCCGCGATCAAAGCGAATTTGTCTGCATTGCACGAAGGACTGAAAGCCGATTTGGGCAAAAGTGGGACCGAGAGCTATATGTGTGAAACGGGGCTTGCCATGAGTGAGCTTTCCTATATGATAAAGCATATCAAGAAGTTCTCAAAGCCGAAAAGAGTGAAAACTCCGCTTGCCCAGGCAATTTCAAAGAGCTATCGTCTGCCGTCGCCCTACGGAACGGTGCTCGTCATGAACCCGTGGAACTATCCCTTCCTGCTCTCCATGGATCCGCTCATCGACGCGATCGCGGCGGGCAATACCGTGGTGCTGAAATTGAGCGCCTATTCGCCGAACACCAACAGAGCGATCAAAGAAGTGATCGACAGCGTATTTCCGCCCGAATATGTCACGGTGCTCTTCGGCGGTGCGCAGATCAATCAGGCGCTGATGGAAGTCAAGTTTGACTATGTCTTCTTCACGGGGAGCAAGAAAGTGGGGCAGCTCGTCTATGAAAATGCAGCCAAAAGGCTGACGCCCGTGACGTTGGAGCTCGGTGGAAAGAGCCCCTGTATCGTGGACGAAACGGCAAATTTGAAACTTGCCGCAAAACGGATTGTATGGGGAAAATTCCTCAATCTCGGTCAGACGTGTGTCGCGCCCGACTATATTTATTGCTCGGAAAAGATTCACGACGAGCTTCTTGTCGAGCTGAAAAAACAGATCATAGCGCAGTTCGGGAATAACCCCCTTGAAAATCCGACCTATGGCAAAATGATAAACGAAAAGCATTTCGTCCGCGTTTCGGCGCTTATCGACAAGACGAAGGTCGTACACGGCGGAGCGGCGGACGCGGAGAGCTTGAAAATAGAGCCCACTGTTTTGGACGGCGTGTCGCACACCGATGCCGTCATGCAGGAGGAAATTTTCGGACCTGTCCTGCCTATCCTGACATACAGAGACGAGAGCGAAGTCGTGAAGTATATCAAGGAGAACGACGCACCGCTCGCGCTCTATGTGTTTTCGGCCGACAAGTCGGCAGTCAAGCGATTGACCTCGGAAATCGGCTTCGGGGGCGGCTGTGTCAATGACGTGGTCATTCATCTTGCAACGCCGTATATGCCGTTCGGCGGCTTTGGTGCGAGCGGACTTGGATCCTATCACGGCAAAGCGGGCTTTGAAACGTTCAGCCACGATAAGAGTATCGTCGATAAATCGACGCTCTTGGACTTGCCCATGCGCTATCAGCCTTATCAAAAAGGAAACGAAAAGCTGATAAAGTTTTTCCTGAAATGATCTTATCCCATAAATCATCATCAAGGAGGATTTTTTATGGACGTAGTAGAAATCGTATTCAGTCCCACAGGAGGGGCTGAAAAAGTCGCCGATGTTATCGGAAAACACTGGAACGAAAACCGGCAAAGATTGATTTGAGCGACACCTAGACGCCCGGGCGCTCAAAAAAGCCTGCTCTGTCAGAAAAGAAAACGAGTTGTTCCTGTAAGGCGGAATAAGTGTAAAGGTGATGTGTTATGAAAAACGGAATTATAGATGTAGGCGGCGGATTCCGGGGAATTTATGCCTGTGGCGTACTGGACTACTGTCTGGATCAAAATATTCGATTTGACCTTGGGATCGGCGTATCGGCGGGGAGTGCAAATCTTGCCTCCTTTATCGCCGGTCAAAAGGGACGCAACTTTACTTTTTATACGGAATACGGTCTCAGAAGGCAGTATGCGAGTGTATGGAATTTCATCCGAAAAAGATCCTTTATTGATATGGACTATGTCTATGGCACGCTCAGCAATCACGACGGTGAAAATCCTCTTGATTACACCGCTTTGCGAAATAATCCAATGGAATTCATCGTGGTGGCGGCAAATGCCGAAACCGGCGAGGCAAAGTATTTTGATAAGCGGGATATTCGGCAGGATGATTACAGCATATTGAAGGCGTCCTCGTCTATCCCGTTTGTCTGCAAACCCTATTTTATTCAGGGTACGCCCTATTACGACGGAGGGCTGGGCGACCCTGTTCCGGTGGAAAAGGCGTTTGCGTTCGGGTGCGACCGTGTGGTTTTATTGCTTACCAAGCCGGAAAATGTTCTCCGCACCTCCGAGCAGGACGAGAAGCTGGCTGCCCGCATTCGCAAAAAGTATCCTAATGCGGCGGAAAAGCTGAGGCAGAGAGCGAACCGATACAACGAAAGTGTTGCGCTGGCACAGGAATATGCAAGACAAGGGAAAGTTCTGATTGTCGCGCCGGACGATACCTGCGGCGTCAGTACGCTGTCCCGCGACCCGGCAAATATGAAACGGCTTTATGAAAAAGGCTATGCCGATGGAGAAAAAATTAAGTCGTTCATGTATTAAGCGCTATGTGTTGAATTTTATATTATAAAAACAGCGGTTGCGGTTCATTCGCATCCGCTGTTTCCATTGAATTGGGCTGCTTTCATTCCTGATTTTAGATTTTTGTGTCCATTTGAACGCTCAAACCCTACAAAAGAAAAAGCCGCGGAAGTAAGCGGACTGCCCGCTGCCGTGACCGGCACAGAAACAATGGAAAACGAAAGAGCCGATCTGCCCGGGATCGGCTCCGTTTTTTCAAAAACATGAGGTAGAGTATTTTTTGGGGAAAGAAAGTGCCCCGCAAGGCGCCCCCTCAGCGATTTCTTTGACAAGCTGCCGAACTTTTTGATGAAAGGCCCATAAGAGGAGATCCTCAGCGGTTGCCTTTCTCCTTGCCCGCCAGAAATTCAAGATAGTCAAAGGCGGCCTGCTGCCGTTCGACGGAAAGTTTGCCGTAAAGCTGCAAAATAATTCTCTCCCGCTCCGTCAGCTCCCGCACCACGCTCACGTTTCCGAAATCGTCCTCCCGCCCCAGCAGATAATCCGCCGAGCACTCGAAACAGTCCGCAAGCGCGCAGATAAACCGCGCCGTCGGTTCGGCGGCGCCCTTTTCCCAATAGTCGATCGATTTTTGGCTGCATCCGATCTTCTCCGAAAGATCGCGCTGGCTCATATCGTGTTCGAGCCGCAGTTGTTTGATCCTGTTCGTCATCATCTTGAATAATATTTTACTCAATTATAAAAATATTTCTCAAAATTGCTTGACAGAGAAAAGTCTTTCCGTTATAATAAGAAAAAATGAGAAATATATTTCTCAAATCAACAAAGGAGAAACATGAAATGAGTCAGTATGCAGAGAACAATTTAGGCAATGATGAGACGCTTGTTGTCGTGGCAAAGAAAACCCCAAAATTCTTGATCGAGCCGTTAATCAGTTTGGTGATCCTTATGGTGATTGCGATCGTGTTGACGGTTCTGTATGGCGCTGCAAATTTGTTTAAGGGTACGACATATTCTCTCAATCGCACGATTGCTACTATAATTGTAGACGAAGGTGCTATGAAGAGTATTGACAGTCTATCGGATGAAGATCAACAATTTTTGTTCGAGTTAAATGAGGTCTCCTCTCGTTCGGAGTATAGAGAGAAGATGATCGATGAACAAGAAAAAGAATGTGAAAAAATGGCGATCCAAGTGAATATGCTTGCAGTGGAAAGATTTGGTGTCAGTGAAGCGCAGGTTTATTTGCGATTTTTCCTTCCGATGATGGCAACGATTTTTTGGTTCATCTTCGCGATGGTAGCTCTTGCGTTTTGCTCAAAAGCGTCGAGGCTTCTTTCCACAGAACTTGTTGTTACAAATAAACGCGTCTTTGGTAGGATTGGAATTTTTCAGAGAAGCTCGATTGATATTTATATCGATAAAGTAAATCAAGTCGAAATCAAAGAGACTTTTATGGGAAATCTTTTGAATTATGCTTCTCTTCTTGTCAAAAGCAACGTAAATGAGAAGAAAAAAGAAAACGAAGAAGTATTCGCGGGAATTCGCAATGCAAAAGAGATCAAAGACCGCGTTATGGAAATGATCGAACAGCATGCGCAAGAAGCCAGAAAAAAACAAGCCCAGGAACTCGCGCAAATCATTAACAATCAAGAACTTAAAAATTGATATAATCTTGAAATAATTTTATCCTTGTTCGCTCATATTGACGGTATGGGCGAACTTTTTGTTTATTCTCTCTTTTTCGGGACGCTCCTGTTTCTCTTCCCGATCTTCGTCTGTCTCGACGCCTATGTCGACGCCGCGGAGAATAAATGCTGGTTCGCGCTCAGCCTGTTCAAATACCTGAAAGTGTTCGGCGGCTATCTGCAGATCAAAAAAGAGGGGATCGTCTTTCATATCACCGAGAAAAAGGCGGTCATCCTGCCGTTCCGGCAGATCGCGCCCATGCGGAAAAAATTCGAGATCACCAAGGGCTTCCAGCTCTACCGCTTTCACCAGATCGTCGAGACGGGGGGCGAGGGCAAACCCTCGGGGATCTTTCTCGCCGCGGCGCTCCAGGCGGCGAGCGGACAGATCTTTTCGGTCATGAACGCCCGTCATCCCTTTCTTTCCCTCAAAAACGGCGTTTTGCTGAACGAAAACACCGCTTTGAAGGTCACTTTGCAGGCAACGACCGTATTCAACGGGCTCATTCTTTCGATCGCGGTCGGAAAAAAATTATTGGAGGCATTCTTAAAATGGATCAGAAAAAAAAGATTGACAGCATCATGGAAAAAACAGCCGAGCAATTGACGAGCCTCATCGACGTCAACACCGTCATCGGCAAGCCGCTTTTTTCGGCGAGCGGCGCGCAGATCATCCCCCTCACCAAGGTCACGATGGGGTATTTATCGGGCGGCGGGGAGTACGGCGAGGTCAAGGCGATCAAGGAGGACGAGTGCTTTCCCTTCGCGGGCGGCGCGGGGACGGTCATCAAGCTCAAACCGGCGGGCTTTCTCATCGACGACGGCAAGCACTGCCGCCTGCTGAAAGTCACCGACGACCCGCTCGACGGGCTCATCGAAAAGGCGGGGGACCTCATCTCGGGGCTCGTGAATCGGTCCGGCGGGCAAGAGGACGGAACGGAAGATGAATAAACGGCTGCTGTCCGCATTTGCCGCGGGGCTCGTCTGCCTCGCGGCGTTCGGCGCGCCCGTCTCCGCCCAAAAGGCGGCGGCGGAGGGCCCTGCCGCAAAATCGCGGGCGGAATGCGTCCTCGAAGTCTCTTCCCGGCGGATTTTGAGCGAAGAGCAGGGCGATTTGCCCCTTCCCATGGCGAGCACGACCAAGATCTTGACGGCGATCATGATCATCGACGACTGCGACCTTTCGGAAAAGATCGAGATCCCGCAGGCGGCGGCGGGCGTCGAGGGCTCGAGCGTCTATCTTCGCGCGGGGGAGATCTATTCCGTCGAAGAGCTCTTATACGGGCTCATGCTGCGCTCGGGGAACGACTGCGCCGTCGCGCTCGCCCTGCACCACAGCGGCAGCGTCGAACGGTTCGCCCAGGCGATGAATCAAAAGGCGGCGCGGCTCGGGGCGGAGGACAGCTTCTTTCGCAACCCGCACGGGCTGCCCGCCGAAGGACATCATACGACGGCGCGCGATCTTGCCCTCATCGCCGCCTACGCCATGGAAAATCCCACCTTCCGTAAGATCGTCTCGACAAAATACTACGAGCCGCGGGGCTTCCGGAACAAGAACAAGATGCTCGGGAGTTTCGAAGGCGCGACCGGGGTCAAGACGGGCTACACAGTGCAGGCGGGGCGGTGCCTTGTCACGAGCGCGGAGCGCGGCGGCATGACCCTCGTGTGCGCGGTCCTCGACTCCCCCGAGATGTACGAGCGGAGCGCGGAGCTGCTTGAGGCGGCTTTTTCGCGCTATTCGATGAAGGAACTCGTCAAGGAGGGACAGATCTTCGACGGCTGCGCCGCAAAGCGAGGCTTTTCCTATCCGCTCGCCGAAGAGGAGGGGGAAAAGATCGTCTTTCGCGCGGAAAAACTCTCTCCCTTGCCCGAAAAAAGAGGGGAATTTGCGGGCGTTCTGGGGATTTATCTTGAAAACAGCTTGATTTTTTCGCAGAATTTGTATATCATGTAAGAAAACGCCGACCCGGGACGGGCGGCGCGGAGGAAGCATGCGGATCAACAAATTTCTTGCGGAACAGGGGATCGCCTCGCGCCGGGGGGCGGACGAGCTCATCTTGAGCGGCAGGGTTCGGATCGGGCAGAGGACCGCAAAGCCCGGCGACGACGTTTCCCCGGAGGACGAAGTGTATCTCGACGGGAAACTTTTGTCCCATAAAGTCAATTTTGAGTACTATCTTCTCAACAAGCCGAAGGGCTGCGTCTGCACGGTGAAGGACGAAAAGGGCAGAAAGACGGTGCTCGATTTTCTCCCGCCGGGCGCGGGAAGAGTCTTTCCGGTCGGGCGGCTCGACTACGATACCGAAGGGCTTTTGATCCTCACGAACGACGGAGAGCTCGCCTACCGGCTCACCGCGCCGCAGAGCGAGATCCCCAAGACCTATCTCTTGCGCGTCGAGGGGACGGTCACGCAGCAGCAACTCAACCGCCTGCGGGCGGGCGTGGAGATCGAGAAGGGCGTCGTCACGAAGAAGTGCAAAATCACGGTCGTTGAGACCGACAAGGCGTTCACCAAGCTGCACATCACCCTCACCGAGGGCAAGAACCGCGAGATCCGCAAAATGTTTTCGGTGGTCGGCAAAGAAGTGGACTTTCTCAAACGAGTGCGGCTCGGCGATCTCACCCTTTCGGGGCTGGACCGCGGCGCCTGCCGCAAATTGAGCGCCGAAGAGGTGTATTATCTGAAAAATCTGTAAAATTTTGGCATGAGGAAGTCATGGAAAAAGCGCCGCGCCGCCCGTTTTTCGGGCGGCGCGGCGTGTAAATTTCGAGGGACATTGCGTAAATTTTGAGGGATATCGTGCAAATTTTGAGTGATGGTTTTGTAAATTTTGGGAGACATTGTGTAAATCGAAAAGCGGCGGAGCGGATACCGATAAAACGATAAATGGGCGCGCCGCGTTCTGTTCCGAGAAAGAATTTTCCTCGTGCCGTTTTGGGCAAAAGGCCCTCCGCGTCAGTTGTTTTCCGTCTTGTTTTCGGTTGCGGGAGCCGCTTCCTTCCGTCCCTCGAGGAACCGGTACAGGATCGCCGCAAGCGCCGCGCCGAGAAGGGGACCGACAAGGAAGATCCAGATCTGCGAGATCGCCGTGAAATCTCCCGCAAACATGTTGACGATCGCCGGGCCGAGCGAGCGCGCCGGATTGACCGACGTTCCCGTCAAACGGATCCCCAAAAGATGAACGAGGGTCAGCGAAAGCCCGATCACGACGCCCGTCACCGCCTTATTTTCCGTCTTGGAGGTCACGCCGAGGATCGCCAGCACAAACGCGAAGGTGAGCACGATCTCGACGATGAGCCCGATGAAGAGGGAACCGGTGTCCCCGTAGGCAATGATCAGACTCTGCTGCACCGCGTTCTGCCCAAGAGAGCCGGCGGAGCGGAAGAAGAGCGCCAAAATGAGCGAGCCGACGAGCGCGCCGAGGACCTGGCTCAGGACATAGCCCAAAAATTCTTTCGCCTTCATCTTTTTGTCGATCAGCATCGCAAACGAGACCGCAGGGTTGATATGACAGCCCGAAACGTTCCCAATCGAGTACGCCATCGCGACGATCACGAGCCCGAAGGCAAGGGCGGTCGCCACGATCCCGGCGTTCCCCTCGCAGCCGGTCGCGACCGCAACGCCGCAGCCGAACACCACAAGGACCAACGTGCCGATGAATTCCGCAACACATTTTTTCAGCATTTTTTCATAACTCCTTTTTGTTTTTTTCGATTTTACCACACGCTTCCGCAAATGTCAACGTTTGCAAATTAAAATCGCGCCGTTTAGGCGGTTTTTTCTCCGAAAAGACGGCGGATGGGCGCTTTCAGTCGGAAAAGCCGTGCGGTGTGCGTCCGGCAGGCAAGCAATAGCCAGACGAGGAGGGCGCAGAACAGAGAGAAGAGAAGCCCCGAGTCGATTTGGGCGAACAAGCTCGGCGGGGCTGCTTTGAGGCACAGCAGGGCGGCGCCGCGCAGAAGCTCCGCAAGCGCCTGAAAATAGCCGATCCCTTCGAGGAGCCGCGTCGCATATCCGAGGCTCAGAAAGAGGAGCAAAAAGGCATACAGTCCGTACAAAAAGCCGCGCTCGTTGAAGAAAAAGCCGATCCGTTTCCGCGTCCTGCGCCAAAACCGCAGCGGCGCGCTCTGTTTCAGCTTTGCCCAGAAGCGGGAGGAGCCGATCATCTCGAAGAACCGCAGAAAATGCAGCAGCCGGACGAGGTGCAAAACGCCCATCACCGGCGAATAGGGGAGGATGGAGATAAGCTCCAAAATGTTCTCCTTGAAATAGTCCCCCTTGCGCGGACAGAGAAAGAGCCGTGTCAGATATTCCATCCAGAGGAGCGCCGTGATCGCAAGGTCGATCCAAAAATAGGGGGGCTCTTCGAGGTCGATCGCGCCGATCAGTCCGAGCAAGTTGAGCGAAAAACTCGTCGCAAGCAGCAAAACGATCGCGACCGAATAGAGCGCAAACCACAATTTTTTTGCGCTTTTTTTGTCCGCCGTTCCGCCGCTTTCTCCGCCGGGCGTATCGCTGTTTACCTCGCCGGGCGTATCGCTGTTTACCCCGCTGGGCGTATCGCTGTTTACCTCGCCGGGCGTTCCGCCGCTTTCTCCGCCGGACGTATCGCTGCTCACCCCGCTGGGCGTATCGCTGCTGACTCTGCCGGGCGTTTCGCTGCTGACTCTGCCGGGCGTTCCGCCTTCCGGCGCTGTTCTGTTTTCCGTCGTTTCCGTCATGTGCGCTCCGTATTTTTTTATTATAAACGATTTCCGGCGATTTTTCAAGACTTTTTCGCAAATTTCCGGCAGAAACGTCCCGGCCGCGGCGGTTCATAGGATACAATGCGGGTATGGTCGCATAGGGAGGTCGGACGTTGAACGGAACGGAATCGCTTTATTCGCTCTTTTGCAGGACGCTGCAGGGCAGCTACATCGAACTTGCGGAGGAAAAGGCTTCCTACCGCGCCGAGCGGAGGGGAGACGTTTTGTATCTCTTCTTCGAGAAGAGCAACGGTGCGGCGGATTGGCGCAACAACCTCGATTTTCCCGCAAAGCCCTATCGGGAAACGGAGGAGCGCTGGTACGTTCACCGCGGCTTTTTGCGCGTTTTCAAGGCGATCGAACCGCAGATCGCGCCCATGATTTGCGATAAAAAGCTCCGTCGCATCGTCCTTTCTGGCTATTCGCACGGCGCGGCGCTCGCCCTTTTGTGCCACGAATACTGCGTGTTCCACCGCCCCGATCTGGCGCGGCAGATCTTCGGTTTCGGCTTCGGCTGTCCCCGCGTCGTGTTCGGGAAGTGCGGCAAAAAACTCGCCGCGCGCTTTGAAAATTTCTCCGTGATCCGCTGCGGAAAAGACCTCGTGACCCATCTCCCGCCCGCGCTCTTCGGCTACCGGCACGTCGGGCGGATGATCAAAGTCGGAAAGGGGCTTCGTCGGGGGCCCGTCGCCGCCCACAGGCCCGAAAGCTATCTTTCCGCGCTGAAACCGCAAAAAGGAGAGAAAGATCCATGAACGTTCTTTCGATCGTCGTCACGAGCGCCGTTTCCAGCCTGATTTCGGGCGGGCTCGCCTTTCTCCTTGCCCGCATGCGGGGAGGAATCAAGCGCGAACGCGCCCTGCAGGAGGGGGTCAAGAACCTTCTGCGCGGCAAGCTCATCGACTACTACGAAAAATATTCGGAAAAGGGCGTCTGCCCGATCTATGCCAAGGAATCCGTAAGAAGAAGCTATGAAGCCTATCACGAACTGGGCGGGAACGGCGTGATCACCAAGCTCTATGAGGAGCTGATGGCGCTGCCCGCGGCCGGCAGGGAACCCGAAAACGAAGGGGATTGAACGTTCCCCGAAAGCGCCGCCCGGCGGAGATCTCCGCCGGGCGGCTTTTTTAAGAGCGGTTTTTTCGGAAAATTTTCCCGTGGGAAAAGTGGGGAAATTTTTCAAAAAAATATAAAATCTTTCGAAAATTTCACAAGAAGTTCATAATCAAACTATTGACAGCGCCCCCTGTTTCGTGATAGAATAAAATTGTTTAATTCTATATAGGAGGATTGGAATGAAAACACTTCGGAAAAGCATGCTGCTTGTCCTTGTCGCGGTTTTTTCGTTGGCAGTCGGGCTGTTTGCGGCAGCTTGCGGCGGAAGCAAGATCACGGTCTCGTATGACCTTGGGACCGGCGCCGCTGCGACGACGAACGAAGTCACGCCCGGTGCGGAAATGGAAATGCCCGCTCCTTCGCGTGAAGGCTTCTTCTTCGGCGGATGGTACGAAAACGCACAATTCACCGGCGAAGCCCTTCAAGGCAAGACCACCGCGCCCGAGAAAGACACGACATACTATGCGCGCTGGCTGAAAGGGTACAATTTGACCTTGAAACCGAACGGCGGAATGGTAAACGGCAGCACGGAAGATCGCACGTTCTCCGTTCCCGAAACGGGCAACCTGCTCGAATGGATCGGCAAGAATACGAACGGCAATCCGCAGAGAGGTTCGCTTACCTTCGGCGCTTGGCTCAACGGCGAGACGGAGATCGGAGAATCGGATGTCATGCCGTCGGCGGATCTTGTCCTGACCGCGGGATTTAAGGTCGATTATTCGGTCGAGGTCTATGCGCAGACGGCGCCGCACGGCACCCAGTATGAAAAGAGCGAGGAGCTCTCTTTCACGGACAGTGGCTATCTCAACACGACCATCGATCTCAGACAGCATGATTTCGTGAACTACATCGTGAACGAAGATTATGCGAGCGAGGAACTTCCCGCAAAAGTTTCCGGCACCCTGTCTGAGAATTCGTCCGAGAACGCTTTCCGCGTCTATTGCGACAGGGCGCAGTTCTCGCTCGTCTACAACGTCAACCTGCCCACGGGCGGGCTGGAATTCACCGGGAAGATGACCGACTCCTACTTCACGTTCGGGGAATCGGCGACGGTCTCGAAGAACCACTTCGAGATCACGGGTTACCGCTTCACCGGCTGGTCCTCGTCCGCAAACGGCAGCGTCGAATTCATGCCCGGCGATACCATCTCGAGCGGCGACCACATTTTGTACGCCGTCTGGGAGAAGGGCTACGGCGACGTGTTCGGCTCGACGGACTACATCTTCTTCCCCACGCGGGCGACCGACCCCGAAGCGGTCCTCGTGCGCGGCGGGTATGAATTTGCGGGCCAGCGCGGCAACGTCGATCAGGAAATGCACTTCTCGCCTGATCCCGCGGGCAGCTTCGTCTCCTTCCGGGACGGGCAGATCATCGCAAAACTCATCGGAGAAAAGTTCTCGCTCTATTTTGCGGACCGGATCGGTGAGTACACCTACTACGAAGGCTATTATAAAAAGGAAGGGGAGAGCCATTTCAACGAGAGCATCAAGCTCACGCTCGACGGTTTCAATACCGCAACGCTCGATGAAAACGGCTCCACGAAGTCTGGCACCTATGAATTCGATCCCGAAAAGGGCGAGTTCGTCCTCAAACTCAGAGGAAGTTCCGACAGAAACTTCACCTTCGGCGTGCAGGGAGACAAGAAGGTATTCTCCTATCTCGGAAGAGAAAAGGGCGAATACAGCCAGTTCGTCCGCGCCGGCGTCGGCGGGACCTACTACCTCGGGACGCAGTCCTTTGAGCTCGACGGATACGGCAACGCCGTCCGCAATGTGGAAGGCTATGCGCCCCAGTACGGCACTTATGAAGCGCCCGATATGAACGACGCGAACCCCATCGTCACGATGCACTTTGGAAGTTTCGACGCCCGGATCTGCCTTGACATCATCAACAGCGCAGATTATGACACTTGCGTCGTCGTCGACGACAGCCTCAACGCGCAAGTGTTCACGAAAGACGACGAAACCTTGCAGCTCGACGGGATCGGCGCGTTTGCAGACAGCGCCATCTACACCCATGACGGACAGACGGAGCAGTTCGACTACTACTATGAGAGTACGCTGCTCGGCGCGTACGTCCATCTGACCCTCAACTTCGACGAAGAGCATTATTGCTTCCGTCTTGACGAAGAGAATCACACCTTCTCGGTCGACGAAGTGGAGACCAAGACCTATCAGCTCGTTATCGGCAACGGCTCCTACAACAGCCTTGCCGGCGCTTATCTCGTCCTTTATGATGAGGCTTATACCGAGCCCGAAGCCGGCGACAACGGCGTTTTGAGAAAGGACGCAACGGGACAGGAAGCGGAGAAAGATCTTAAAGTTCCCGACGGCGCAATGCGGGCGGAGATCTATATCAACCCTGCAAACGCCAATGGAGGTTGCATTTACAAGGGCTATACCTATACCGATCCCAACTATGGTCTGCCTCGGTTCCATACGACCTGGTGGATGAAGGGCCGTGCGGACTCGTTCTACACCGACTTCATGTACTGGACGAATACGAACTTCGCGCAGGGCCCGCTCTTCTACATCTTCCTTGATCAGTATGTGAGCATTGACTCGGAAGGAAAACCGATCGAGGGCGTTTCCAAGACGAGCTCCTTCTACACGATGTGGGATAAGAGCGTGAACTACGACAAACGGTTCGACAGCTACTACTTCATGTGGAACTCGACCATGGCGACGGCGCCCGGCAGCGGGTTCGAGGGCTTCGGCAACTTCTTCGTGGACGAGAACGGAAAGATCTATGAAGGAAGTATCGACTACTACGTGCTCAGCGGTACGGAGCAAGCTCTGTTTGAGGCGGCGGCGCTGTTCGACTTCACCTATCGGGATGAGGTCGACCCGCTCCAGTTCCATCATTTCTACTTCGCGGCGAACATAGACGAGACGTACGGCGGAACGTTCGTGCTTCTCGATTCCGAGCCGATCAGATTGATGCTCATGTACGACGAGATGAAGGCAAACACCTTCAGCGCAGGCTATAACAGCCTCTTCCTTCTCGGCGACAAAAATCAGAACGCGGTCTATTTCCGTTCGGAAGAGGACTACTCCGATAACAACAACGGGGTCAATGGCAGATACGACGCGATCGGCGACCAGAACGGCCGTCGCGCATACAGATTTACCCCGCTCAACGAGCCCGATGTCCAGCCCTTCGAATTTACGATCGAAGAGCTCGGCGAGGGCTGGCAGGATGGTTTCCTGATGTACCGTCTCTACAACGTGGACGACGACAAGGTCTTTACGATCGAGGGCGGCGGCACCTTCGCCATTGACGGCTTCGGCTATGCGGCCTACACCGACAAAGACGGGAAGATGCTCGAGGGCGGCTATATCTACTCCGACGGCAGAGAGCAGATCGCGCTCTACACCCCGACGGACAATGGAATTTCCCTCGATTACGCCTTCACGATCTCGCCCGACGACGAGAACGTCCTCATCCCGCAGAAGGAAGAGGAGAAGTCGAGCTACTTTGTTCTGTTCAATTCGGCGGGCGTGTTCCCCGACGGATTTGCGCAGGCGGCGGTTCTGTTCCATGCCGACGAAGGCACGATCGAGATCACCGAGATCGGCGAGTACATCTGGTACACGCAGGGTCACGTCAACGATGACGGCTCCATTGTGGATTCCTATCATCTGTTCGCGTCCGGCACCTATGTCCTTGTGGACGATGAAGATCATCTCTATGATCTCACCCTTGTCACCTACGACTTCCACAGCGGCGACGTTCTGAGCACCAACGTCAAATGGCGTGTGAGGCTCGAACAGGGCTACTGCTTCCTCATGGACGCGGAGGACGTCTACGGTTCCTATGCGAACGAGGATAGCGCCGTGTTCTATCTCGACGGCTGGGGCAACGGCTGCTACATCGACCCGATGGGCAACCGCTATGAAGGCAGCCACAACATCATCGGCTTCGGCGACAACGACCGTTACTTCTACGGCGTGTTCGGCGGCGTCGAAGAAAATCCCGAACTTCTCTATGCCGCAAGATACGACAAAGAGACCAAGACGTTCGTCATCACGAACGATCCCGAAAAGGACGGCTGGGTCACCTACTATGCGGAGGACTTCGGCGCGATCGAGTTCTGCCAGGTCTTTGCGATCGACAACGCGATGATCGGCTATTGGTTCCTCGATGAGAACGATAAACTCCTGATCTATGAGCTTGACTGGGAGAGCGGTTATCAGCGGATCGACAGCCAGTATCCGACTCCTGATTTCGACGATAAGAACGAGGTTCTCTACTACGACGCTTCAAATCAGGATAGAGGCTTCTACCGCTGGAACGAGGGCGACAAGTTCACCTTCACCGGCAAGGTCGTCTTTGACGCCTTCAAGGGTCAAACCCTGGAAAGCGGCAAAATGCCGACCGAGATCAATAACCTTACGCTGGAATTTGTTCCCGACGGCACGGCGCTTCTGAACGCACCCGCAACCATGCACTTCAAGTATGGCGATAAGGAGCAGGATATTCAGTACACGATCGTCGTGTCCCATCCGACGACGGCGCAGAACGCGAACGGCTATCTGAAGGCGGAAGCGTACTACGATGACGTTCCGTTCTATATCGAGCTCAACTACACCCATGCGAACGAGGGCGGAAACACCTTCGTGTTCCATGCGGCGGGCGCGGATTATGTGTGGTCGGATTTCCTTTCCACCGTGCTTCCCGATTACGTGCTGTACACCTATGGCTCGATCACGAGCGGCTTGACCTACTCGATCGGACCGATCGAATGGAAGTTCGATGAATGGGATCCTTCGAAGGGCGGCGAAAATCCCGACATGCTCATCTCCTGCGTTCTCTACGTTCCCGACGAGAACGGCAAACTTCTCACCTTCAGCATGTTCTATGAAGATGTCTTTGGGAAGGAGGAGACGGACGATAAGGGCGGTACGAAACTTGATGAGAGCAAGATCGTCACCCACGACGCGACGCTTTCTTCGCTCGTCGGCTTCAACCAGAACGATCTGCCCGTCTATGAGGTCAAGTTCAAGGGCGACGATGGCCGCACGTATTCGGTCTGGCTCGAAAAGCTGACGGATACTTACGGAAATTGGAGCTCGCTCATCTATGCGGTCAACGTCTATAATGAGACGCAGGGAACGGGCGATAATTCGCAATACACCTACAAGGCATGGCAGTTCTGCGGTGCATATTATGCAAGCTTCGAGCAGATGTCGATCTACACGCTTGACATTGTGAAGAAAGAGGGCGACAAAGAAGTGAGCGTTCTTGAGGGCTACAACGGCGCAAGCTGGTTCGACAACGACGTCATCTTCTATTATGCCGACGAGAACGGCGCGCCGCTTGCATCGGTCAAGGAACCCGAACCGACGACGGGCGAAGGCGGCACGGAAGGCGGCGCTGCAGCTGCGGCTGAGACGAACGACAAGGATCTCGAAAAGAAGAAGAGCGACTTCACGTTGGTCCACTTCGACTTTGACGAAAAGACCAGAGCTATCACGGGTGCGACCCATACCAAGGATGTCAAGTACGTCGAGCTCAAAGCTAAAGGAAATGACACCATGGACGGCGGCACCAGCGAGATGACCTTCAAGTTCTTCATTTCGAAGGGCGCGGACGGCAAGATCGACAAGGCGTACATCAACGGCTTGACCTGGGTGGTTTCGCAGACCGATGCGGATACCGGCAACGTCAACAAGACGACGAACGAGTTCTCGAACGAGCTCACGAACCGCGTGAACTACCAGAGAGGCAGAAAGTCGAAGAAAGAAGCCGATACCTTCCTCTTCTACTTCACGAATCCCGTCTCGATCACGATCAGACTGTCCGGCGATTACAACAACCCGAAGGTAGAATACGAGATGATGAAGCTGGACTTCGAGGGTGAAGAGCAGGCTTCCGGCGGCGGCGCGTCGATATCCGGCGGCTCTCAGAGCGGAAACTGATCGAACAAGGCAAGATCTTTGCGTGAAAGATCGCGCAGAGAAAACGAAAAAAGACAGGCAAACGCCTGTCTTTTTTTGGTAAGACCGCCCCGGGTTTCAACAAAATATTTTTTTTTCACAAACTAATCACAGTCAGACAGTTGACTGTTCGCGGCGGGTATGGTAAAATAGAATTGTCTTATAATAGACAGATTATAAACAGGAGGACTAAAATGAAAACACTTCGGAAAAGTATGCTTCTGATACTTGTCGCTGTTTTCTCGCTTGCGATCGGTTTGTTTGCAGCCGCTTGCGGCGGAAGCAAGGTCACTCTTTCGTTCGATTGGGGCGAGAATCGGGTTGACAAGTTTGAAGTTGCTCCCGGGGAAGAAATGCAGCTTCCCGCCAACGGCGACCGCGACGGGTATTTCTTCATGGGCTGGTACGATAACAGCAGCTACACGGGAACAAAGTACGAAGACAAACTCACTGCGCCCGAAAAGGATACGACGTACTATGCTCGTTGGGCGAAAGGGTACACCATTACGCTCGATATCGAGACGGGCGGGACGATCGACGGCGGTCTGTCCGTTCTGGTTCCCGAGGGCGGAAATATCCTGGAATATCTGAACGGACATACGGCGTCCATGAGCGGGCTTGCCTTCGGCGCATGGTTCAACGGGGACACGGAGATCACTTCCGAAAGCTCCATGCCTGCGGCCGATTTAACGCTCACCGCGAAATTCAAGGCGGATTACACGGTGAAGGTCTTTACGCAGGAGCAGCCCTACGGCACGACGTATGCGGAAAACAGCGAGCTTTCCTATACCGGTCAGGAATACGTCGGCAAGCAGCTCAGCCTTGCGTCCCGCACGATCCCCAACTATGTGATCAATCACAACTATGTGGGGGCGGACGGCTCCAAGACGATCGAGGAACTTGCCATCAGCAAGAATTCCGCCGAGAACCTGTTCGTTCTCTACTGCGACAGGGAATCCTATACGATCATCTATGACGCCAACGCGCCGCAGGGCAAGACGGTCATCGGCAAGATGGCGGATCAGCGTTTTGTCTATGAGGAAAAGGCGAGCGCACTTGAAAACGGCTTCTCCGTCGAGGGATGCCTGTTCGCAGGCTGGTCCACCGACAGAAGCGGCAGTATCAAATATCAGCCCGGCGAGGAGCTGGAGGGGGCAAGCTACACCCTCTATGCGATCTGGGATATCGGCTATGCGGATATGTTCGGCGGATCGGACTACCTCTATTTCCCGCGCCTCACGCCTGACACCGTGGTGCTCATGCGCGGCGATTACAGAATGGAGGGCACTTTCGATAGCGCGACGTCCATTGCGACCTTCGGCGATCTGAAAGCGAAGGTCCTTGGCGACAAATTCGCATTCTACAGCGAAGCGCGCGCCGCTTCCTATAAACTTTATAGCGGCTACACGGACGGAAAGATCGAGACGACGCAGCTCACCCTCGACGGATACTTCGGCGCAACGCTCAGCGACGGTTCGACCGGCACGATCTCTTACGACGCGGCGAACGGCTGCTACACGCTCGACATCGGCGGGCGCACGAGCGACATTCTGTTCAGCGAAGTGAACGGAGAGAACGTGTTCATGTACATCGGCAGCGAAGCCGGCACGTACACCGCATATGAGCTCAGAGGCAAGAGCACCGAGCTTCTGTTCAATGCGCAGCTTCAGTTCACGCTTGACGGCGTGGGCGGGATCGTCAGATACAATTTGGCGACCGGCATGCGTTCGTCGGGTACGTACGAACAGCCCGACATGCTGCAGGAGCCCGTTCCCTTCAAGGCTACGCTCACGGACGGAGAGAAAGTCGAGTTCCTGCTCTACAACGGGATCGCCCTCGTCAAGAACCAGACCTATTCGGACGTCTATACTTTGAAAGACGGCAAGGATGTGATCTATCTTGACGGCTATAACGGTATGGTGGGAAGCTACTATACGCCGGATGGCAAAGACGCGATCGAGTGCAACTATTATATTGAGAACAGCATTCTCGGCGACATCGCGCACATCCTTCCGATGGACGGTAGCGACGAGCTTGCGTTCCTTCTCAAAAATGAAGGCGACAAAAAGACCTATGAAGCAACCTCTGTGTTCACTTCTTACCGCATGATCGCGGGCACGGTCGTCGGGAACGATTATACCAACCAGTTCCTGCCGCTCGTCATGATCATTAAGGAAGAGGCTTATAACGGAGAGGGCGCGCCGAGCGGTGCGAAGGTCGCAAGCCTCTACTATGATGACAGTATCAGCGACGTCGAAGAAGTCACGACGGAAGAGCTTTATGACGGCTATGTCATTGACAACATCGGCTCGATGACCGAACCGTTCTCCACCTTCAAGGCGGTCGGCGAGAGCAAAACGAATATCGAAGAGCTTCAGATCGAAATGCCTTACACCGAGTTCTACTTCCATACCTCCGACCAGTTCGGGATCGGCAACGTGTTCTATACCTATGGCGAAGCGGAAGTGACGGACGAGGACGGCACGACGACGAAGCAGAAAGACTACATGGTCTATGAGGATCTGAACGGCCAGGGCCAACTCATCGTTGGATCTTTGAATGCGGCGGAAGGTTACGGCGTCGAAGGCTTCGGTTCCTTCTACAAGACCTCGTCCGGATATATTGAGGGCGGCGTCAGCGCGTACTATTCGCAAAGCCTTGATACCCAGGAGTTTGGCGTGTATCAATATCTCGTGTTCCAGGTCCGCAATCAAATGGATTACTCTTTGGTAAGCTATTATTACGCGGCGTACGGCGAGACCGATACCAAGATCGAGATGTTGAGCGAGCCGCCTCGCTTCCTTACGAGAATCTTTGAATCCGCAACGGAGAGCGTGGCGGACGATTACGTCAGCCTGAAGCTCGACGGCAAGGGCAACGCGGTCTACTATCAGTCGAGAGAGGACGCGGAAAGCAGAGTGAACAAAGTCGAGGGAACGTACAGCTTCGTCACGAAGATCCAGATCGGAAGCTATGAAGAAGATCTCTACATGTTCAATTCGAGCGACATCAACTTCACTTTCGTTCTCAACTCCATGATCCCCGAGGGCTACAACCTCGAGAGCGAAGTCTGGGAGGAGGGCTCCTACACGTTGACGAACGGCGAAACGCTTGAACTCGACGGCTACGGCGCATACGCCCGCTACACCGACAAGTACGGCAACGTGATCGAAGGCTTGTACCTCTACCAGGAGAGCGGCGATGCGCGGAGATTGGTGATCTACGATCCGAATAACACCGACCAGCAGGGCGGCATTATTGCCAGCATGGCCTTCGATGTGGACGCGGAAAAGAATATCACAGTTCTTACGATGGAGTCGCAGGCGCAGTATTGGCTCCTGATCAACTCCGCTTACGAATACTACTTCGGCCGGACGCAGATCGCCATCAGCTTCACCGAAGGGAAGTACGTCTCGCTCGTGGACATCAATACGGGCGAAGCTTTCGGTACGGGCACGTACGACGCGCTCGATTCCGAGGGCAGATATCTGATCAATGTCATCCTCAATGCGAACAACGAGTCGCATGAATGGACGGTCCAGCTCAGCGTGTATGCGCAGCAGATCCCGGTCTGCATGATCCAGGATGAGGACGTTTTCGGCTCCTATCTTGCAGGCGACAGCTCCGTCATCTATTTCGACGGCTTCGGCGGCGGCTTCATGGTCTCTCCCGATGGTTACAGAACGGAAGCCGGTTACCGCGTGCTCGATGATGACTATGCAGTCTTTGAGACCGACGAAGAGGGCGAGATCTTCGTTGTCAAATACAACAAGACCGCTAAAACCTTTGAGGTCGTCAACAAGGACGAAAAGACTTACAGGACCTACTACTCCTCCGAGTTCACGGCAGTCGAATTCGGCGAAGTGCTCCGGATCAACGGTACGGTAGTCGCTTATTGGTTCCTTGAAGGCGACAAGCCCGTCTATTACTCGATCGATCAAGAGACCGGCGAGCTCAAGCGTTTGGACACGATCCCTTACGAATACAAGCCCGATGCAGAAACCTACGAGATTGGTGAGGGCGATAATAAAGTCACGTACTCGCGTTGGAAGGGCACGGAAGAGTTCACTTTGAAGGGTAAGCTTGTCTTTGACGCCTTCAACAAGGCGGAGAACGGAGAGAACAAGGGCGAATGGGGCGACATGGAGCTTACGTTCAAGCCGGACGGCACTTCCGAACTCAACGCACCCGCAACCTTCAAGTTCAAGCACGAGAACGAGGAGCAGACCTACACGGGCATTTACCGCGTCGTGATGGAGTTTGCGAACACCTCGAGCTCGACCCTGCATTTCACCTATCTCGTCTGCGAGAACGTTTCGCTCAGACTTGAGATGAACTATAAGGGAAACACTACGGAGGAGAACACCTTCGTGCTCCATGCGGCTGTGACGCAGGATATGAACTTCCTGGATTATATCGGCGAGAACGGCGGACGCCGCACCGGTACGATCTATGTCGGTACGAGCTACACGATTGGCATGAAGAGCTGGCCTGTCACCAATTGGGACGAAAAGACGACTGCGCTCCTTTACGGCAGATTGAACATCTTCGACGTGAAGGGACAGTATCTCTCCTTCGAGGTGAATTATTACGACGCGATGGATGAGGACAATATCATCGGAACCGATCAGAACTTCGGAAGTTCGATCTACCGTATCCTGACGAAGGGCTCGGATGATGTCGAGTACTCGGTCAATATCGAACTGATCTCGACGGGCAGCTACTACGTCTTTATCCCGTACTCGATCTGCGTGTACAAAGAAGTGGACGGCGATAACGGTGATAAATATGTTGTTGAGCAGTTCATTTCCTCCTATCAGACGGAAGAGTTCCCGTTCCTCGGCGTCTGGACCTGCAAGATTTTGAAGAACGGCAGCACGGGCGAAGAGAACGATCTTCTCAAAGATTACGAGACGAACATTTGGGATACGAACATTGTCCTCAGCAAGTACAAAGGCGAAGACAAAGATTCGAAGAAGCCTGAATACTACGTCGTTTGGTTCGAGCTTGATGAGAACAATCACGTTAAGAAGGGCCATTACAGAGAAGGTTCGAGCTTGACTGTCGAAGCAGAGGACTTCCAGCTTGAAGCGGTAGTTGTGTATGACAGCAACGGCAACAACATTGACGGATTCATCCCGCTCAAGGTTTCGAAGAAGGACACGGCAGGAAAGTTCCAGGAAATCGCGCTTGCGGGCTGGGAGTACGATAAGGACAGCAAGTCGTACACGATCGTTTACAGCGTCAGCCAGACCTCGCAGGACTTCAAGGCGATCAAGATCTCCATCACGGGAACGAAGGGCAATGCCACGTTGACGGTCGAAGATATTGATGTTAACACGCTTGGACCCGACGAGGACGAGGGCAACTAAAGACCCCGAAGCAGCGGCAAGGCTGCAAAATGTACGAAGAAGCGGCGGATTTTCCGCCGCTTCTTCATTTTTTTGCCAAGCTATTTTTACAAAGGATCCGGATTTCCCGGATCCTTTTTGTTCGTATGAAATGGGCCGTCGGGGAGAACATAGAGGGCGCCGCCGGGAGAAACGGGGCCGCTTTCGGGAAAACGTGAGGAGAGCCGCAGCCAGGTGGGGCGTCGTCGATAAATTTGGAAGGCATCTGCAAAAACTTGTGGAATGGTGGTAGACAAAAAGAGGGTCCGTCAATTTATGGAGCGCGTTGGGGAAACGTGGGCTGTCTGTGAGACCCGCTGCCGGGAGAACTTGTATATCCGAAGGAAGAAACGGCGGGCGCTGCCGGAAAACGCGGCCTTTGTGAACCCCGTCGCCGCGATAAACTTCCAGGGCGGGTGGCGGCAACGGAAGGCGCCCCTGATAAAGCATTTTGCCTTGTTTTTTGTCGGACGCCGACGCAGGTTCCATGAAAAAGCCGCCCGTTTTCGACTTTCGTCGAAAACGGGCGGTAATCTTTCCACAATATGAAAATGGGGGGGATTTGGGACGGGAATCCGGAGTTAGGACGGTTATTTCTCGGTGCCGGGGCCAAAATTCTTTGGAGTTAGAGCGGAAATTCATGGATTGGGCGGCATTTGCCAGGTTGGAGCGGGATATTACCGAGTTTGGCGGAAAATTCCCGAAACAAAAGCAATCACTTCTTGAAGTAAGAGCGGATAATTTCCGAAGCTGGGGCGGTTATATCTCAGAGCTGACGGAAATTTTCCTAAATCGAGGCAGATATTCTTTGAAATCAAAAACAATTATTCCCGCATTCGGACGGTAGTGTCCTGGCGTTGGACGGATATTCTCGAAAGCGAGCTGTGATTTCCCTGGAGCCAAAGCTGTTTCACCGAAGTCGGAGCGAAAAACTGCCAGAGACAAAGCGGAAAAATCTCAAAGTCCTTTCCAATAACCTTTATTATCACATTCCAGCGGCAATTCTCCAAACCCAGAGCGCATACTTCCCGCAATCGGGGACAGTCATTTTCCCGCGGTCAAAACCAATTACTTGCCGGAGATCGCTTGGCGCTGTTTGCGGCTCTCAAGCCATTCGTGGGGCCACTTGAATTTGAACTTCCTCACCGCAATGTCTAGCAGGAACAGCACAATTGAGATCGAGATGAACAGGATCCGCGGGTCCCATTCCTGCCGCCTTTTCACAAAGACGCCGAGCAGCTCTTCTGCGTCGTAGATCAGCTTCCCTTCGCCCGCCGCGTCGTCTCTGGAAGAAAGCGCGATCAGAAGCTCTTTGCCCGCCGCATAGGAGTCCGGCTGCGGATCGTATTCCTCCGAATAGGAAAAGACCCGATAGCTCTTGCAATAGGAGAGGATCTCTCCCTGCGGAACGTCCCCGGCGGTTTGAATGCCGCTTTTCATCACGTCAAACGAGCGTGGCACTTTCAAAATAGTGACGGTATGAACGCCTGCCGCACGGTTTTCAAAGGTGAAACGGTTCCCGCTCAGGGAAAGCTCAAGAAGATCGAACTTCTGCACCGCGGAAGGGGAACTTCCGACAGCGCTTCGGGGCGGCTCCACAAAGGCGATGAGCTTTTTGTCGGGCTCTTCCTTCGGGTCGAAACCGTAGACGCTCACCTGCGTGCGATAGTTGTCTTCGATGAACCTTGCGTCGAGCGTTTGGGAACGGATACTCTGAACGGGCATCAGCCCCTTGACGACATTTTGCAGGAACCGCGCGCCCGCCTCGCTCTCCGTAAATTCCCGCGACCAGAAACCTTCGAGATCGCAGAGGAAACTGCCGACTTTCCCGTTCCCGTAATTCCACTGCGCATAGAGCGGCGCGTAGGTTGCGTTGAGGACAAGCTGCACGTCGTCCGAGGCCTTGGTGCGCGACCCGAAAAAGCCGTGCAGGGTGACGGCTTCGAGCGAGCTTTGTTCCACGCCGTCCAAAACATCGGTATGCGAACGGACGGTGGGGTGGAAATCGGTCACGACGGCGCCCGAAAGCTGTTCCATGAAGATGTCCGCTTTCAGGATTTGATCCAGAGTGAGCACTTCGCTCCCCATGAGTTCCTGCGCGCTGCCGTCCCCGATCTTTGCAAGCTCGATGAGATCCTCGGAGAGCTCATGGCCGATGGAGATCACCGTCAGGGTAATGCCGAAATTGTCGTGATAGCGCTTCATGATCTTGCCGTAGCCTTCTCCGCCCTCCCAATCGTCGAAGGCGTCTCCCGGCTGGCTGTCGGAGATGAGAAGAATGTGCTTGCGCTCGACGCTTGTCATGGTGCCGAGCGTCCTGCCCGCATGCTCGATCGCCGCGCCGTAGTTGGTGCCGCCGCCGTCGCCGTCCGCAATGCGGCGGATCGCCGTCACAATCCGGCTCTTCTGGGTCATCGGGGTCATGTCGAGCTTCACCGCATAGGAATCCTCGAGCGTCATGACGCCGACAAAATCGCGAGTGGAGAGGGCGTCCAACCCCTTGATCGCGCCACGGATCGCAAGATCGAGCATGGAGCCGCCGACGTCCGCCTCGTAATCCATGGAGTTGGAGCGGTCGATGATGATCGCAAGCGCGACGGGCGGCGTGTAGGAGACGGCGTCCACGGGCAGCATTTGCTGGTAGAGGGTATCTTGAAGGTCGGCTTCGTCATAGGCGTGCGGCTTGGGGACCGCTCCGCCCTCGGCGCCCTGCGCATAGAGGACATTCCCGTTTTCGTCCCGCTCGAATCCGCCGACGGTGAAGAGTCCGCCGCCGCGCGTTTCCACGTATTTTTGAAGGTTTTCCTCGAAGCCTTCGGGCATATCCGCATGGGAGACGTTGACAAGGACGATTTCGTCGTAATTCTGCATTGCTTCGAGGCTGACGGGGAGCCGGTCTCCGTCGCCGATCCGCACCCGGTCGAGGACGAGATCGCTCTGTCCCTGCGCCGCCAGCAAAATTTCGGCAAGTTCCTTGGACTCATCCGCATATTTTTCAATGAGAAGGAGTTTGTTTTCCTCGCTCAGGTCGCAATAGGCGTAAAAGACGTCATTTTCGGCGATCCCGTCGCCCGCCGCGGAGAGACGGAACTCGATCTCGTGATGACCCGCCGCGGAGAAGCTGTGGGGGAGAGTGACCGTCTGCAAGCCGAGCTTGATGGGAACGTTTTCCTGCCGAAAGACGCGGTCCTGCTCGTTTTCGCAGCGGTCGGTGAAGGAGAGATCGGCGTTTCCTTCGAAATTGCTGCTGATCGTGAGGGTAAATTCGAATTTTTCGCCGGGAGACAGGCTTTTGTCGGGCCGCGAGACGTTCGTGATCCGCATGTCGCTTGCCCCCGTTCCGGGGAAGAAGGTGGTGTCCACATGGATCCCGTCCATGGAGATCCGGCGGATCACGCTCATCGCGTCGCGGTCGGTCTGAACGCCGTCGCTGACGAGGAGGATCCGCGCATTGTCGGGAGAGTCTATGACGGCTTTTCCGGTCTCCCCGCCGCTCTTGTCATAGTCGGGATCCCAGACAAAGGTGAGCGCCGAACAGATGTCCGTCGCGGAAGTGTCGGGAAGGGGAGCGGAAAGATAGTCTGAAAAGGCGCGTTCGGGGTCGTGATCGTCCATTTCTACGGCGATTTTTTGGTCGTATCCGAAGGTGACGACGGCGATCTTGCTCCGCCCATCGTTCGAGGAGAGGATGTCGTGCACAAACCCGTCGACGGAGGACTTTGCGCCCTGCTCGCTGAACGACGCGTCGATCAGAAGGACAAGCTCGTTGGACGGATCGGGCGCCTCCCAGGAAAAATACATGCCCGAGAGCACGCAGATACAGAGGGTGAGCACGGTGGTATGAAGGATCATGGAGAGAATGCGGTTCCTCGTCTTGCGGTAGCGCTTTTCCATGCGGAAATAGAGGAACAGCGTGACCGCAAAGGCGGGAAGGAGCAGAAGCAGGAGATATCCGCTGACGGTGAATCGAATGGAAAAGTTTGTCATAGGGCGCCTCCTTACACGATATCGCGGAATTGCAAAATCCATTCCGCAAACAGCAGCGCGACGGCTGCCGCCGCAAACCAGAAGAAGAGATCGCGGGAGTCCGTGCCCGCCGCCTCGCCCGTTTCCAGCGCGGCTTTGAGGTCGGAGACCCGGAAGATCCCGCTCTCTGCCTGCGGGATCCGAACATAGAGCTTTCGGATCTCGTCCGGCTTTTCGAGGCCGAAACGGGTCCTGAACGTGTACGTTCCCGTCTGCAAAAGTTCAAGACGGGCGGGAAATTCCTCTATGCGTTGGGCACTCCCATCCGGAAGGGTCGCCTCGAGAGAGGTGCCTTTGCAGCTGAGATTTGCGCTCTCGCCGATCTCATAGGCGTACTTTTCGAGGGTGCGCGGCATGAAATAGTTGATAAGATCATAGAGAAAGGTGACGAAATCCCGTTCAAAAGAAAGATTGGATTGGTTGATACTGAATGCGACAAGAATGATCTTTTCATTCTCCCCGTCTTTGACGAGGAGCAGCGGATCCTCCCCGCAGAAGAGCAGGGGACGGAAACTTTCGTCGTATCCGGTGATCTTCCGGTATTCGGAGACGCCGATCCGCGAGGCGTCCAGATACTGCGTGAGGGGATGAGGCGCGCCGCTGTTGAGATAGGTGAAAGCGGGGAGCTTGACCGTCTCGCCGAAATGCACGCCCAGCCCTTCGATCTCCCGGTCGGGGTCCCAGAGAAGGACGACGCCGTCCCGCGGGAGCCCGCTTTTTTCGATCTCTTTGGGAATGTTGTGCTCGAAAATGTAGTAGTCGAACCCGTTCAGCTCTGGGGTTTCCCCCTCATAGACCTGCCGGAAGGAGAGATCGCGCTCTCTTTGCATGACGTCCATGAGGATGTGAAAGCCCAGATAAAAATAGGTGTTCGGGTCGGAACTTTGGTATTGTATTTTGACGCTGTCCTTTTCCCCGCCGTAGATCATGGCCGAATCGTCGTCCGAAATGGAGTCGTTCAAGCCCGAAAAATAGACGGAGACTTCCTCGAAAGAGGAGAAATATTGATCCTGTTTGCCGCCGCAGGCGACGTCCGTCGCGCGGACGCGGACGGTCTTTCGCAGCTGTTTTTCGGCGCTGTTGGCGTCCACTTCGAATCCGACGGCGGTCCTTAAAGCATAGTCAGTCTTTTTGCCGTCCCCGTTTTGCGCGCCCTTGATGTCAACGTGCAAAATCCGCTCCCCCGAAATGTTCCCGAACGCGCCGACCTCGACGGAAAAGACGAATTCATTCTCCTCGATCGCCGCCGAGCAGTTCAAGACCGCGATGTTCCATTCGCGGCTCGGATCCGCCAGATTTTTCACCGTGACCGCCCCGCCCAGATCGCCGTACTGCGTCCCCGTATAGAGGGTGACCTTTGCGGAAGGGGAGAGGAAGAGCTTCTCCTGCGCCAAAACGAGCGCCGTCTCCATGTCGGCGGCGCCGGAGGAACAGACCGCACCGTCGAGCGCGGAAACGACCTCGGAAAAGTCCTTTCTGCCCGCTCCCTCCACGAGAAAATGGGGGGCTTTGTCCGCTAAAATGACGGAGATCACGCCGTCGTCGCGGATGAGCAGGTCATTGATCTTGAGTTTGACGTCCTGCACCGCGCGCTCGAACCGGGTCTCCGCCCCCTTTTCGCCCGCAAATTTTGCGCGCATGCCGGCGGAGGCGTCGAGAATGACGATCTCTTCCTCGCTTGTATGGAGGGCGCTTTCCGAGATGAGACGGGGCTGCGCCAGAATGAAGGAACACAAGACGAGAACGAGCGTCTGGAAGAGAAAGACCAGAATGTTGCGGAAGGGGTCGATCGGGATCTTTTTTTTGCGGTATCGGAGCGCCAGCTGCCAGACAAAGGTGCTCGACACGAATTTTTGCTGATATTTCGGCTTTAAGAGGTAGATGAGAATGAGGACCGCGATCCCCGTAAGCCCCAAAAAACCGAGAAGATTGAGCCAGATCAATACCACTTTGCGACCCCTTTGAAAAATTTTTTACGGTTTCAGACTGTCGAAATAGCCGCCGAGCGCGTCTTTGAGGTCGGAGGGAATGGAGTCGTCGCCCTCAACGTCGTTCATGCTTTCGTCGTAGTCGAATTCGGTGTGGTAGTCGGTCTTGCCGTCGATGACGCTGTTGTTGTCGCCCGAGCCGATCGTTCCCGCGCCGAGCGAAGGCTTGTCGGGATCCTGATCACTGTTGTCGTCGCTCTCGCTCTCGTCCCCGTCGCCCTCCTCCTTGTCGCCCGGGTCCTCGGAATCCTCGTCCTCCTTGTCGCCCTTGCCGTCGTTTTCCTGCTCGGAGGGCTGTTTGCCCTCGCCCTTGTCGCTGTCCTTGTCGCCGCGGTCGTTTTCGGTCGGCTGCAGGAAGATCGCCTCGACCGCAAAGCTCTCCTCGACGTTCAGATCCCACCGTTCGGGGGTGGGAACGCCGTCGCTCCACTGCAAAAAGGCGTAGCCCTCGTCGGGAACTGCCCGGACGGGGGAGGCGTCCGAACCCTTTTCGATCCGCTGTTCCGCCTCGCCCTCGATCCTGCCGTTCGCGCGCGCCAGATAAGTGACTTCCACATACTCGCGCTCCCGCTCCTCCGTCGAAGGGGACACCCATTCCTCAAAGACTTCGTTGCCGTGTTTGATCGCGCCGAGCGAGGCGAGCGAAGAGACGGACGTCATCGCGGCGCAGAGCACGAAGGAGAGCGCAAGCACAAGAAGCGCCGTCTTGGGGATCCAAAGGCGCAGCTGCGTTTCCCGGACGGTTTTGAGCTGTTTTTCGGCGTCATCGCGCTGGCGGCGGGCGATGAAGGAGTCGTCGTTTTCAAGTTCCAACATCGTGACCGTGCGCTCTTCGAGCCCGAGACGGTCCACTTCCCGCGCGGTTTTCCGCTCGGTCGGGCGGAACCGGAGGAAATAGAGGAGGGGGAGGACGGCGGAGAAGGTCAAAACGCCTGTCCCCGCGATGATCAGCCACAGCCCCCAGGCGGGCAGAACGAAAAACCAAACGCAGAAAGCGGCGAGAAAACTCACCGAAAGCGCGAAAACGAGCGCATAGATCGCCGACTTCAAAAGCCCGATTTTTTTCAGTCTCGTCCGGTATTTTCCGAGAAGGTTATTCTGTTTCATATTTCCTCCCGAGATGTTTGTTCGGTCAGTCTCCCAGACAGATCACGCTTTGAGAGATCTGGTTGGGGGTGCTGTAATTCCACCAATCCGCCTTCTCAATGGCATACCATTCGCTCGTCGTGCCGGAGTAGGTGATGGTGTTGAGAGAAGAGCAATAGAAAAACGCGCAAAAGCCGATCTTTTTGATCGAGCGCGGGATGACCAGCGTTGAAAGGGCGCGGCAATTCGTAAAGGCGTATTCCTCGATCGAGACGGCGTTTTCGGGGATCGTCACCTCGGAAAGCGCCGTGCAGTTGTAAAAGGCAGCGTACTCGATCTTGGAAAGATTGGCGCTCAGACGCAGCCGGCTCAGGGAAACGCAGTTGTAAAAGGCCTGGAAGCCCATCTGCGTCACGGTATCCGGCATGATCGCCTCGCTCAGCGAAAGACAGGAGGAAAACGCCGAGTTTCCGAGATAGACGAGATTTTTCGGAAGAGAAAATTCTTTGAGCGCCTCGCATTCAAAGAAAGCATAGTTCCCGATCCGGGTGACGGAGGCGGGGATGTCCAGCCGTTCGAGGGACAGACAGTGATAAAACGTCTTGTTGCCGATGAGGGTGAGCCCCTCGGGAAGAGAGACGTTTTGAAGCGAAATGCAGCCGCTGAACAGCTTATAGCGGAGCGCCGTGATCCCCTCCGGGATCGCGATCGTCTCCAGCGCCTTGCAGTCGGCGAACGCCCATTCGTCGAGATCGTCCATGCGGGCGGGGAGGGTGACGTCCTTCAGCTTTTCGCAGCCGTAAAAGGCGCGGTAGCCGACCGTCCGAACGCTTTCGGGGAGGACGATCTTTTCAAGCGCCCCACACCCCGCAAAGCCGTCCTCGCCGATCTCGACGACGGGAAGAGAGTTGTGTTCTTCGGGGATCTCGATCTCCGTCTTGTCCTTCCAATCGCCCGCAAAGACGGAGAGCCCCTTGTTGCCCGCCTCGTCGACGATCTCGCGGTATAGGAGCCCGTCCCGGTAGACGTTTCCCGTCTCCTCGCCGTGACTTCCGCCCTGGCTCTCGCCGGGGGTCGGCTCTTCGCCGCCGGGCTTCTGTTCTTCGCCCGGCTCCTCCTTTCCGTCGTCGCCGGGCTTTGTGCCTTCGTCGTCCTCGTCGCCGCCGGGCTCTTCGTCCATGGGCTTTTGATAGCCGCAGAGGGTGCAGAGCCCGTCCTTGTTGAAATTATGGATGGAGAGCGCGTCGGGCTCGTCGGTGTCGCCGCAGGTCGGGTTGCGCCAATGGACGAACTCGTTCATCGACCAGGCTTCCTCGTAGGTGTGCTCGTGCTTTTTGCAGGCGGAGAAAGGAAGGAGCGCGAAAAGCGCCGCGGTGAGCGCCGCCGCCTGAACGATCGTTTTTCCCTTGTTTTCTCTCATAATAGGCCCCCAAATAGAATTTCCCGCTTCCATTATACCACAGCGAACGCGGTTTTGCAATAGGATTAAATTTATTCGCGTTTCCAAATAAAAACTCCTGCGGCCGGGAGCGCAGGAGAGATCGGATCTGAAGGTTTAGCGGAACGCCTCTTTGGCGGCGCGGTCCATGGCGCGTTTTTCGTCGCGTTCGGCGAGCGTGCGCTTCTTGTCATAGGCGTGTTTGCCCTTGCAGAGGGCGATCTCCACCTTGACGAGAGCGTCGCGGAAATAGACTTTAAGCGGCACGAGGGTGTAGCCGCGCTCGTTCACCTTTCCCGCGATCTTGGAGATCTCCATCTTATGCAGCAGCAGCTTTCGATCTTTCCGGCTGTCCCGCGTCGAGAACGCGCCGCTCTTGTCGTAGAGGGCGATGTGCATGTTTTTGAGTAAAATCTCCCCGCGGCGCAGCTCGCAGAAGCTCTCCGAAAGGGAGGCCTTGCCCGCGCGCAGCGATTTCACTTCCGCGCCCTCGAGCACGACGCCCGCCTCGAATTTTTCCTCGATAAAATACTCGAACGAGGCCGATTTGTTCACTGCGATAATCTTCATCCTTCCCTCCTTTTTTCGAGCAGCGCAAAGATGGGACGTTTCGCGCCGAAGTCCACCCCCGCGACCTTGATCCGGAGCTTTTCTCCCAGGCGGAAGGTGTGCTGCCGCCCTTGGAGGATCCGCTTTTCTTCAAGAAATTCGTAAAAATCGTCGGGCAGCGTCTCGATGGGGATCAGCCCTTCGACGGTGTTGGAAAGCTCCGCAAAGATGCCGAAGGAGGTTACGCCCGAGATCGCGGCGTCGTATTCCTCGCCGATCTTGTCCTTCATGTAGAAGGCGATATAGAGATCGTCCGCGTCCCGTTCGGCGTCCTGCGCGGTGCGCTCGCAGGCGGAGGAGCGACAAGAGGCGTCCTCCGCGAATTGTCCGTATTTTTCGCAGAGAGCTTTCCCATCGGTCCCGCGGAGACTGTCCTTGATGATCCGGTGGATCGCCAGATCGGGATAGCGGCGGATGGGGGAGGTGAAATGACAGTAACAGTCGGAAGCAAGCCCGAAATGCCCGACGTTTTCGGGCGAATATTTCGCCTTGCTCATCGAGCGTAGCATGACTTTGCTCAAAAGGGGAGAGAGCGGCGTCCCTTCGAGGCCGCTCAAAATTTTCTGATAGTCTTTGGGGGAGACTTTTTCGGGATCCAGCCGTTCTTTGATGCCGAGCTCCGACAAAAAAAGCTTGAGCTCCCGCGCCTTTTCGGGGGAGGGAGATTCATGGACCCGGTAGACGAACGGCGCCTTTTTTTCGGTCATGATCTCGGCGACGCTCTCGTTCGCGAGCACCATGAACTGCTCGATCATCTCATGCGAGATCGTCCGCGGCGCGTCGGGGATTTCGATCTTTCCGTTTTCATAGAGGATCTTCGCCTCTTTGAGGTCGAGCACCACCGCGCCGTTTGCCCGTCTCTTTTTCTGCAAAATGCGGGTGAGCGCTTCCGCCGCTTCCACCGTCTCGGCAAGATCGGGATACTTTGCGCAGGTCTCTTTCTCGCCCTCGCAGAGCTTGGTCACCTCGGTGTAGGTCATGCGGTGCCGCGAACGGATGACAGAGGGGACGATCTTTTTTTCCAGCACGTTGCCGGTTCCGTCCACCGTCATGAGACAGGAGAGGGTGAGCCGGTCCTCGCCTTCGTTGAGGGAGCAGATCCCGTTCGAGAGCGCCTTCGGCAGCATGGGCAGCACGCGGTCGGGGAAATAAACGCTCGTTCCGCGCAGGAACGCCTCTTTGTCGAGCGCGCCCGCGCGCCGGACGTAGTGGGTGACGTCCGCAATGTGCACGCCGAGAAAATATTTCCCCCCGCGGAAGGAGATGGACACGGCGTCGTCGATGTCGCGGGTGTCCTCGCCGTCGATCGTGATCGTGAGCGTTTCCCTCAGATCGAGGCGGCGGGAAAGCTCCTCCTCGGAAATACCCTTGGCGGCGACTTTATCCGCCTCTTTCAGAACATCCGCGGGAAATTCTTCGCGGAGCGCATGAGCGCGGATGATCGCAAGCTCCTCGGTAAAAAGATCGCCTCCTTCGCCGAGGATCTCCGTGATCTCGCCCTTGGGCTGCCCGTCCTCGAAGGACAGGATCTTCGCGACCGCCTTGCAGCCGTTTGTCGCGCCGTTCCTCATCGCGGCGGGGATGAAGATCTCCGCATTGTATTTGCGCTCGTCGGGACGGAGAAATCCGCCTCTTCCCTCCGCGCGGTAGGTGCCGACGATCTCCGTCATGCCGCGGGAGAGTATAAAGAGCACTTCGCCCTCGTCCTCATCCGGCCCGCCGCAGGGAAAGGCGAGAACGGTGTCGCCGTGCAGAGCGCCGTTGGCCGCCCGGCGCGGGATGAACAGATCCTCCCCGCCGTTTTCCGGGGTGAAGAAGCCAAATCCGCGCTCATTGCCCGAATAGACGCCCTTTTGGGCGCCGAATTGTTCCGCGGTCCCAAATCTTCCCCTGCGATCGCACAAGATTTCTCCCGCGCGGCAGAGAGATAGGAGCATGCTTTTGACAGCAAGCGCCTCGCGCCGCCCGAGACGGAGCGCGCGCACGATCTCCCCATGGGTCATGAGGGCGAAGGAGCCGTCTTTGATTTTTTCGAGAATGGATTGTTTTGCGTTCATGATGATTTTCCCGTCCGAAAAGGTAAACGAAAGGGCAGCTTTGCGCTGCCCTGCTTCCGCATGTTGATTAGGTCCAGATCCATTCGCCTTGCAGAATGAAGAAGAGCACTGCAAGAACGGCGAGAACGACGAGGCAAACGACCGTCCATCTCTTGAGATGGGATTCCATGGATTTGCCCTTGTTTTTGCCGTAGAAGGTCTCGCTCGAACCGCCGAGGGCATCGATCCCGTTGGAGTTGCCGGGCTGGAGCATGACGAGCACAATCGCCGCGAGCGCCGCAACGAACATCAGAATGATGAAGGTCAGAGAGAGCGCGATGTGGATCTTCCCGAGCGCTTCCGTCCTGTACGGCGCGAGTAAACTTGAAAAAATGACGAATTTCATGATTTTTTTCCTTTCCTGCAAAATACAGATAGCATTATAACATACCGCGCAGGAAAAAACAAGTTTTTTTGCGCCGATTTTGAAATTTACGCAAAAAAAGCCGAAAATCTTCCGATTCCTCCCGTTTGACCCTTCTCTTTCTTGACATTTTTTTCCGCTTTGTTTATAATAAGAAAGATCAAACGAAAATTTTTGGAGGGAAAATGGATCATCGGAAATTAGCGGAGCGGCTTCTGCCCGGGGAGTACCCCGACCTTTCTTTCTATGAGGAAAAATATCCGCCGCGCGCCCTGCCCAAGGGCGCGGAAGTGACGCGGCTCGCCCCTTCGCCCACGGGCTTTATCCATCTCGGGAACCTCTTCGTCGCGATCGCGAACGAGCGGATCGCCCATCAATCGGGAGGGATCCTGTATCTCCGGATCGAGGACACCGACCTAAAGAGAAAGGTGGAGGGCGCCGTCGAGGCGGTGAAAAACGCTCTTCGCTATTTTGACGTCAAATTCGACGAGGGCGCCGAGATCGGCGGCGACGACACCTATGGGCCGTGGTATCAGCGCAGCCGCGCCGAGATCTATCGCGCCTTTGCAAAACATCTCGTCGCGATCGGCAGGGCCTATCCCTGTTTCTGCACCGAGGAGGAGCTCTCCGCCCTCCGCGAAAAACAGACCGCGAACAAGGAGATTACCGGCTATTACGGAAAATATGCAAAGTGCCGCGACCTTCCCGAAGAGGAGATCTACCGCAATCTCGACGCGGGCAAGCCCTTCGTCATTCGGCTGCGCTCCCTCGGAGATCCCGAGAAAAAGATCAGATTTCAGGACGAGATCAAAGGGGAGATCACCGTCACCGAGAACGACCAGGACGTCGTCATTCTGAAATCGGACGGGATCCCGACCTATCACTTCGCCCATGCGATCGACGACCACTTCATGCGCACCACCCTTGTCCTTCGCGGCGAGGAATGGCTCGCTTCCCTGCCTATCCATCTGGAGCTTTTCGACGCACTCGGTTTTTCCCGTCCCCGCTACGGGCACAACTGCTCCCTCATGAAACAGGATGGGGAGACGCGCAGGAAGCTCTCCAAGCGGAAGGACCCCGAGCTGTCCCTCGAATTTTACCGCAAGGAAGGATATTATGCGCGCGCGGTCAAAGTATATATGCTCACCCTCCTCAACAGCAACTTTGAGGAGTGGTATCTGAAAAATCCCGACGCACCGCCCGAAAACTTCAAGTTTTCGGCCAATAAAATGAGCAAAAGCGGCACGCTGTTCGATCTGGACAAGCTGAACGACATCTCGAAGAACGAACTTTCCAAGCTCTCTGCGGCGGAGATGTTCGACTTTTTGCAAAGCTGGGCGGCGGAGTACGGCTCGGAGGAGGAGAAGAGCCGTTTTGCAGACCGCGAATACTTCCTCAAAGTGCTCGACCTGTGCATGGGCACTTCGGGCAAAAAGCGGCGGAAAGATTTTGTCACCGCCTCTCAGGCGATGAGAGCGATCGCCTACTTTTTCAAGAGAGTTCCCCGTGAGGACGAGCCCCGTTTTGACGAACAGACCCGCCGGGAAGTTTTTGAAGCGTTCTTGCGCAGCTATTGCTTTGCGGACGACGCGCAGGTCTGGTTCTCCAAGGTCAAAGAGGTCGCAGGCAGTCTCGGCTTTGCCGCGGAGATGAAGGATTACAAGGCAAATCCCGACGCCTATCGGGGGAGCGTTTCGGATGTTGCGGAACTGCTCCGGATCGCCGTGACGGGCAGGGCGAATACCCCCGATCTTTATACGATCATGCAGATCCTGGGCGAAGAGGAGACGAGAGCGCGGATCGAGGGAGCCCTTTCATGAGCCGCGCAGACGAGATTTTCCTTGAAAATTGCAAAGATATTTTGCAAAACGGCGTCTGGGATACCGACCGTGAGGTCCGTCCTCGCTGGGAGGACGGCGCGCCCGCGCACACCGTCAAAAAATTCGGGATCGTCAACCGCTATGATCTTTCCGAGGAGTTTCCCATCCAGACCGTCCGCCGTATCGCGTTCCGTTCGAGCGTCGACGAGCTCTTATGGATCTGGCAGAAGAAGAGCAGCAACGTCCATGACCTGCATTCCCACATCTGGGACAGCTGGGCGGATGAAAACGGCTCGATCGGCAAAGCTTACGGCTATCAACTTGCGAAGAAGGCGGTCTATAAGGAGGGAGAGTTCGACCAAGTGGATCGGGTCCTGTACGATCTCAAACACGACCCCGCCTCGCGGCGCATTTTGACCAACCTCTACAACTTCGAGGATCTCCATGAGATGAATCTCTACCCTTGCGCCTATTCAATGACGTTCAACGTCTCGGGGAGGACCTTGAACGGGATCTTGAACCAGCGCTCGCAGGATATGCTCACCGCGAATAACTGGAATGTCGTGCAGTACGCCGTGCTCCTTGTGATGTTCGCGCAGGTGAGCGGACTTCAAGCGGGGGAGCTCGTCCACGTCATTGCGGACGCCCACATCTACGATCGCCACGTTCCCATCGTGGAGGAGCTGCTGAAACGGGAGCCAAAACCGGCGCCGAAGCTCGTCGTCGACCCGAATGTTCGGAATTTTTACGACTTTACCGTGGACAGTTTCCGCCTCGAAAACTATCAATTTACGCCGCTCGAGACGAAGATCCCCGTCGCGGTCTGACCCCGCAGCGCTTTCTTCAAAAGGAAGAGCAAAAAACTATCAAAAAGAAAAATAAGGAGAAAACTTTATGCGCGCGATCTTTCACGCTGACAGGGAATGGGGGATCGGGAAGAAGAACGGTCTCATGTTCCGCCTTCCCGAAGATATGAAATTTTTCCGGGAGACGACGGCAGGCAAAGTCGTCGTCATGGGACTCAACACGTTGCGCTCCTTCCCCGGAGGGAAGCCGCTCAAAAACCGCGTCAATATCGTGCTTTCGCCGGAGCCCGTCGAAGAGGACGTCGTCCGTGCCGCAAACCTTGCGGAACTCTTCGAAAAGATCAAAGAATATCCCGAGGACGATGTGTTCGTCGTCGGCGGGGCGAGCGTCTACCGCCTCTTGATCCCGTATTGCACCGAGGTTCTCGTCACGAAGGTGGACGAGGCGGGCGGCGCCGACGTGTTCGCGCCGGATCTGGATGCGGATCCCGCTTTCCGTCTCGAAAAGCAGAGCGAGCCCAGGGAGGACAACGGGCACACGATCAGGTTTTGCACCTATCGCAACCTTGCGGTCAAAAAGCACTGAGCCGGACAAAAAAGTTTCGGTGCGGGGACGGAAAATGTTGCGCCGCCCCCGTTTTTTGTTGTCAAACGCAAGCAAAAGTATTATAATTTTCGGTGGAAATTGAAAAAAAGCGTCTTTGGGACGCAAAAAAGCGCGAAAGAATCGAGATATGCGCGCTTTTCAGAGGGTTTTATTTTTTATGGTAAGAGAAGATTTACGGAATATTGCGATCATCGCGCACGTCGACCACGGCAAGACCACGCTCGTCGACCAAATGCTCCGCCAGAGCGGGACTTTCCGCGAGAACCAGGCGGTCGAGGAGCGCGTCATGGACAGCGGCGATCTCGAGCGCGAGCGCGGGATCACCATTCTCGCCAAGAACACGTCCATCCATTACAAGGGCGTGAAGATCAACATCGTCGATACCCCGGGTCACGCCGATTTTTCGGGCGAGGTGGAGCGTTCGCTCAAAATGGTTTCGGGCGTGCTTCTTTTGGTGGACGCGGCGGAAGGCCCCATGCCGCAGACCCGTTTCGTCACCCAGAAGGCGCTCGAACTCGGGCTCAAACTCATCATCGTCGTCAA
>CANRGG010000020.1 GCA_947630115.1 uncultured Clostridia bacterium
TGGATCTGCACTCCCTACCTCTCCCCCGGCGAACAAATTCTGTCCGCCCTCCGCTCCGCCGTCCTTTCGGGGGTCGACGTGCGGATCCTCATCCCCCACATCCCCGACCGCAAGGCGGTCTTTGCGCTCACCCGCTCCTATGCGCGGCAGCTTCAGGAGGCGGGCGTACAGGTGCGAGAATATGCGGCGGGCTTTCTCCACGCGAAAAGCCTCACCGCCGACGGAGCGCATGTTCTGATCGGCTCCTACAATTTGGACGGCAGAAGTCTTTCTCTGCAGGCGGAGTGCGGCGTCTATCTGAAAGACGAAACGCTCTGCACCCGGATCGACCGCGATTTTTCCGCCTGTTGGGAGGCCGGGCTGCCCCTCCCGAAGGAGACCTTCCGCGAAAAGCTCTGCGCCTTTTTCCTGCGTCTTTGCAGCCCTTTGGTCTGAAAAAAATTTTGGAAAGGAGAATTCCATGAAATATCTCATCGCATCGGACATCCACGGCTCCTCGCAGTTTTGCACTCTTTTGAACGAGCGGATCGAACAGGAGCGGCCGGACAAGATCCTTTTGCTCGGCGATCTTCTCTATCACGGCGCGCGGAACGCCCTGCCGCCCGATTATTCCACCCTCGAGACGGCAAGGATCCTCAATTCCCTGAAAGAACGGCTGCTCTGCGTGCGCGGGAACTGCGACAGCGAAGTGGATCAAATGGTCCTCGAATTTCCCATCGGCGCGGAATTCTGCCTTCTTTCCCTTCCGAACGGGAGAAATGCCGTCCTTGCCCACGGGCACAGGCAGGTCGCCTGCCTTCGCAAGGGAGACGTTTTCATCTGCGGACATTTCCACGTCCCCGCCTTCGAAGAGCGGGAGGATTGCACCTACGTCAACTGCGGATCGGTCTCGATCCCCAAACAGAACTCGCGGCATTCCTTTCTCATTTTGGAGGAAAACGAGCTTGTCTGGAAGGATGTTGTCACGGGAGAGCCCTTCCTTCGGAAAACACTGTAAAAATTTTTCAGTTACGGAACAAATTTTACCGTTCATTCCATTGACTTTTCATAACGATTCGTGTAAAATGATAGTATAAAAATATCTTTTAAGGAGAGATAAATTTATGGACACATGGTTTCACAAACAAAACAAGTTGATCCAAGTTCTTCTGCTCTTGATCCCCTTTATCAACTGGATCGTTGAAATCGTCGTAAGGTGGTCGGCGGCTTTGAAGTCGGGCAGCATTCTGAAGATCGTCTTTGCCGTCATCGTCACGGTTCTCGGCGTGATGATCGGCTGGGTCGACGCGATCTGGACGCTCCTCTTCAACAAACTCCTTCTCGAGTGAACAACAAAAAATCAAAGCCCTCCGAAAACGGAGGGCTTTTCCTTATCCTTTGAATTTCAGCGAAGCTCCGCATGGAGCTCTTTTTCAAGCGCGTGCACAATCTTTTCGAAAAATCCCTCGACGGCCTCGGGCGAAAGCGGCTTTTCCGCCTTTTCATCGGGCGAAAAAGTCAAGCGGAACGCCATGCTCTTTTTGTCCGCGCCCAGCTTCTTGTCGCGGTAGACGTCGAACAGCTCCGCGCTCTTCACCGCCTTCGAGGCGCGCAGAATACAGGCCTCCGCCTCGGCGCAGGTGACTTTCTCCTCCGCCACGAACGCAAGATCGCGCGTGACGCTCTCGAACTTCGGAAGATTCCGGAAAACGATGTCCCGGGAGAATTTCCCCGAGAGCAAAGAGAGATCGAGTTCGCCGAGATAGACTTTCCGCTCGATCGCAAGCTCTTCGGCGATCATGGGGTGCAGCTCGCCGAGATAGCCCACTCGCTTTTCCCCGAGCAGCACGTCCGCCGTCACGCCGGGGTGCAAATAGGGGCGCGCGCCCTTTTCGAAGCGCAGTTTCAGATCGAACGCCTCCGCGAGCGCCTCGACCGCGCCTTTGAGGTCGAAAAAGTCCCCTTCTCCCCAGAGCCCCAAAACGAGCGTCCGCCTCTCCTCGGGACGGCTCACAAGGGGCAGTTCCCGCGCAAGATAGCGGTTTGCAAGCTCGAACAGTTTCCCGTCCGCGTTGCCCCGCCGGAGATTGCGCACGATGTCGGCGAGCATGCTCGGCGCAAGGAAGGTGCGCAGAACGGAAAGATCTTCGCCGATCGGATTCAAAATCCTGATCGCCTGTCGCTCGGGCGCGTCCGGGCCGAGGCGCAGAAGGTCGAATTCCTTCGGCGAATAGAAGGAATAGTTGCAGGCCTCGGAAAATCCCTGTCCTTTTAAGACGTTTTTGAGCTTATTTTCCTGTTTTTGTTCCCCGGAAAATCCGCCGCGCGTGACCTTCGCGTTTTCGAGGAAGGTGGGCCTGAGATGTTCGTAGCCGTACATCCGGATGACCTCTTCGGCAAGATCGGGGAAGTCCTCGACGTCCTCCCGCCAAGGCGGCACGGCGACGGAGAGTTCGCCTTTTTTCTTATTGAAAGAGACCGTAAACCCGAGCCGCCGCAGGATCTTGTCTGTCTCGCTCTCGGGAACTTCGATCCCGAGCACCGAATTGATCTTTTGGTAGGTCGTCCGGATCTTTCTTGCCGGAATGTCTTTCGCGCTGCCGTGCGCGCCCGCAACGGCGGTAAAATCCGTCGGTGTGCCGCAGCCGAGCTGCTGCACGAGGTGGAGCGCCCTCGACATGCCCTCAAAGGCGAAGATCTCATACACGCCCTTTTCGAAGCGGGCGGAGGAGTCGCTCCGCTGGCCCAGCGCGCGGGAAGTCTTTCTCACGCTGTCGCGCGCAAAACACGCCGCCTCGAAGAACACTTCCCCCGTCTCCTGTTTGATCTCGCTGTTCAGGCCCCCCATGACGCCCGCGATCGCCACGGGCCGCTCCCCGTCGCAGATGAGAAGATTGTCCTGACGCAGCGAAAATTCCTTCTCGTCGAGGGTTGTGATCTTCTCCCCTTCCTCCGCGCAGCGGACGACGATCTTGTCCCCGCGCAGGAAATTGCGGTCGAATGCGTGCATGGGCTGGCCCACTTCGAGCAGCACATAGTTGGTGATATCGACGATATTGTTGACCGATCGCAGCCCCATGAGGGCGAGCCGACGGCGGATGAGCCGCGGGCTCTTGCCGATCTTCACGTCTTTGACAAGGTTCCCCACATACAGCGGGCAGAGCTTTTTTTCCTTCACTTCGACGGGGATCTTCTCCTCCGTCTTTTCGGTCGTATAGCCGGTTTCGAGGGGTTTCAGCTCCTTTTTGAGGACTGCCGCAACCTCCCGCGCGAGCCCGTAAATGCTCTGGCAGTCGGGACGGTTCGCCGTCACCGCGATGTCGAACAGATAATCGTCGATCCCGACGACCTTCCGGATATCTTCGCCGATCCTTTCATTTTCGTCGAGGATGAGAATGCCGTTGACCTCCGCGCCCTCGTAAAAATCGTCGGTGATCCCGAGCTCCTCGCCCGAACACATCATGCCCTCGGACAGGACCCCGCGCAGTTTTCCCGTCTTGATCTTCTGAACGCCGCCCTCTTTCAGGACCGTCGCCCCGTCCAGCGCGCAGGGCACCTTCGCCCCTTCAAAGACGTTCGTCGCAGCCGTGCAGATCTGACGTTTCCCCTTGTCCCCGAAATCGAGGGTGCAGACGGTGAGCCTGTCCGCGTCGGGGTGTTTTTCGCACTTCTCGATCCTGCCGACAAAGACGTTCGTCACGTCCTTCCCGAGATATTTCATCTCCTCGACTTCAAAGCCGCAGGAAAAAAGTTTTTCCTGCAATTCTTCGCTCGTCACATCCACGTCCACATATTCTTTCAGCCAACTCAAAGGCAGCAGCATGATCTTTTTCCCTCCTCAATCCTTGAATTGCGCCAGAAAACGAACGTCGTTTTCGGTGAGCAGTTTGATGTTGTTGATCCCGTATTTGAGCATCGCGATCCGTTCGAGCCCCAACCCAAAGGCAAATCCCGAATACTCATCGGGGTCGATCCCGCAGTTTTTGAGGACCTTGCGGTTCACCATGCCCGCGCCGAGCACTTCGATCCAGCCGGTGCCCTTGCAGAGGGGACATCCCTTCCCGCCGCAGGAAAAACAGCTCACGTCCACCTCGACGGAGGGCTCGGTAAACGGGAAGTAGGACGGGCGCAGACGGGTCTTGGTCTCCTTTGTGAACATCGCCCTTGCAAACTCGTCGAGCATACCGGAAAGATCGCATAAAGTGATCCCCCGATCCACGACGAGCCCCTCCATCTGATGGAACATGGGCGAATGGGTGGCGTCGTCGTCCGAGCGGAACACCCTGCCGGGGGAGACGATCTTGATCGGCGGCTTGCGGCTCTCCATGACGCGGATCTGCCCCGCGCTCGTCTGCGTGCGCAGTAAAAATCCATTGCTCAGATAAAAGGTATCCTGCATGTCGCGCGCGGGATGGTCCTCGGGGGTGTTCAGCGCCGTGAAATTGTAATACTGATCCTCGATCTCCGGGCCTTCGAACACCTCAAAGCCAATGCCAGCGAACAGATCGACCAGCTTGTCCCGGACCCGCGTGACAGGGTGCAGCGCGCCCGGCTTGAACCGCCGCCCCGGCACGGTGACGTCGATCTCCTCCGCGGCGAGCCGCCTTTCGAGCTCCCTCTTTTTGAGTTTTTCTTCGAGCAGGGCGAACTTCCTTTCGAGCGATTCCCTCAGATCGTTCACCCGTTTGCCGAATGCGGGACGCTTGTCCGCTTCGATCTCGCGCATATTCTTCAAAAGCGCGGTGACCTTCCCCGTCCGTCCCAGAAATTTCATCTTGATCTCATAGAGCGCATGGCTGTCCTGCGCCGTTTCCGCTTCGCGCTGCGCCTCGTTTTCGATCAATTCCGTATCTTCCATAACTCCTCCTTTTTCGACATGAAAAACGCCCTGTCGGCCGACTTTCGACCGACAGGGCGAGACGATTCGCGGTACCACCTGTCTTTGCGCGCAAAAAGCGCGCCTCATTCTTCTCCTTCACGCGGAAAACGGCTCTCCTTAAAGTTCTGTTCGGGAAAGCGGCTTGCGGGGGAATACCGCCGCTCTCTTTCAGAGCGCCTTTCAGCCGCGTGCGCTCCTCTCTGGGGAAAGATGATAGCTGCGTCTCTTCCGCATCATTGCCTTTTTTTGGTATTATACCCGAAGCCGCGCCCTTTGTCAAACGCTTTATCGGGCTATTTCGTTTAATCGAGCCGGATCCTTCTCAAAAGAGCGGGATTTCCGATCGCTCTGCCGCCGCCCAGCACCACTGCCATCTGCGGATCCTCGGGGATATGCGCCTCCATCTGCAAGCTCCGCTCGAAATAATCGGCGATCCCCGCAAGTTTCGCGACGCCCCCCGAAAGATAGAACCCGTTCTTGCCGATCGCCGCCGAGACCTCCGCGGGAAGTTTGCGCAAGACGAGCTCCGCATACTCGATGATCTTGTCGATATAGACGCGCACCGGGAACTCGATGTCGGAAGAGGAGACGGAGACCGAACGGGGCTTGCCCGTCATCAGATCCCGCCCGTTGATGATCGTGCTCTGGTTGTCGTCCTCGATGAGGCTCCCCACCGAATTTTTGAGTTTTTCGCTCGTCAGAGAGCCGATCTTCAGATTGAACTTTTCCGCCACATGGTCGATGATATGGACGTCCATGTTCTTTCCGCCCACGTTCATGCCGACCCCCGCGATGATCCCGTCCAGCGAAAACGCCGCGATGGATGTGACGTCCGCGCCGATGTCGATCGCAAAGACGGGGTTGGACTCACTCAAAGGAACGTCCTGCCCGAGCGCGCTCAAAAAGGGCGTCTCAACGAAATTCACCCTCGAAATTCCCGCCGATTTTGCCACAGCATACACCTTTTCGCGCGAGTCCGGCTTGAACCCGCAGGGCACGCAGAAGAGCGCTTCGATGGGGCTGCGCCTTGCGACCTTCCGCACAAAATATTCGAGCAGCGGTCCCGCAAGCTCCTTCGAGGCGATCTCCCCCTCATGGACGGGGAAGCAGACGTCGGTGAGATCCGCCGTCTTGCCCAGGAGCCGCTTTGCGTCGTTGCCGAACGCGCGGATCTCCCCGGTGTCCTTCTGGACGGTCACGCAAGTCGCCTCGGCAAGGACGGTGCCGTAACCGATCTTGTAGATCTTCGTCACGGCGGAGCCGAAATCAATCGCAAGTTTCAACATATCTTCGCCTTCCTTAAATATTCTCGGACGAGCTCCATCGGAAACCCGACCACATTCGTATAACTTCCCTCTATGGAGCGGACCAGCGGATAGCCGTCCTGGATCCCGTACGCCCCCGCCTTGTCGAGCGGCTTCATGTTCTCCACGTATTCCGCGATGAGCTCCTCGCTCAGCGTCTCGAACCGTACGACCGTCTGACAGGCGCCCAGAAGTTTGATCTCCTTCGTCACAAGGCAGACGCCCGTAAAGACGCTGTGCGCCCGGCCGCTCAGCCGCCGGAGCATTTCCTTCGCGCGCGCCTCCGTGTGCGGCTTTCCGATGATCTCCCCATCAAGGCAGACCACCGTGTCCGCCCCGAGGACCGCGCGATCCGGGAAACGCGAAAAAACTTCCTCCGCCTTCCCTTCCGCAAAGCGCAAAACGGTCTCCTCTGCGGTAAGTCCCTCCCCCTTTTCTTCAAAGCCGGAGGGCACGACCGAAAATTCGATCCCTTCCCGCGCGAGCAGCTCCCATCTGCGCGGCGAATTGCTCGCCAAAATCAGCTGCATAATTATAAGATGTCAAGATTTTTCTTGAACGTCCGCTTGAACTCGGCGTTCGCCTTCATCGCCTGCGCGATCTCGAGTGTCGCGTCGCCGCAAAGTTCGGTTTTCATGATCACGGAATCGCCCAGAACGTCGCAGTTGACCCCGGTCACCACGCCCGAGCCGCTGCGGTCGAGGCTCTCCGCGATGTTGAGCAGCACGCCCAGCTTCCGCACGATGTCGAAGTCCTCCTCCGTTACAATGTCGCGATAGCGCTGCCAATCGGCGGGGAGCAGATCCTCCTTCCGGTGACAGCCCGCAACAAACGCGGCAAGGACGATCTCCCGGTGGGTCACGCCGTAGATCGCCGAATTCAAAATCATGTAACGGCTGTGCCGCTGACCGTCATAATAGCGCACCCGCAGCCCGCAATCGTGCAGACTTGCCGCGATTTTGAGCACTTTCAGGTACATTCTCGGGAATTTATGGAGCACCCGCAGCTGCTTGAAAAGTTGGATGGACAGATGGACCACGTTCGCGACATGTTTTTCGTTGCAGCCGTAGTATTTGACCAGCGTATTGATGGAATAGCCCAGAACGTCCGACAGCGGACGCTCCTCCGTCATGGGGATCGCCTGATTGAACATGATCCCCTCCCGCAGTCCGCAGCTGCTGATCTGGAAGATGTCCACATGCATATAGTCGGTGAACGACTTGATGATCGCAAACGCCGCCGGCATGATGTCCGACCGCGCCATCGAAATGCCGCGGATCCGCTTGCGCTTGTCCTCGTCCAGAACGCGCACCATCTCATAGATGGAGCGGAAATCCTCGACAGAGAATGTGTAATTATGAACGATATTCAACGGATATTTCCGCACGATGCTGTTCATCTTGCAGAGCGTGCGGAAGGAGCCGCCCACGCCGATCATCTGCACGTCGGGATCCACTTCCCCGAGCCAATCGATCTTTTTGAACTGCTCCATGTAAAATTCTTCGATCTTTTCCGTCTGTTCCTTGGGGGAAACGCCCTCCTCCGCGAAGAGGTCGGTGAGCGTCATCGCCCCGAAGGGCAGCGTCGCATAGTGCAAAACGGCGCGCCGGTTGTAGTAGATGATCTTCGTGCTGCCGCCGCCGATCTCGAAAATGATCCCCTTCGGCACGTCCATGGAATTGATGACCCCGCGATAAATGAGCGCCGCCTCCGACTCCTCGGACAGCACCGAGATCCGCAGCCCGCAAGCCGCCTGGATCTCGTCGAGGAAGGAGCGCTGATTCTTGGCGCGCCTCACCGCCGCCGTCGCGACCGCGATGATCCGCTCGACGCCCGACGTTTCGCAGAGTTTTTTGAACATTTTCAGCGTCTTGATGGTCTCGGTCACCCGCTGGGGCTTCAAAAAGCCGTTGCGGTCCATGTCCTGGCCGAGACGTACGCTCTCTTTGAGCTCGTCCTCCACCATGAAATAGCCCTCTTCGAACAAATTCACGATGACGAGACGAGCGGAATTGGATCCCAAATCAATGATCCCGATCTTTGCCATATTTCCGTCCTTTCTTTCCTTTCTTTCCGGTCCTTCCGACCGTTTTTTCGGCGGCGCCACAGACCGCCCATGATACTCTTGCCCTATTTTAGCACACAAACGGCGGCTTGTCCATACCCTTTTTGAAAATTTTCAAAATTTTTTTTCATTTCTCTTTTCCCGCCGGAGGGAAGAGGCGAACGGAAACGCCGAAAGGAGGAGAAGAAAGAGCCCGAACCCCTTGCGCAAAAGCGGGGAAGGGATCGAGGCTGCGAACAGCGCAGAAAGCCCCGAAAACACCAGAGCGGGCAGGATGAGAAGGACAAGCCCCTTCTTTTCGAGCCTGCCCTCCCGGAGATGGACGCCGAGCGCGACCGCCGACATCGGAAGAAAGGACAAGAGGTTCAGCCCCTGCGCGACGCCCTGCTCGGCGCCGAGAAACAGGGTGAGAAGGGGGATGAGCAGAGTGCCCCCGCCCATGCCCATGCCGCCGAGGAGCCCGCCCGCGATCCCGCAGAGAAAATACAGATAGAACGCCATCAGAAGAGCATCCTCGCGCCCGCAATTACCATGAGACAGGCAAAGAGAAAGTTGACGAGCCGATCGGGCAGCACGCCGAGAAGTTTCGCGCCGAAAAATCCCCCGAGCATGACGCCGAGCGCCGTCGGGACGAGCGCCTGCGCCGGCGCGAACCCTTTGGACAGATAGACGAGCCCGCTGACAACGGACGCGGGAAGGATGACGGCAATTGCAGTCGCGTGCGCCTTCCTCGTTTCCAGCCCGTTCGCGCGCAAAAGCGGCACCGCGAGCATGCCGCCCCCGCCGCCGAAGAGCCCGTTCGCGATCCCGACGAGCGCCCCGCCCAGAATTTTTCCCATCCCCCGTTTGATTTGCTTTTTCATGCGATTTCCCCGAGCCTTTTCCTTCAGTATGGGACGAATTGCAAAAAATTTCCAAAAATCATAATGAATCAGCGAGAAATCACTTGCATTCGGCAGGATTTTTTAGTACAATAGGGTTATTCTTGCAGAAATAGTGATTCGGGCGCACGCGCGAGTATTTTTTTCCGCGCCTTTGTCCGAAAATAAACAAAGGGTGTTATATGAAGAAGATTTTCAAAGCAGAAAAATGGAAGCGGCGCAGCCTGACAGCGCTCTCCGTCGCCTGTGCCGCAACGCTTTCTTTGGGCATGTTTGCAGCTTGCGCCGGGACAAAGCAGAACGAGGAGAACGAAAAGACGCCGGTCGCCCCCACGGACACGCAGCTGCTCAAAAACGGCAACTTTGAGTTCTACAGCGACAATAACCAGACCGAACTTGCAAAGAAGGTCAACATTGTCAGTTCGCCCAACAGCTGGTCGTTCACCTCCGGCTCGCCCTCTTCGGACGCGGCGTCCGGCATCATCAATACCAACGAATGGAACTATTATGCGCGCACGGGCGGCTATTCTTTCTCTACCTTCACCAAGGGCGAGGGCGAGGACGCGCAGGAGATCACGACCTTCCGAACCATCGAGGAGGCTGCCGCGAATTGGGACAATGAGAACGTCTCCGCCTTCGACCGGATCAAGTTCCTCTACTACTTCAAGGACGATATCAAGGAACTCGCCGACGGAACGGAAGCCAAGACGACGCTGAACAAATACAACTATTCCGTCGACTATGACGACGTCAAAAAGCTCAACGAGGATCTTCCGCAGGGGGTTTCCCTCCGCTCGAATGTCGCTTCGGGCGAGACGAGCGTGCTCATGATCCACAACGACAGGACGAGCGACGGCGTGCGCGGGACGGCGCAGTATTACACCTCTTCGACCACCATCAACCTGCAGGCGGGCACTTCCGCCCAGGTCTCCCTCTGGGTGCGGACGGACAAGCTCTATCACTATCAGGACACCGAGCTTGCCGCGCGCGGCGGCGCCTATATCGGCGTCATCAACACGGTGGGCGGCTCCACGCTCGACCAAATGCAGATCTACAACATCAACACAGAAGGAGAATGGGTCAACTACACCGTCTATGTGCGGGCGAGCACCTTCGCTTCCAGCAGTTTCCGCATTGTGCTGGGGCTCGGTCAGGGCAGCTCGGACGACCGGTATTACTCGGTGGACGGCTATGCCTTCTTCGACGACGTGACCTGCAAGATCATTTCGGACGGCGAGTTCGAAAGCGCCGTGCTCCAGGAAGGGAGCGTCCTTCCCAAGCCCGACGTGCGCCTTTGCACCGTCGATTCCCTGAAAGAGGAAAAGCGGTTCGCGACGGACGATCCCGACAATTCCCCCGTCAGAACGTTCGCGCTCGATCTTGACGCGCGGATCGAGTCGAACGGGGATCTTCTGGCGCAGGAGCCGGAGATCGGGCTCACCGAAGAAAAATCGGGCAGCAAGACCTATACCTCCAAGGACGTCGACTCCGCCCTTGCCGAGAACGAGAACGACTTCACAAAGGTCGCTACGCTCGGCGAGCTTGCAAATTCCGAAAACCACTACGTCAAAAACGTCTATGAAAATGACTTCAAAGACAAGTTCCCCTTCGGCGGAGAGGACACGAAAGTGCTCATGCTCCTTTCGAGCAACGGCGCGGCGTACACCGCAAAGGTCCGTTCCAGCCTCTTCACGCTGAAAAAGAACACTCGGCTGCTCCTCTCCTTCTACGTCAAGACGAACAAGGTCTCGAGCGGTCTTACGGGGGCGGGCGCGACCGTCGTGGACGGCGAGACAAAGACCGCCATCACCTCCGTGGACACGACTGTGCTTGCCGGCGTGGACATCGACGCCAAGGGCGACGACAGCCAGAAGGATATCTTCAAGGGCTGGACCCCCTGCTTCTTCTTCCTCGAAAACGATACGGAAGAGGACGTCACGTTCTATCTGGAATTCTCCATCGGTCCCACGACCATCATCGGCACGAACCGGTTCAGCTACGGCGACGGATATGCGGCGTTCACGAACTTCGGGACCAAGCAGCTCACCAAGACCGAATACGGCTATGCGACGACGGGCGACCGCGCCAAGAAAGTTTCGCTCACGGGCGGCGTGGAGGAGACCAAGAAGTTTGACTCCGTCTCCGTCACCGACGAAAAGACGCTGGAAAATGCGCCCGCTCTGCCCGCGAACTTCCGCGGCGTGCTCGGCGGCAGCGACTTCGTTCAGAACAACGAGGAGAGCAAGCCCAACCAAAAGCCCTCCGATGTCGGCGTGACGGCGGGGCTCATCAATTCCAAGTATGCCGACAATTACCTCCGGGATCAGTCCGACTGGGCAAAACTGCTCGGCGCGTCGGGCGACGCAAAGACCTGGTGGAGATCGACCTTCGGCAACGCCCGCCAGCCCCTTCTCATCATCAACAACGAGGAAAACGTCTCCTACGGCTTCTTCTCCGAATCGGCTTCCGTGTCCGCTTCGTCCTATCAGCGGATCTCGCTGCGGGTGAAGGCTTCGGCAGACGCGATCGCTTACGTCTATCTCACCGAGACCGACGCTTCCAAGATCGGCAAGAGCGTCACGCCCGACATTCCGCAGGTCACCTATTGGTATGACGACGACGGCAACATCTACCGCAAGAAGGACGTGAGCAGCGAAGATCCCACGGAAAACAACTTCGACGAGCTCATGACGATGGCTTACGAGCTTCAGGAAAACGGGCTCTACAAGCGCGTCGGCGACGATCTTTCGGGAACCCGCTATGCGAACCTTCATAATTATGAAAAGGATGAAGAGGGCAACCTCATCGCAAAGAGCGGCGAGATCGTGTATTATCTCGGCGAGGATGGAACCTTCTACGCTTATCACGATGAGGAGAGCGGCGAATTCACCGTGCCCGTCACGAACCTTCCCACCGACATTGCCCGCTACGATTACACCGACCGTGACGGGATCCCCTCGGCGAAGATCCGCATCGTCGGCACCGGCGATTGGGTGAATGTCAACTTCTATATCCATGCGGAGTCCGACGCGAAGAACTACCGTCTGGAAGTCTGGAACGGCAGCCGCGACGGAAGCGAGACCAACCCCGCGAACTCCTATGTCATCTTCGACAACTATATCTCGGAGAGCGCTTCCTCCGATTACACCAACACCCTGAACGAGAGCGTGCAGGGGCTCAAAGATCAGCTCAACGCCGGCAAGGACGTCTCGGAGGACGGCTATCTCGGGGACGAAGACAATCTTCCGAAGGAATATGCGAACTACTACACCTTCACCTTCTACGACTCGCTTGCCTACGTCCGCTATGACGAGACCGCGGACGAGGACCAGAAGGGCAATCCCTGGGCATCCTACGATCAGTTCGCGCAGACCGAGAAACTGGTTACCCTCTACTATGTCGACAACACCGAGGGCAACACGAAGAGCTATAACTTCTTCTTCGACTATGCGGCGATCGACGTGTCGGTCACGCCCGACGAGACCGCAGACGCCGACGACGACACCGATACGAACAGCGATTCGACGAACACACCGGCAGGCGAGACCAACATCTGGCTTCTGATCTCGTCCGGGATTTTGGCGGTTGTGCTGCTTGCGGTGATCCTGATCATCATCGTCCGCCGTCTTTGGAGCAAGCGCAGCAAGAAAGCGCACATCAAGCCCGCAAAGGAGAAGCGCTCCGGCAAAAAACAAAAATAAGCCGAATTCTGACAGATCGGCTCTCACGTAAGAGAAAACAGGGAGGCATTTTGCCTCCCTGTCGTTTTTTATTTTTTCGAAATCTTCCCGGCGCGCGGCCGTTTTCTTTGTGCAACTCTCTCGGTACGGTGGATTTCTTCTTTGCGCTTTTCCTCGTCAATGCCGATTTTTTCTTTTACGCAGCTCACCGTCGCTGCTGTCTATTTCCTTTACGCCGCTCTCAGCGCGGTCGTCTTTTTCCTTTACGCCGCTCTCAGCGCGGCAGGTTTTCCCTTTTTGCAGCTCGACAGCACGGCCGTCTTTTCTAATCTCACTTTCGCGCAACTCTCTCGGTGCAACGCTTTCCCCTGTACGCCGCTCTCTCGGCGCGGCGCTCTTCCCTTTTTGCAGCTCGACGGTATGGCCGTCTTTTGTTGTACAGCTCTTTCGGCTTGGCTACTCTCACTTTCGCGAAGCTACCGCCTCGGGGCGCTTTTCCATTCGCGCTATTCTCTCAATTTTTGGCGTACTTTCTCAATGCCTTGGGCAGATGGTTTTTGAACATCCCCCTCACCGCCTTCGCCCAGCCGAGCGGATATCCCTCAAAACAGATCGCCGCATAGTCCTCCGCCCCCGGCGGGGCCTCCAGCGTTTCGCCGCGAAGATAGCGCTCCGCCGTCTCCCGCTCCGTTTCAAATCGGCGTTTCGCCCGGACCGCGGACGAGAGCGCAAGCGCATGGGCGGGCTTGAAGCGGTTTCCGTCCCATTCGCCGAGTTCCGTCCCGAGCCGAAGCAGCCGGATCCCCCTCAGATCGGGCGCGCCGCCGGGCAAAAGGTACATTCGGCCGTCTTTGAGCGTGGCGATCGCCCCCTCGGGAAGGGTTTCAAGACAGCGCCCCCCGAAGTCATAAAACGCCCGCTCCGCCGCCGCACATCGTTCGGGCACGGCCTCCCGCCCCCTTGCGCGCGCGCCTTCCTTTTTATATAGCGCCGCCGCAAAGTGCCCTTCGCCCTCGATCTCATGCGGCAGCAATTTTTCCATGGAAAGAAGTTCGAACTCGGGGTGGCTTTTCAAGAATTCTTCGATCTGCCACTCGTCCTCCTCTTCCGCGAAGGTGCAGGTGGAATAGACCAGCCGCCCGCCCCCCGCCAGCATTTTCGCGGCGTGTTCGAGGATCTCCCGCTGGCGCAGCGCGCAGCGGCGGACGTTCTCGGGGCTCCATTCTTTAACGGCATTCGGCTCTTTTCGAAACATGCCCTCCCCCGAACAGGGAGCGTCCACGAGGATCTTATCGAAATAGGCGGGAAATCTCTCCGAAAGTTTTTCGGGCGGCGCGCAGGTGACCGCGCAATTCGAAATGCCAAGCCGCTCCACGTTCTGCGACAGGATCTCCGCGCGTCTGCCGTCGATCTCGTTGGAGACGAGCAGCCCCTTTCCGCCGAGCGCGGAGGCAAGCTGCGCCGTTTTTCCGCCCGGCGCGGCGCAAAGATCGAGCACGCGCTCTCCCGGCCGAACGTCGAGAAGAGGCGCGGCACACGCGGCAGAGGGCTCCTGCAAATAGAAGAGCCCCGCAAAGTGGAACAGGTCCCCGCCCGCCTTTTCCTCGTCGTGGTAAAAGCAGTCCTTTGCCCAAGGGACGGGCTCTTTCAGCGGAAACAGGGAGATCTTTCGGAACTCTTCGGAGGAAATTTTCAGCGTGTTGACGTGAAGCCCCTTCTTTCTTTGCGGAAGCTCCAGCGCGCGCAAAAAGGCAGGGAAGTCCTCTCCCCGCCTCTTTTGAATGCGCTTGATAAATTCTTCGGGCAATTCCGGCATGTTACATATTGAGCGCCGCTTCGAGCGTTTCAAGCGGAATGAACGCCGCTCCCGCCGTCACCGCGGTGCTGCCGCGCATGCCGCCGTCCTCCCGCGCGATGTAAACGTTGCACTCCGTCGGATGGGAAGTGTATCTGCCGCCCGAGGCGAAGATGACTTCCAGAAGTTTCCGCGAGACCGCGACGTCGTCCTCGATGTCGCGCGCAAAGCAGAAAACCTTTCCTTCCAGCGAGCCGCCGCGCTTTCTCCTGTGCATATTTTTGTTGACGAAGCGATAGAACTCCTCATGCGCCTTGAAATGCTCCTCGCGCTGTCTCTCCCGCTCCGTGAGATATCTCTGATGTCCCGAAGAGGTGAGATTTCGGATCTTATAGTTGGCGATCTTCCCCCCTCTCACGGCGTATTTTGCGACAAGCCCCATAAAATCGGTCCCCTCGCGCGCGCAGAGCTTTTCGCACACCCGCATGGTCGCATAGGCGTCGTCCACGGCGCGGTGAGGAGTGAACTCTACGCCGAGCTCCTCCGCCATCGCCTGCAAGCCGTACTGCCGCGTGAAATCGTTCTCCGCATTCATGTAAAAAAACTGCGTATCGTAAAATTCGAACCGGAACGAAGGAAGTTTATACCGCTTGGTCTCAAGATTGAGATAGTTGACGTCGTTGATCGTCGCATGCCCGCAGACGACGCTGTCCTCTTCGAGCAGCTTCTTGATCCGTTCATACTCCGCGGGAAAGGTCGGATATTTCTTGAAATCCTCGTACTCATAGGGCAGAACGAGCCCCTCGCCGCCCTTGCGGCCGGTCAGATGGAACTTTCCCCTCGGATTGAGCAGGACGTCCTCCTTTTCGAGCAGCCGGAAGTTTTCATCCGTGACGACGTACCCGAAAGCGCACATTTTCGCCGCGTTCTTATAGACGCAGGCGCACTCGATATCGAAAAAAACGTACTTCATGCCTTGACGGTGATCTCTGTTTTGCCGCCCATGTAGGGACGCAGGACTTCGGGGATCCCGACGCTTCCGTCGGCGCGGAGGTGGTTCTCCAAAAACGCGATGAGCATCCGCGGCGGCGCCACCACCGTGTTGTTGAGGGTGTGCGCGAATCCGCCGCCCTTTGCGCCCTTATAGCGAATCCCCAGCCGCCGCGCCTGCGCGTCGGTCAGGTTGGAACAGGATCCGACTTCGAAATATTTTTTCTGCCGCGGGGACCATGCCTCCACGTCCACCGAGCGGTATTTGAGATCGGCAAGATCACCCGAACAGCATTCGAGCGTCCTGACGGGAATCCCCATCGAGACGAACAGCTCGACCGTATAGTTCCACATCTTCTCGTACCAGGACTCGCTCTCTTCGGGCTTGCAGATGACGATCATCTCCTGCTTTTCAAACTGATGAATGCGGTAGATCCCCCGCTCTTCCAGCCCGTGCGCGCCGCGCTCCTTGCGGAAACAGGGGGAATAGCTCGTCAGCGTCAGCGGGAGCTTCTTTTCGTCGATCGTCGTATTCAGAAATCTTCCGATCATCGAATGCTCGCTCGTGCCGATGAGATACAGATCCTCCCCTTCGATCTTGTACATCATGCCATCCATCTCCTCGAAGCTCATGACGCCTTCGACGACCGAAGAACGGATCATGAAGGGCGGAATGCAGTAGGTGAAGCCCTTTCCGATCATGAAATCGCGCGCGTAGGAGAGGATCGCCGAGTGCAGCCGGGCGACATCGCCCGTCAGATAGTAAAAGCCCTGCCCGCTCGTGCGGCGGGCGCTGTCGATGTCGATCCCGTCCAGCTTCTCTAAAATCTCGACATGATAAGGGATCTCGAAATCGGGCACTTTCGGTTCCAGAAACCGCTGCCCTTCGACGTTCTCCGAGTCGTCCCTGCCGATCGGCGTTTCGGGCGAGATGAAGTTGGGAATGCCCATCATCGTCTTTTTGAGCCGCTCGCTCACTTCCGCTTCCTCTTTTTCGATGGCTTCGAGCCGTTCGGCGTTGCGGTTGACCTCCGCCTTGACCGTTTCCGCCTCTTCCGTCTTTTTCTCGCGCATGAGCTGCCCGATCTGACGGGAAAGGCTGTTCCGGCTCGCGCGGAGCTCGTCCCCCTCGCTCAAAAGGGCGCGGCGGCGGCTGTCCAGCTCGATCGCCTCATCGACGAGCGGCAGTTTTTTGTCCTGAAATTTTTTCCGAATGTTTTCGCGCACGCGGTCGGGATCGCTGCGCAGGAGATTGATGTCGATCATGAAATTACCTCAAATGATACTTAACCTTATTATACATCATTTTGCCCCGGATTGCAATCGTTTCCCCCGCGGGGAACAAAAATTCTCGCCCGTCCGCCACAGGGAAACTTTAAGAGTTGACATTTTCCGCAAGCCTGTGTATAATAAGACCGACGATAAAGTTGCGAGGTGATTTTTTTGGACGAACAGCCTGAAAAAAAGGATCTGGAAGAACGAAAGGAGGAAAGAACGCTTTCCTTTTTCGAAAGAGTACTCGCGCGCAGCGGGGGAAAGACGAAGCGCGCCGACCGATCGCGCAGAAAACTCATGCGCCGCTTCCGCCGGGCGAAATCCCTTCCCGACGAGAGCGAAGTCGAACGGTTCAACCCTCCCTTGGAGGAAGGACTCTCCGAAGAGCAGGTTGAGACCCGTTTTTCGCAGTTTCTCTTCAACGACGTCAACAAAAAATACAGTAAATCCTATCTTTCGATCTTCATCGGCAACTTCTGCACGGTGTTCAATCTCCTGTGCGTTCTGGTCGCCGCCGCCCTCGCCTTTGCGGGCGCAGAACTCTCCCAATTCCTCTTTGTGGCGATCTTCGCGGCGAACCTCGTCATCGGCGTCATCCAGGAGATCCTCGCCAAGCGGCAGATCGACAAGCTCGCCGTCCTCATCAACGCGACGGTGAAGGTCGTCCGCGGCGGAACGGAACGGGAGATCCCGATCAAAGAGCTCGTCCTCGACGACGTGCTGCTGCTCGGCTCCGGACAGCAGATCCCCGCCGATTGCATTCTCGAAAGCGGCGCGGTGGAGGTGAACGAGTCCCTCCTCACGGGCGAGTCGGCCTCCGTCAAAAAGTCGGACGGCGACACCCTCTACGCGGGCTCCTACATTGTCAGCGGAAACTGCCGCGTCCGCGCCGACAAGGTCGGCAGATCTACATATCTCAACAAACTCACCTCCAAGGCGAAGAAATACAAGCGTCCGAAGTCGGAAATCATGAACTCCATCCACCTGTTCATCCGCGTGATCGGCGTTCTCATCCCCGTCGTCGCCGCCCTCACCTTCTGGGTGAACATGTCCCGTCTCGGCGCCGAAGCTATGGCAATGCGGGAACAGGTCAACGCCTCCATCCAATACACCGGCGCGGTCATCATCGGCATGATCCCCTCCGGCCTACTGCTTCTCACCTCGCTCGCGATGGCGATCGGCATGGGCAGGCTCGCCAAAAAACAGACGCTCGTGCAGGACATGTACTCCCTTGAAATGCTCGCACGGGTCAACGTACTCTGCCTCGACAAGACGGGCACGATCACCGACGGCAGAATGACGGTGAGCGATTGCGTCATTCTGGGCAACGACACCGACTATTCCGTCGAGCAGATTATGGGCAGCATGCTCGGCGCGCTGAACGACAATAACCATACCTCGCAGGCGCTTGCCGACCGCTTCGGGCATTCGGGCACCCTGCAGGCGACCGCGGTTCTGCCCTTCTCTTCGGAACGGAAGCTCTCCGCCGTCTCCTTCGAGGATGACACCTTCGCATTCGGCGCGCCCGAATTCGTGCTGCGCCCCATGCCACCCAAGATCGAACGGATCGTCAAACAATATGCGCAGGTCGGGCTCCGCGTGCTCGTGCTCGCGCATGCGTCTGGCAAGATCATCGAGAACAAACTTCCCGCCAATCTCCATGCGATCGCCCTCATCACCCTCGCCGACAACATTCGCGCGGAGGCGGTCGAGACGATCAAATGGTTCAAGGAAAACGATGTGGATATCCGGATCATCTCGGGCGACAATCCCGTCACCGTTTCCGAAGTCGCGCGCCGTGTCGGCGTGCAGAACGCCGGCAAATACATCTCCCTCGACGGCATGACCGACATCGAGGTCGAGAACGTCGCGAACCAATACACCGTTTTCGGGCGGGTCACCCCCGAACAGAAGGCGATCCTCGTGCGCGCCATCAAGCGCGCCGGTAACACCGTCGCTATGACGGGGGACGGCGTCAACGACATTCTCGCCCTCAAAGAGGCGGACTGCGCGATCTCGGTCGCCTCGGGCAGCGAGGCGGCGCGGAACGTCTCCCACCTTGTCCTCATGAACAACAACTTCCTAAACCTTCCCTCCGTCGTCAACGAGGGCAGACGGGTCATCAACAACATCAAAAACAGCGCCTCGCTCTATATCATGAAAACGCTCTTCACGACGATCCTTGCGATCATCTGCGTCATCATGCACCGCACCTACTTTTTCACCACCAACAATTTGCTCCTCTTCGAGTTCTTTGTCGCGGCGCTGCCCTCTTTCGTCATCTCCTTGCAGCCCAACACCAACCGGGTGCATGGGAAATTCATCCTATATGTCATATCGCGCTCCATTCCCGGCGCGATCACCCTGATCCTATGCGTGATGTCCGTCTATCTCGGCTGCCGGTTCATGCCGGACGCCCTCGGCGACACCCGGATCAATCTCACAAACGAGGCGGGCGAGGTTGTCGTGCGCTACGCCCTCAATCCCCTCATGATCATTGCCGTCACTTTCGGCGGCGTGGTCATGCTCTACCGGATCTTAAAGCCGCTCAATTTCCTGCGCGCCTCCGTCTATTTCGGCGTGCTCGGCGTTTGTATCCTCGTCATGTGTATCCCGGAGCTCGGCAACATCATCTATACGGGCTGGGAATATGTCTCCTACAATATGACGCAGATCCTCTATATCATCTGCGTCATGCTCGCCGCCTTCCCCGTCTCGGGCTGGCTGACGAGCGCCTGCGACCTTCTCAACAGCGACTGATCAAAAAACTTTCAAAATTTTATTGCCGTTCAACCACCCTTTTCGGGTTTTTCCGCCGGAATTTTCGTCAAAGAAAGCGTTCCGGCGGATTTTTTCTGTAACTTTTTCACATTATGTCCGATTTCGCATGGAAAAGGACTTGAAAAAAAACCGGAAATGTTGTAAAATAATGGTTGGATTAAATTTTCATTTTTTGGAGGAAAAAATGGCAAAGAAGAAGTATTGTTATTTATTTACGGAGGGGAACGCGAACATGCGGGAACTTCTGGGCGGCAAGGGCGCCAATCTTGCGGAGATGACGAACATCGGACTTCCCGTTCCGCAGGGCTTTACGATTTCCACGGAGGCTTGCACGCAATACTATGAGGACGGCAGACAGATCAATCCCGATATCCGGGCGGAGATCATGACCTATATCGACAAGCTCGAGAAGATCGCGGGGAAAAAGTTCGGCGACAAGGAAAATCCCCTGCTCGTCTCGGTGCGTTCGGGCGCGCGCGCGTCCATGCCCGGCATGATGGATACCATTCTCAACCTCGGGCTCAACGAAGAGGTCGTCGACGTTCTTTCGAAGAAGTCGAACAATCCCCGCTGGGCGTGGGACTGCTATCGCCGTTTCATTCAGATGTTCTCCGACGTCGTCATGGGCGTCGGCAAGAAATACTTCGAAGAGCTCATCGACAAGATGAAGGCGAAAAAGGGCGTTACGCTCGACGTGGAGCTGAGCGCGGACGATTTGAAAGAGCTTGCAAACGAATTCAAGGCGGAATATAAGGCAAAGATCGGCGCGGAGTTCCCGACCGATCCCAAGGAACAGCTCTTCGAGGCGGTCAAGGCGGTGTTCCGCTCCTGGGACAACGACCGCGCCAACATCTACCGCATGGAGCACGGCATTCCTTACAGCTGGGGCACGGCGGTCAACGTCCAGATGATGGCGTTCGGCAACATGGGCGAAAACTGCGGCACCGGCGTCGCGTTCACCCGCAACCCCGCCACCGGCGAAAAGGGGCTCATGGGCGAGTTCCTCACGAACGCGCAGGGCGAGGACGTCGTCGCAGGCGTCAGAACCCCCATGCCCATCGCGAAGATGGCGGAAGTGTTCCCCGACGTTTACCGGCAGTTCCTCGAGATCTGCAAGATCCTCGAAAATCATTACCGCGACATGCAGGATATGGAGTTCACCGTCGAAAACGGCAAGCTCTACATGCTCCAGACCCGGAACGGCAAGCGCACGGCGACGGCCGCCGTCAAGATCGCCTGCGATCTCATCGACGAAGGCATGGTGACGGAGAAGGAAGCGCTGCTCCAAATCGACGCAAAATCTTTGGACATGCTCCTGCACCCGCAGTTCGACCCCGCGGCGCTCAAAGCTGCGGATAAGAGCAACGTCGTCGGCACGGGCATTGCGGCCTCCCCCGGCGCGGCGGCAGGATCGATCGTCTTTACCGCGGACGACGCTGTCATCGAAGGCAAGAAGGGCAAGAAAGTCATCCTTGTCCGGCTCGAGACCTCGCCCGAGGACATCGAAGGCATGAAATATGCGCAGGGCATTCTCACCGTGCGCGGCGGACAGACCTCCCATGCGGCGGTCGTGGCGCGCGGCATGGGCACCTGCTGCGTTTCCGGCTGCGGCGACATCAAAATGGACGAGGAGAACAAGCAGTTCACCCTGAACGGGAAGGTCTATCACGAGGGCGACGGGCTTTCGCTGGATGGCTCGACGGGCAAGATCTACGACACCCTCATCAAGACCGTTCCCGCCGACCCCAACAGCTACTATTTCAAGCGGATCATGGATCTTTCCGACAAATACAAGGCGCTCAAAGTCCGCACGAACGCGGATACGCCCAAGGACGCCAGACAGGCAGTCGCCTTCGGCGCGCAGGGGATCGGGCTCTGCCGTACCGAGCACATGTTCTTCGACCCCGACCGGATCGGCGCGTTCCGCGAGATGATCTGCTCGGACAAGGAGGAGGAGCGCATTGCGGCGCTCGACAAGATCGAGCCCATGCAGCAGGCAGACTTCGAAGGGCTGTTCGAAGCGCTCGGGGAATATCCCGTCACAATCCGCTTCCTCGACCCGCCCCTTCACGAGTTTGTTCCGACGGACGACGAGGACATCGAGGCGCTTGCCAAGGCGCAGCATAAGACGGCGGCGCAGATCCGCCAGATCATCACCGATCTGCACGAATTCAACCCCATGATGGGACACAGAGGGTGCCGTCTTTCGGTCACCTATCCCGAGATTACCGTCATGCAGACCCGGGCGATCATCAAGGCGGCGATCGCGGTGCAGAAGCGCACGGGCAAGAAGATCAAGCCCGAGATCATGGTTCCGCTCACGGGAGAGGCGAAAGAGATGAAGTTCGTCAAGGACATCGTCGTCGAGACGGCGGACAAGGTCATCAAAGAGGCGAAGGCGGACCTTGAATACGAGGTCGGCACGATGATCGAGATCCCCCGCGCGGCGCTCACCGCGGACGAGATCGCAAAGGAAGCGGAGTTCTTCTGCTTCGGCACAAACGATTTGACGCAAATGACCTTCGGCTTCTCGCGCGACGACGCGGGCAAGTTCCTTCCGTCCTATTACAAGACAAAATTCAAGACGAAGATCTATGAGAGCGATCCGTTCGCTTCCCTTGACCAGACGGGCGTGGGCAAGCTGATGACGATGGCGGTAGAGCTGGGCAAAAAGACCCGTCCTACTATTCATCTCGGCATTTGCGGCGAACACGGCGGCGATCCCGCTTCGATCGAATTCTGCCATAACATCGGGCTCGACTATGTGTCCTGCTCGCCGTTCCGCGTTCCGATTGCGCGTCTTGCGGCAGCACAGGCAAATATCAAGAATCCGAGAAAATAAAAACTTGCAAAACAAGCGCGTACCGCCGAGGGCACAGCCCGAGGCGGTTTCGTTTTTCCTTGTGGCTACGCAGACGAATATTAAAAATCCGAAAAAATAAAAAACTCGCAAAACAAGCACGTACCGCCGATGGCACAGCCCGAGGCGGTTTCGTATTTTAGCAGCGGTGCAAACAGGCCCCACGCGGCGGGCGGCGATAACGAGCTCCCCCGCATCCGAAAGGGGCGGGCGACAAAGGGTTTATGAATACACAAAATATGACCCCTTGATAAAAGATTGCGCAGCAAGCCTTTTCATCGAAACAGGAAAAATTAAAATGACTGCGCGAAGCAAAACCGCGCTTTTGCGGCAGCGCACTCAAGTTGCGCGATCCTTCGCGCTTGCTGTCGGAAGAAGCGAATATGGAGAACAAACTTCATTAATGTGTAAAGCCCATTTCCTCGATGAAAAGATTGCGCAGCAAGCCTTTTCATCGAATAAAAAACTCTTCATACACAGCGCGGATCGTACGCTCAAAGTCCCCTTCGTCTACGCCGAAGATCAGATCCTGCCCGAGCGAGCCCAGATCAATGAATTTTACATTCACCCCCGTCCGCGCGACTGCCTCAAAGATCCGCGCCGAAACGCCGACATTCCCGCGCATTCCCTGCCCCACCGCCGCAACAAGCGCAAGCCCCGGCAGAACGCGGATCCTGTCGGGCGAGACCGCCGCCTCGATCTCCCGGACGACCTTCTCCCGCTTTCCCCCGCCTAAATATCCGCTTTCGATCAGAAAAAGGACGGCGTCGATCCCCGACGGCATATGCTCGAAGGGGATCCCGTTTTTCTCCAAAATCTCCAGCATGCGCCGCACGTCGCCGAGCCCGCCGCTCATCAACGTCTTTTCGACGGCCACCGCCGTGTACCCCTTCTTCCCCGCGATCCCCGTGATCGCGCTCCCCTCCTCCGTCCTCCGGCTTTTCACGATCATCGTGCCCGGATCGGACGGGCGGAAGGTGTTCTTGATACAGATCGGGATCCCCGCCTCGCGAACGGGAAAAAGGGTCTCGACATGTAAGACGCTCGCCCCCATATAGGACAGCCCGCGAAGTTCGCGGTAGGTCAACCGCCCGATCTGAGCCGGATTTTCGACGATCCGCGGATCGCAGACCAAAAATCCGCTCACATCCGTCCAATTTTCATAGAGATCGGCGCAGACCGCCCGCGCCACGATCGCCCCCGAAATATCGCTCCCCCCGCGCGGAAAACAGACGACGTTTCCCTCTTTGTCCGCCCCGTAAAAGCCCGGAATGACCGCCCGCTCCCGCTCGCCGAGGGCGGAGGCGATCCTTTGATCGGTCGTTTCCCCGTCCAGCGCGCCGTCCTCGCCGAAAACGATCAAATCGGCGGCGTCGAGAAAGGGCGCCCCCCAATACGCCGCCATGAGCTTCGCCGCCAGATATTCCCCGCGCGAGACGGTGAACGCCTCGCTGTTCCGTCTTGCGATCTCCTGTTCGGTCTCATCCAAAAGGGCGTCCACGTCCAAGCTCTTTCCAAGATCAAGCTCGTCCGAGACGCCCTGAAAACGGGTTCTTATTTTTTCAAACGGCGCGCCGCAGCTCCCCGTTTTTTTCAGGCAGGCATGCGCCGCATACAGAAGATCGGTCATCTTCGTCTCTCCCCCATATCGCTTCCCCGGGGCGGAGACAACCGCATACCGCCGCGACGGATCGCCGGAGAGAATCTCCTTCACGCGGCGGAAGGTCATTCCGCTCGCCATACTCGTGCCGCCGAATTTACAGACTTTAATCATAGCTGATTTCCCTGCCCTCGATGCTGTATCGCGCGCTCTCCGCACCCAAGCAGAACGTTTTGGCGGGAAATCTTCTGCCGTTTTTCACCGCGGCAAAGAGCTCCTCCTTCTCTACGGCGGGAAGCGCAACGACCGCGCCGTCCTCGCCCGCAAGTTCCTGCGGCCGTCCCGTTTGGTATTCGATCTTCCCGTAGTTTTGCCGGACAAATTCCCGGATGGTCCGCTCGGTCTGACGGTAACCCTCCTCGCCCGCCAGAATGGGATACAGCACCCGGCCCTCCCGCTTGCATTTGACGTTTTGCCGGAAATATTCGCAGAACGCCTCCGTCTCGATCTCCTTCACCACGCGGTGGACAGGCTCCAACGCAAGCCCTTCCTCAAAGACATTGACGAATTCCGCCAAAAAGAAGCGCGCGGGATGGTTGCGCCTCTCCCCTTCGGTGAGCGGCTGCTTTACTTCTTCCCAATGCTTTTTCGCCGCGGCGAGCGAATGGGTCCCGTCCGCGACGACGAAACAGGGATCGGCGCGCGCCAAAAGATCCTGCGCGACGTACTGCGACTCTTCGTCGGGAATGAAACACGCCCGGATCCTGTCTCCGCCGAACAGCGTGATGTTGTAGAGCTCCTCCAGATCGGGCGCCAGCGCGCGGAGAACTTTGTCTTTCTTGTCGCGGTAAAGCAGGACGGCGTGCGGAAATTCCATGACCGCCTGCCGCCGCAGCGCACAGCGCGCCTCGACGAGTTCGGGAAGGGTCTCCTCGGCGGCGCAGATCATCGCCCCTTTGCCGCCCTCCGGGGAAAATTCTTCGAGATCGACGTTGGCGACAATCCCCCGCCGTTGTCCGTACTTGGTCTCGCGCTCAACATAGATCATACCGCGGTTGAGCCGCTCCAATACGCCGCTTTCCAGATGGGCGTACATGCTCTCGCAGACCTCTTTCCGGCGCGCTTCGTCCTCGTCGCCCAAATAGACGTCGGGCAAAATGCAGGAAAGCGCAGAGGGCGCGCCGCCGGTTGCCTGCGCGACGCGCTCCCAGAAATTCCGGTCGTAAGCGTGACTGTCGCACGCCGGGATCGCCCAGGTTTCAAGATTGTCCCGTGGCAGAAAGACGCGCGGAACGCGGATACAACTCTTCATCTTCGATCAGATCGCATTCATGAGGATAACGGCGACCGCCGCGAGAAGCAGCGCCGTGATTTTGATCGGGATATTCTGCGTAAACGCCTTCTTCCAGAACGTGAAAAATTTCATGATTTCTTATTCCCCTCCCCATTGAGCTCCTTCCAATAATATGCACGCAGGAACTTGTTGAGCGCCTCCGAATCGACATACCGCTTGATCTCGCCGTGCTTGACGGTGGAGACAATGCCCGTCTCCTCGGAGACGATGATCGTCGCGACGTCCGCCACTTCGGTGACGCCGATCCCCGCGCGATGGCGGGTCCCGAACTCCTTGGGAAGATCCTGCTGCGTGAGGGGCAAGAAGCACCCCGCCGCCTCGATCTTGTCGCTGTGAATGATCATCGCGCCGTCATGCAGCGGCGCTTTGTTGACGAAAATGCCCTCGATGAGTTGATTGGAGATGGAGGCGCCGAGCTTGACGCCGCTGTCTATGATCTCCTTGGGCACGTTGCCGTTGCTCAGAATGATGAGTGCCCCCGTATTGTTCTTGGAGAGGTTCTGCACCGCGCGCATGATGGCGGAGATACATTCCTCCGCGCGCGCCGCGCTTGCGCCGCGCGCGGCGGGCGCCTCCTTGTCGAGCGGCTGCACCTTCCCTGTCCTGATGACGCGCTTGATCTCCGTATTGAACAAGAGCAGAAAGAAGAGGGACAGGCAGCTGAGATAGATAAAATAACAAGTCTCGTCGAAATTTTTCGAGAAAAGGCACAAGAGCCCGCCCAAGATCACGAAAAGACTGTATGCGACGATGAGATGAGTCTCGCTGCCCTCTTTCAAAATTCGAAAGACGAAATAGAACAGCAAAAAGAACGCGACGAGTTCCACCGCATAGGTTCCCCAATTCTGGGGAAGCGAACTGAATACATTTTTGATCGATTCGATTACGCTCATGTAAATCCCACCCCCCTTTTTTCGGGGTCTTCCCTCATATTATAACTTTTCGGGAAAAATTTTGCAAAGATTTTCGGGGGGCTTCCTCTTTTATTTTGTTCAATCGAAGAATATTTTTGCGACCGCGGCGTCGAGCGCGCCCGTTTTCGTCAAGAGCCCGCCCCGCATTTTGCAGGAAAGCTCGTAAAGCGCCCGAAAGCGCCTCTGCACCCTGTCTTTTTTCAGTCTTGCGATGAGTTCCCGGTTTTTTTTGACGGCATAGGGGTTCATGCCGAGGGCCGCCGCGATCTCGCCGTCCGAGCCGCTCATCTCCGAGATCTCCGAAAGTGTCCTGTAATGAGACAAAAGCGCCGAGAGCGCCGCGTTTTCGTCGAAGCCTTTCTTCATAAGATCGCTCAGAATTTCCGAAAACGCCGTGAAATTTCCGGCGGACGCCGCCTGCGTCAGCTCGTATACTTTATATTCGGTATCCCGCTCGATATGTTCCTCGACGGCGGCGCACGTCACCCGTCCCCCTTCGCCCAAAAGGAGTTTAAGTTTGTCGGTCTCCTTTTTGAGCCGCGCCGCGTTCAGGGCGCAATAGCGCACCATGAGCTCCACCGCGTCCGATTCGGGGAGAAGCCCCTCCCGCCGCATGAGCGAAAAGAGCCATTTTTGCAGGGTTTCCTCGTTCGCACGCGCGCAGTCCACAAAGGTCACCCCTTTCTTCTTTTTGAGATCGCACGCGCCCGCCTTTTTCCCTCCGTTCACGATGAGAAGCACCGTCGAAGGGCAGGGCGCCGCCGCATAATTTTTGAAAACGCTCTCCCATTCCCGCTCGGTCGGATAGAAATCATAGACGCGGACGAGCCGCCACTCGTCAAAGAAGGGCATTGCATAGAGGCTGTCGCGGAAGGCGGCCAGCCGGTCCCCTTTAAGCGTCTCCCCCTCTTCGCGCACGTCGTTCAAAAGCGGCTGCGAAAGGCCGCACGCCGCGCGGATACTCTTCACCGCATGGGCGCGGAAATACGCCTCCTCCCCCTCGATGAGATAAATGGGGAAGAGGGTCTCCTTCAAACTTTTCGAAAGCTCTGTAAATTTCATCTCGCGGCTCTTTTTTGCGCAGGGTTTTGCCTACGCATATATTTTACCATCTTTCAGAAAATATTTCAAGTCTCCCCGGGCGTCTCCGAGAAATAAATCGACGCCGAGATCCTCTTTCCCGCCGAAATCCACCTCGACGGCGATCCCTTCCGCGATCATCAGCAGTTTTTCTTCGCTCACATAGCGGAACGCGACGCCGCCGCACGAGAATGTCTCCGCAAATTCGACGTCGGCGGAGCAGGAGTCCCACACGGCAACCTCTTTGCCGAGATAGATCGTCTTTTGCGGCAGAAACAGGGCGGTATTCAGCGCGGAGAGCGGATCGTCCGAGAGAACGACTACGGCGTCCGTCTCCCCGCCCCGCCGGTTCAGAATGTCCTCGCAGCGATCGAGCGAGATCTCCCCGTCGATCAGCAAAATACGCGCGTCCTTTGTCGAAACAAGCGCCGCAAATTCCCCGTCCCCGCTGAAAAAGTCGACGCGGCAGCCCGAGAATACGACGTTCTCGAACACGACGGACGAAGAAAACAGGAGAACGAGCGCGGCGGCGGCAAACGCCCGGGCGCGAACGGACAGGCGCAGCCGCTCCGAAAGCAGCAGGCACCCGCAGAGCCAGACGGCGGCGCCGACGCCGAGGGAAAAGCCTTTGAGGACAAAGGAGGAACCCGCGGAGGCGAACAAGAACAGAAAGAGGGCGAGCATTCCGTCGGGCAGAGCGAGAAAGAAGGGCGCTGCGGGCGGAATGAAAACGGCAAGCGAAGTAAAGATCAGAAGCCCTAAAAAGAGCGCGGGCATGAGCGGCGCGGCAAGCAGATTGAATATGATCCCGAAAACGGGAAAATATCCCGACATTTCAAGCTGCAGCGGGAAGAGAAAGATCTGGACGCCGAGGAACATCGAAAGATAGCCCCTCACCGCCTTCGGGAACTTCCATTTGGCAAAGAACCGCGAAAAACTTCCCGAGAAAAGTCCGATCCCCGCACAGGCGCCGAAGGAGAGCTTGAACCCCCAGGAAAACCACTGTTGGGGGGAAAACAGCAGAAGGATCAGCGCCGCAAAGGACAGAGCGTCGAGATAATCGTACTTTGTCCCGAAAAATTTCCTCAGGCCGAGGACGGCGCACATGAGAAAGGCGCGGACGGACGAGGCGGTGAAGTTGCAGAGGGCGCAATAGCAGAGCGCCGCGGCCGCCGCCGGGAAAAATCGGTATCTTTTGAGGGGGCGGAACAGCAGATAGACCGCCGAAAACAAAATTCCGATGTGTAGCCCCGAGACGGCGAAGAGATGGGCGAAGCCGCCCCGCCGGGCGATCGTTGCGATCCCCTCGTCCATGCTCCCCGAATTCCCGGTGAGAAGGGCGTATCCGACGCCCGCGGTGTCCCGGTCCATGTGATGAAACAGGGTCTGAAAGAGCAGCCGGTTGAACCGCAAAAACGGATTGGAGGAAAGATCGACCTTCCGGAACGCTTCGCAGCTTGCGGTATAGCGGATATTCTGCGAAAAGAAGGAGCTCGCCCTCCCGTCCGAGGAAAACTCCTCGCAGTTGACGGGCTTGAGTTCGGCGAAAAAGACAATCTCGTCCGCAGGCAGGACGTCCTCGCTCCGAAGATACAGGCGGCATTTCCCGCCCAGCTTCTCCCCGTCCGCGGAAAGATCGCTCAAAACCACCAGGGAATAGCCGCCCTTGTCCGAGACAGAGATCGCCGTGCCCGTGATCATGCAGTCCCCCTCGGGCGGCTCCGTCCGGAAATTTTTGTCGTACAGAAAGATCCCCAGCGCGCCGACGCCCGCAGACAGGGCGAGCGTCAGAACGACCGCGAGGATCCGTCGCAGGGAAAACGGCCGCAGCGAAAAGAGCAAAAGAAGCCCGAGAAAGAGAAAATCGGAGGGCAAAAGCCCGCCGAATGCGATTTTCCCGTATAAAAAGATGCCAAATGCAAGCCCGACGGCACAAAAGAGCAGCGGACGGAAATTGAGATCCGTCTGTTTCCGGTCCATTCCGCTTTCTCTTTCGTTCCTCATGCCGAGCGCTCAGGCGAGCGAAATTCTGTCCGAGACCGAACGCACCAGAACGCCCCGTTCCTCGCCGTAGCCGACGCAGTCGCGGACGAACGCCGCCGTCTGTTCGCTTCGGCGCAGACGGAAGGTGCTCTCGATCATCTGAAGCAGTTCGTCGAGATAGAGGCTCACCCGCTCTTCGAGGGTCGCCTTGATGAACGAGACGATCTCGAACGGCGTGAAATCGTCCTCCGTTTTGCGCAAAACGGGCTCGGTCTCTGTCCGGAAATGATCGAGCAAAATCGCCCCGTCGCGCTTGTAGAAATAATCTTTGCCGAGCGCCCGCTCCTTTTTGAAGGCGCAGCCGTCGATGAGCGCGTCGAGACGGGCGTCGATCCGCGAGCCAGACTTCGTCATCCCGTAGCTTGCAAGCAGCCGCGTCTTTAAGAAGGCGCGCGAAATGGGCTCCTCCAAGGCGACAATCTCTTTGAGCCGCTCCATGATCTCGGCGTCGTTCACCCCGCTCGTGATGAATGCCGCGACCTCCGCGCCCGTTCCCTTGAACGCGCGGTAGGGCTTTGCGGCTTTGAGCCGTCCCCCGTCCTTGCGCTCCGTTCCCGTCAGCTTGTCGAGAAGATCTTTGATCCGCTTGATCTCGCGCTTCGGGTTGTTGAAATAGTTGACGCAGTTCACCCGCAAAACGTTCCAATTCGCCCGTTTGAGGGTCTGCACTTGCAGAATGTTCCGGTCCTTGACCGAGAAGGCGCTCGGCGCGTCGCAGAGGACGGCAAGGAGAAAGTCATGCCGGCTCCGCGGATCCACGACCGCGACGTCGATCTTGAATTCGGAGGCGCCCACGTCCACCCGGCACTCGTAGCCGTAGCCTGCGAGCTCCTTTGCGATGAATTTCCCGATCTGCGCCCCTTCCGTGACCGCCGCCGACTTGACGGCGAGCGTCGTCCTGCCCTTTTCGGCAAATTCGAGGAAGGCTTTGAGCCCCGCGACCCCCTTCGAAGAGGTCTTGGCAAGGTCGATCATGCCCGACGTCATCGTCGAGAACACCACCATCTCCTCCCTCGCGCGCGAGACCGCGACGTTGAGCCGCCGCCAACCGCCGGCCTGGTTCAAAGGCCCGAAATTGAGGGAGACCCTGCCCGACGCGTCGGGCCCGTAACAGACCGAAAAGAGGATGACGTCGCGCTCGTCGCCCTGCACATTTTCGAGATTTTTGACGAAGATCGGCTCTTCGCGCTCGTATGCCGCGCTCTCGAGCTTCTTTTGGGCGATCTCTTTCGTGAGCAGCTTTTCAATATCGTTCTGCTGGGCGCTCGAGAACGTCACGACCCCCATGCTCGAACGGCAAAGCGCAGGATCCTGCAAGCGCCGGACGACTTCCTTCACGAGCGCTTCGGCCTCCTTGCGGTTGCGCTTGGTAAATCCGCGGTCGTAGGTGCCGTCCACCTCGACGAACTTCACCTTGCTCTCCATGGCGTCGGGCGAGGGGAAGGTGCAGAGACGGTTGTCGTAATACATACAGTTGGAGAAGGCGATCAAGGACTCATGCTTGCTCCGGTAGTGCCATCTCAAATGCCGCTCGGGCATGCCGAGGGCAAGACAGTCGTCGAGCACGCTTTCGAGATCCTCGTTTTCGAGATTGTCCTCGTCCACATAGGCGGAGCGGAAGAACGCCGTCGGCGGCAGCTGCTTGGGATCGCCCACAACGATCGCCGCCTTCGCCCGAGAAAGAGAGCCGACCGCCTCCGCCGTCGTCATCTGGGACGCCTCGTCGAAGATGACAAGATCGAAAAGATCCGCCTCCGGTTTCAGATATTGCGCGACCGTAATCGGGCTCATCAGCATGCAGGGGCAGATCCGCTTGGAAAGCTCGGGGATCTCCGAAAAGAGCGCCCTCAGCCCGGTGCCGCGCAGATTGCTCTTGGAGAGCCGCCGGAACGCCGAGATCTCGACGCTCAGGCTCCCCTCGCCGTCCTCGGCGGGAAGGCGGGAGATGAGATCTTTCCGGATCTTTTCCCGGGTCAAACGGGAGAATTCGTCCCAAGCGCCCCGGAATTTTTCCACCGTCTCCTCGAGCGTGCCCGCCGTCATCCGCGAAAGGTCGGGATCCGCCGGAATGTTGATCTCGAGGAAGTTTTTGCAGACGTTTTTCTCAAAGCCCGCGAGAATGTTCTCGCCCGTGAGTTTGCCGCTTTCGAGCGCGTCCGTAATGAAGCTGCAGCCGAGCTTTTTGAGTTCCTCCCCCGTCGCCTTGTACATGCACCAATTCGGGAGCATATCCACGTTGTCGATGAGCGCCCCCGCTTTGAGGGAGAAATAGTCGAGCACGTCCTCCTGCGCGATCTTCGAAGGGTCTCCCTTCGTGATCTCGAGGAAGCGGTTTTGCGCATGGAAAAACGCCTCCGCCGCCTTCAGATATCCTTCGAGAACGGGCAGCGTGTAGCCATTCTGCGCCCGCAGGCACATGCTGTTGAAGGAATCGGGGTTGAAATCCATGAATGTCGCCGAGCAGAGCGAATGAAGGGCGTTGAGATCGGCCAAAAACTCCGTCCGACGCTTAAAGACGATGTCCCCGCCGCGGTCGCAGAAGTTCTTCGAGATCGGGACCGACTTGATACGCTCCATGGCGGCGTAGATATCGACGAGGGTCTGCAAGAATTTGCCCGCGTCCTCGGGCGAGATCGGATGGAGCGCCGCCTTCGAAAGCCGTTTGAACACCGCCGCGGCGGGCTTGCTGTAACGGAAGTCCGTGCCGCTTTCCAGCACCCGTCTGACCTCCGCATATTCCTTGTCGAGATCGACAAGAGTTTTGAAATGTTTGTAATAATAGGCAAGACAATCGTCGAGCCGCTTGTTCGAATTGAAAAAGACGTAGAGCTCCTCTTCGCTCACCCCCGTAAAGTACTTCGCATAGACGCCCTTGGCAAGGTTGTCGGCGATGAGGGCGACATTTTCGAGCTTCTTTTGGGTGATGATGGAGATCTTTTGGCGATAAAACTCCAAAAACAGAGCGAGGAAGGCTTTCAAATGCTTGATCTCGGCGATCATGACCTCGCAGGAACAGAACACCCGGTCGCGCAGCGCCTGCGAATATTCGCTGACGTTGACGTTTTCAAACGGCGAATTGTAGACGCCGCCGCACTCCTTGGCAGCGGCCGCCGCCGAGAGGATCTTGCTGCGGCACTCGCCGAGTTTTCGCTCGTCCAGAGAGTCGTAGAAGGCGCTCTCGATGTCCATGACGTCGGGCGCGTCCTTATTTTTAAGATAGGAGAGGATCGCCTCATACACGGAGATCCCGAGCCGCCGCTTTTTATGCAGCGCCAGCATGGGGCCTTTGAGTTCTTCGCGCAGCCCCGCAAGTTCCTCCGCCTTGGCGGAAAATCCCTCCGCCACTTCCTCCCGCGGAAGGGCAAGGGTCTGCTCCATGCGGCGCAGAACGTCCTGCTTGTCGGTCTTTCCGCCGTGCAGGGCGAGGCAGAACTGCCCGATCCCGAGATAGTCGAGCCGCTTTTTCACGACGTCGAGCGCCGCCTTCTTCTCCGCGACGAAGAGCACCCGCTTGCCGTCCTCCAAAGCGTTTGCGATGATATTGGTAATGGTTTGGCTCTTGCCGGTCCCGGGCGGCCCGTGCAAAACGAAACTCGCCCCCGCCCGCGAGAGCGCGATCGCCGAATACTGCGAGCTGTCGGCGGGCAGCGGAATGAGCGTGCCCGCGGGGTCCCCCTCGTCCTCCTCCCGGACTTCGGGAAGAGACGCGCGCTCCATGCGCCCGTTCAGAAGCGCGCCGATGACGGCGTTTTCCTTCATCTTCTGGAAATGCGTCCTCAGATCGTTCCACATGAGGAAGCGCTGGAAGGAGAAAGTCGCAAGATAGGCGTCCTTGACGACCGTCCAGCCCTTCATGCCCGCCGTCTCCGCGAGCACCATCGCGAGGATCTCCGAGATCTTGAGCGAGGAGATGTCGCCGCCGAGCCCGCGCACGTCGATGTTGAATTCCTGTTTGAGGTATTCGAGCAAGGTCGAGTTGACGAAATATTCCTTCTCCGCCGCCTCGACGAGGAAGTCCTCGTTGCCCTTCGCCCGCTTGATCCCCACCGGCATGAGAACGAGCGGCGCGTACTTGGGCTTTGCGTCCTCCTTCCCGACATATCTCAAAAACCCGAAAGCGAGATACAGGATCCTCGCGCCCGTCTCTTCATCCGCCTCGCGGTTCTTTCTCAGAAGCTGGCGCGCCGTCTCCTGCACGGTCTCCGCGTCGGCATAGACGCGCAAAAGTCCTTTCTTCTGTTCGAGATCGGCAAGTTCCTTCGCCGCCGCGGACATTTCGCCGCCAAAGGGCTCCGGCTCCTCCGTGCCCGGCCTGAGTTTCATGCTCCCGATCTCCGAAAGGCGGGCGAGCAGGGCGTCCGCGTCCGCATTGCAGACGTGCAGCGCGCTCTTCCCCATGAAGTTGAGGAGCGGATTTTTGATCGTCAGATCGAGGAGCCGCCTTTCCCACTGCTTGTTCTTGGGGAGCTTTCCCTCGAGATTGAGTTTTTTCAGCTCTTTGAGGGGCGCCGGCGCGTTCTCATCGGAAAGATCGGCGTCCTTGACGAGCTCATAGCCGTGCAGCCCTTTCCCGCGAAGGGGCAGCGGTGTGATCCCCGCCATCCGGCAGCGCCGCAGATCCACGAAATATTCGTAATAATTTTCTTTGAGTTTTTCGGCAAAATGCGCTTCAGACGGGGTAAACGCGGCGTTTTTGTCCGCGAAGAGATCCTCCACATCGAAAAAGCTCAGGTTGTTGATCCCATCCGAGATATATTTCGAAACGATATCCTGATCGTCGGTCACGGTGTCGAGGAAACAGCTGTCATAGAGCCAAACGCCCACGCCGACGCCCTTCCCGATCGCGAGAACGGGATGGAGCCTCGCCGCTTCGAGGCATGCCGCCGCAAAGACGGCAAGTTCCAGCGCGCTCGCGCGGCGGCTTTTGAGCAAAGACTCCTCCCGGACGGCGCAGACGGGCGCGCCTAAATCGCACTCCCCCGATTTTTCGACCGCAAATCCTTTGAGCGCCGCAAAGACGGACGCCGCGATCTGGCGGACGGCGTTCTTATCTGCCCCCGTGTAGCCGTAAAATTCGATGCTCGCGCTCCATTTTTTGAGCCGTTTGCCCGCCTCTTCGAGCACGCGCGCGCAGTCGGCGATACGCGGACGGACAAAGCCCGCAAGCCGTTCGGCGTTCCCCTCGAGCCCCTCGAAATAGTCGTAAGGGAGCACGGTGACCTCGTCCGTCCTCGCACAGACTTCCTTCCCGTTCGCCGAAGCGACCGTCCGGACCGCGACCTTTTTGAGCGCCGTGTTCTCCGCCAGATACAACGGGGAAAAGATCCCCTCGGCGGAAAGTTCCACCGCGCTTTCGAAGGGCGCCTGCACCGTCGCCTCGTAGGGCACGATGAGCCCCTCGTCGTCCTTGATCTCTATTTTGAGTTCCGCGCTCTCCGACGTGCGGTTCTTGACCTGTACGGGGACGGCGGTCTGCAACGCGCAGTCCGCATAACCCGCATATTTCGGGAACCGTACCGAAAGCTCGATTTTTTCCTTCTCCGCTTTGACTTTTGCGCCTGCCATACTTCTCCTATCGTTGGACCTGATTGTTTCGATCTGTTAAATTATAGCAGTTTTCCGGAAAAATTGCAACCGCCGAGCATGCGTTCTGCCCATTTTGTCGCCGATTATGAAAAGAAAAATTCGAAGAGCTTTTCCGGGGCGCCGCCGAAAAGATCTTCGCCCGCTCCCCTTTTGGGGAGCAAAAAAAGAGGGCCGCCGAACATGGGCGTCCTCTTTCTTGGAGCGGGAAACGGGAGTCGAACCCGCCAGAATCAGCTTGGGAAGCTGACGCCATACCGCTAGGCGATTCCCGCATACCTTTCTTATTATAATCCATTCCGCGGCGTATGTCAAGCGCAAATTCGCAGCGATTTTGACGAAAATTCTCATCTTTGCAAAAACTTTTCTTCACTTTCGTGAAATCCCGACAGCGTTCGACAAAATCTCTATGAAATCGACCCCTCATTTTTGTTATATAACAGGCAGACAAGCGAAAAACAAAGGAGGTTGCGAATGGTTACCGAATGTGTATCGTTGAAGGAGCTGCGGGAGGAAGTCGCCGCAATGTTGGCCGTCTGCTTCGAAGGGAAGATCGTAAGATCGCAGGATGATTTGGTATTCACCCTTCCGAACGGGCAGAGCTTCCGCGTCCGGATCGAAGAGCATTGAACGCAGCATGCCGCGGCAGTCCTCCTTGCGAGGGCTGCCGCTCCGTTTTTTCCGCAGAAAATGCCCTTTCGAAAAAAAATTTTGCAAAATGCCGGAAATAAAAGAAAAACGCTTGCATTCTTCCTGAAAACGTGGTATGATATACAAGCAATTCGGAAGTTTAGCTCAGCTGGGAGAGCATCTGCCTTACAAGCAGGGGGTCATAGGTTCGAGCCCTATAACTTCCACCAAAAACAGTGCGGAAAGAAAATTATGCGGGAATAGCTCAGTGGTAGAGCGCCACCTTGCCAAGGTGGATGTCGCGGGTTCGAATCTCGTTTCCCGCTCCAAACACAGCTCCGCGCTGTTTTTTTTGGCGCCATAGCCAAGTGGTAAGGCAAGGGTCTGCAAAACCCTGACTCCCCGGTTCAAATCCGGGTGGCGCCTCCAGCAAAGGGCATCCGCTTGGGGATGCCTTTTTTCGACCCGGCGCAGGCGTCTCACTGCGCGCCGCCACATTTTTTGCGAGTATGGCGAAATCGGCAGACGCAAAAGACTTAAAATCTTTCGGGAGAGATCCCATATCGGTTCAAATCCGATTACTCGCACCAAGTCAGTATAATCCGAACCAAATACTCGTAACGAGTGAGTGGTTCGGATTTCTTTTTTCTTTACGAGCGCCGCCTGCTACTTGCGTTTCTCCTGTTTTTATGGTATAATTGAAGCGATAAACAGGAATTTAGCGGAGAAAAATATGAGTTTTTCGATTGACGCCACGGATTTTCATTGGTTGGAAGGCATTGATGAACG
>CANRGG010000021.1 GCA_947630115.1 uncultured Clostridia bacterium
CGATGGGAAGGGGCATGAGCTCCTCCGTCTCGCGGCAGGCATAGCCGAACATCATGCCCTGATCGCCCGCGCCGAGCAAGTCCTTCTTGTCGCCGCCCGCCCGGTTTTCGAGGGAACTGTCTACCCCGAGCGCAATGTCGGGCGACTGCGCATGGATCCGGCAAAGGATCTCGCACTTGTCGAAGGCGAAGTCCCCCGCCGTATAGCCGATCTCGCGGATGGCGCTGCGCGCAACCGCTTCGAAATCGACCTTTGCCTTGCTCGTCACTTCGCCCGTGATAAAGAGCGAATTATATGCCGCGCAGCACTCCACCGCCGCGCGCGACAAGGGATCCTGCTTCAACAGCTCGTCCAGAATGCTGTCCGAAATTCGGTCACAGACCTTGTCGGGATGACCTTCCGTCACGCTCTCGCTCGTAAAAAATCTTCTCATATCCTTATCTTCCGAAAAAATAAAATTCCGATCCTTTTGGATGATCTTTTCTATTATAGTATGAAACCGTCCGAATGTCAACCGAAATGAAGTTGCAAATCGCGCCCCGATATGATATAATCGAAGGGATGGAATGCAGACAATGCCCCGTTTCCTGCGGGGCGGACAGAGAAAAAAACGCCGGCTTTTGCGGCGTTTCGGGGCTATCGGTCGCAAAGTCCTACCTTCATCCCTTCGAGGAGCCGCCGATCTCGCCGAACCATCGCAGCGGCGCCGTCTTTTTCGGCGGCTGCAGTTTGCGCTGCGTGTTCTGCCAGAATTTCGAGGTGAGCCGCGCAAAGCGGGGCAGGAAGCTCTCCCCCAAGGAGCTTTCCGATCTTTTCCGGGAGCTTGAGGCGCGCGGCGCGGACAACATCGACCTCGTCACGCCCGATCACGTCGCCCTCGAGATCGCGGAGGCGCTCTCGATCTACCGCCCGAAGATCCCCGTCGTCTACAATTCAAGCGGCTATGCCAAGGTCGAGACGCTCGAAAAGATCGCCCCGTTCGTGGACGTGTGGCTGCCCGATTTCAAATTCTTTTCGCCCGAGCTCTCCGAGCGCTACACGGGTCGGAGAGACTACGGCTCCGTCGCCCGGGAGGCGGTCTCCTTCATGGCGCAAAAGCCATTTTCAAAAGATGCCGACGGCAAGCTGCTCTCGGGCATTTTAACCCGCCATCTCGTTCTTCCCCTCTGCGTCTCCGACTCTTTGAAAGTCCTCGACGTTCTCAAAAAGATCCTTCCCGAAGGCGCGCCGCTCTCCCTCATGCGCCAATACACCCCCATGGGCGAGATCGCAAACTTCCCCGAGCTCTCCCGCCGGATCACCTCGCGCGAATACCGGCGCGTCGTCGAATATGCCCTTTCCCTCGGCTTTTCGGACATCTACACGCAGGAAAAATCGAGCGCCGAAACCTCCTTCATCCCCGAATGGGATTGAAAAAACGCCGCAAACCTTTTTTGAGGCGCGCGGCGATCTTTTGTGATAAATTCAACCGTTGATCCAATCGTCCTTGACTTTGACGAGCTCTTTGGTCAGTTTCCCGCACTCGTCGGGGGAAGCGCCCTTCAAACGCTCTTCAAGCAGTCGGACATAGGCAAGCTGTTCGCACTTCTTCATAAAAAAAGTTTGGGAGAAAAAAATGCTTTTATCCCTTGATAACGTCACCTTCGGCTATCTCGGCGTTCCCACGGTGGAGAACGTCTCTTTCTCGCTCCACGAAAACGATCGGGCGGGGCTTCTCGGCGCGAACGGCGCGGGCAAAACCACCCTTCTGCGCCTCATTTTGGGGGAGCTCACGCCGGACAGCGGCACGGTCTTTTTGAAAAATTCGATCCGGATCGGCTATCTCGAACAGGACAGCCGGTTCGACGCCTCTTCCACCGTCTACGAGGCGATGAAAGAGGTCTTTGCGGAGGACGAACGACTGCTCGCCCGGCTTGCCGAAGCGCAGAGATCGCTCGCCGGCGCGGAGGGCCGCGAACTTGCCAAGGCGGAGACGGAGATCGAACGGCTGAACGCCCAGATCGCCGCCAGGGACAGCTACCGCGTCGACGTCCGCATTAAGACCGTCCTGAACGGCATGGGCTTTGAAAATTTCTATGACCAGATTGTCTCCACGATGTCGGGGGGTGAAAAAACGCGGCTCAAACTTTGCAGACTGCTCCTTGAAGAGCCCGATCTTCTCATCTTGGACGAGCCGACCAACCATCTCGACGTCAAGACCCTCTTCTGGCTCGAAGATTATCTGAAAACGGTCAAAAGCGCTCTCCTCGTCGTCTCGCACGACCGCTATTTCCTCGACCGCCTCACCGATCGGACGCTCGAGCTCGAGCGCGGCAAGCTCACCGCCTACAAGGGCGGCTATTCCAAATATCTCATTTTGAAAGAGGAAAAGATCAAGCAGGAGCTGCGCGCCTTTGAAAAACAGCAGGAGGAGATCGCCCGCCTCAAGGATTACGTCGACAAAAACCTTGTCCGCGCGACGACCGCAAAGAGCGCCCAATCGCGCGTCAACCGGCTGGACCGGATCGAACTTCTGGAAAAGCCCTCCCTTCCCCCTCCCCCGCCCCGCTATCGCTTTTCCTACGCGCAAAAGCCGTACGAAACGGTGATCAAAGCGGAAAAATTCGATCTCTTCGCCGAAGGAAAGCTCCTCATTCAAGGGGGCTCCTTTACCCTGACGCGCGGCGAGAAATGCGCGCTCGTGGGAGAGAACGGCACGGGAAAGACCACGCTGCTCAAATTTTTGAAACAGGAGAGCCGGGAAGTGACCCACGGAAAGTTTGCGAAGATCGCCTACTTCGACCAGGAGAGCGCCGACCTTCCCCCGCAGGAGCGGGTGCTCGACTTTTTCTGGGGAGAACATCCCCTCATGCCGCGAACGGAGGCGCAGAAACTTCTCGCGCAGGCGGGGCTCTCCGCCGAGGACGCGGACAAAAAGATCGAAGAGCTCTCGGGCGGACTGCGGGCAAAACTTGCGCTCACCCGGCTGGAAGCGGCGCAGGGAAACGTGCTGATCTTGGACGAGCCGACCAACCACCTCGACCTTCCCGCGCGCGAATCGCTCGAAGAGGCACTCGAAAAATTCGACGGCACCGTGCTGTTTGTCTCCCATGACCGGAGATTTATCGAACGGGTCGCCACAAAGATCGCTCTCATTGAAGACAAGACACTCTCGGTCTTTGAGGGAAGCTATGCGGCATTCCTCGAAAAGAGAGCGCTCGCGGAAAAGAAGGAGCGCGAGGACAAAAAACAAACTCCCCCGCCCGAGCGGAAAAAGCAGACGGGCAGCTACCGCTCGAAGGAGGAACGGGCGCAGGACGCAAGGCGCGCCGCCCGCGTGAAAGAGATCGAAAAACGGCTTGAAGCGCTCGAATCCGAAGAGGAGGCGCAAAACCGCGCGCTCGCCGAAAATGCTGCGGATTACCAAGCGGTGCGGAAGATCTCGGAACGCCTGAAAGAAATCCGCATGGAATCGGACGCCCTTTATGCCGAATACGAGACGTTGATCTGAAAAAAGAAAAAAGCAGGAAAAATCCTGCTTTTTTGGGTCAAACATCTCAATTATGCCTGACATAGTACTATGCAAAACGCGATTTTTTAGATATTATGTCTGACATAGTACTTGAATTACTCGATATTGATCGTCTTTTCCTCGATCTTTTTGGGGCTTTCCTTGGGGATCGTGAGCGAGAGAATGCCCTTCTCGTACTTCGCCCGGATGTCGTCCTGACTGATGTCCTCACCGACGTAATAACTGCGTCTGCAAGAGACCATGCACTCTCTTCTGAGGTACTTGCCCTCTTTCTCGTCCTTTTCTTTCTTCTCGGCGCCGACGGTGAGGTAACCGTTTTGAAGGGAAACTTTGATCTCGTTCTTCTCGAAGCCGGGCAATTCGATCTCAAGTTCGTAGTTGCCCTCCTTCTCGCGGATATCCGTTCTCATGCCGCCCGTGGATTCTTCATAGAACATGGGACGGAAGAAGTCGCTGAATGCGTCGAAAATATCATCGTGGTTTTGTCTTGTCTGCAAATAGGTTTTCATATCTTTTTCTCCTTTGCCTTGCGGCGCTCTTTTTCTATTTTAATTATACCGCATTGCAGCGCGTTCTAATCACTTTGCGTCCGATTTTTCGAAATAGATCGAGTCGACGATCATCTCCGCGACGGTCTCCACGGACTCCAGACAGCCGCTGCAAAGCCAGGCCATCGAGACATTGAAGAGCATGCCCGCATAGAGATAGAGCGCATACGGCCGCTCGGTGCCGTACTCCTTTTCGAAGGTCTCGCACATCTCCCGGTTGAGGAAATCAAGGTAGAGATATTCGAGCCGCGCCTTGCGGATCAGCAAAAATCTTTCGGCATTCTCCTTGAAAAGAGACAGCGCGCTCGTTGCGATGTCGATATAATCCTCCCGACAGCGGGGAAAATACCGCCGGCGAAAGAGAAAATTCTTGGTGTTGTGCTCAAAATAGTAGACGATCACGTCCTCCTTCCGCCTGAAATAGCGGTAAAAGGTCGCCCGACCCACGCCCGCCTTTTCGGCGATATCCTTCACCGTGATCTTTTCGAACTCATATTCCCCCATCAAGCGGAAAAGAGCCTCCACGAGATAGTGCCTGGTGTATTCCTCGGGCGCAAATTCCACGAGACAAACCCTCCTGTTTTGTTTCATTTCGGCGGACAATTTTCGGGGAAATGTCCGATCTCCTTTTTTTCGCTTGCTTTTCCGCCGATTTTTTTATATGATACACTTGTCTTACGGAAAAGTCAACCGAAACGCGCGGCGGCGGGCAAAGCGCAAGATAAAATTCTTTCAGGAGGCACTTTTTATGCAGGAAAAAGATTTCGTGTCCTATGAGTACAAAACTTTGAGCGTCAAGGCGAAAGACCGGGCGCGAATGATAGACCTTTACGAGGCGTTCGGCTGGGAGGTCTCGGGGACCTCCGTCTCGGCGACGGGAGGGGTCACCCTCTCCCTCAAACGCGACCGCCACCAACGGCACAAACAGGAACTGAACCGGCTCGAACGGCAGGCCGAAGAGACGATTGAAGCGATCAACGGTCTGGAGCGCTCCAAGACGACGGGCGCATGCGTGCTCGCCTATCTTCTCGGGATCGCGGCGGCGCTGCTGCTCGGCGGCGGGATGTGCCTTGTCATGCTTCTTGAACACAGCATTCCCGCCATGGCCGGCGGGATCGTGCTCGGCGTCATCGGGCTCGCTCTGTGCGGGGTGAACTATGCCGTCTATCAAAAATTCGTCGCGAAGAAAACCAAGGAAGTTTTGCCCGTGATCGACCAAACGGAAGAAAAACTCGCAAACCTTCTCGAAAAGGGAAACGACCTGCTTAAAGCAGAACTCATCTGAAACCGTCGAAAATAGGGAGCCCGATCATGAGAAAATTCATCTGAAGATACCGGGAACTGCCGTTCGAACAAAAGATCGTCGCAAAGACCGTCGTCGGTCTGTGTTTTTCGGCCGTTCTCGCCTGCGGAAAGCTCGTGATCGGGCTTTTGACCGACTACAATCTGATCAGTATCGCCCTCTACACCTTCGGGATCCTGCTTGCGAAACTCGAATGCGTGCTCGGAACGAGGAACGGACAAAAGGACTTCCAACGGAAAAATCTTTGGGCGGCGGTCTTTCTCTTCCTCTCCAGCGTCCTTTATATCGGGTTCATGAGCCGGATGTTCTTCATCGAGCGCAAAATCAAAAACCGGGCCATGATCTATGTGCTGATCCTCGCCTTTATCTCCTTTTGCGAACTCGGCTTTGCGATCGCGGGGCTCTTCCGCACGAAGAACAAGGGGCATTCTTACCGCAACATCAAGATCATCAACTTCTGCGTTGCGCTGATCGCGATTTTGACGACGCAGATGTCCATTCTGAACATGATGTCCCAAACGGACATCGTGCAAATTGAAAATGCCTATGCGGGGATCGGCGTCGGCTGTTTCATCGCGCTCTGTGCCGTCTATATCCTGATCGCGCCGAAAACGAGCGTCATCGACCGCGAACACAACAAATTCGTGCTCCAAGACGCAAAGCAAAACCGCCTGATCGATTTGAAACGCAAAGAGATCGAACTGACGCTCTGCAAGAGTTTTGTGTACGGCGATTTTGTGTTCCGCGCCAAGATCGAGGGCGCCGTCGTCGAGGGGGACATTGTGCGGAAAAGATCGCTCTTTCGGCGAATGCCCCTTCCTTTCAAGATTCTCTGCTGCATTCTCTCCGAAATCCTGATCTTCGTCTGGCTGATCGGGCGCGGGATCCTCTTTCTGCGCTCGGCGTGTCTGCCGCAGAGATTGGAAGCGCGCATGCAAAAAAACGGCTTTCGGCGGGTCGAACAGACGGAAATTCTTCCTGCACTATGAAAAAGCACAAACGACGCGGCAGAGTTTCTTTGTAATTTAAGAAGCGAGCGGGCGACGCAGCGAGGAAAAAGCAAGGCGCGGCAGAGTTTTCCTCTGCGTCGTAGCAACACGGCAGAGCTTTCCCCTGCACTATGAAAAGCTCAAACGACGCGGCGCAGCGGACCTTTAGGTCCGCCGCGCCGCCTTTCTTTTATCAATCAAAATTCCTTTTTCAGACGAAATCAAAAATTTTATTTAGATTCTCGAGACCCCCGTTTCCCGCGCCGCTTCCGCAACGGCAGCCGCAACCGCCTCATGCGCCCGAAGTTCATAGGCATAGGGCAAGATCTTGTCCTGCGAGAGCTCGCCTTTGACACAGGCCGCGATCGCTCGGGACGCCGAGAGCATCATTTCGAAATTGATCCTGCGCGCCCGCACGTCGAGCGCGCCGCGGAACAGCCCGGGGAACACCAAAACGTTGTTGATCTGGTTGGGCTTTTCGGAGGAGCCCGTCCCGACGATCAGAGCGCCCGCGTCGAGCGCGTCCTCACGGGAAATTTCGGGCACCGGATTGGCACAGGCGAACACGATCGCCCGCTCCGCCATCGAACACACCATCTCCTTCTTGACGCAGCCCGCCGCCGACACGCCGATAAAGACGTCCGCTCCCTTCATCGCGTCCGCAAGGCTTCCCTTGAGGTGCCCCCTGTTCGTGAGAAAGGTCATTTCGCGCTGGGCGCCTGTCATGTTTGGATCTCCCTCGCACAAAATGCCGCTCTTGTCGCAGAGGATGAGATCTTGCACCCCGAGACGGAGCAAGAATTTCCCGATCGAGATCCCCGCGGCGCCCGCGCCGTTGATGACGACGCGCACCGAGCCGATCTCCTTTTCCGCGAGTTTCAACGCGTTGAGAAGGGCCGCCGCCATGACGACCGCCGTGCCGTGCTGGTCGTCGTGAAAGACGGGAATGTCGAGATCTTCGATGAGCCGCCGTTCGATCTCGAAACAGCGGGGGGCGGAGATGTCCTCGAGATTGATCCCGCCGAAGGAGCCCGCCAGAAGCTCGATCGTCCGAACGATCTCGTCGGGATCCTTGGAGCGGATACAGAGCGGAACGGCGTCCACCCCGCCGAATGCCTTAAAGAGGGCGCATTTTCCCTCCATGACGGGCATTCCCGCCTCCGGCCCGATGTCCCCGAGTCCCAGGATCGCCGTGCCGTCGGTGATGACGGGCACCGTGTTCCAGCGGCGGGTGAGCGTGAAGCTCTTTTCGGGATCCTTCTGGATGGCAAGACAGGGTTCGGCGACGCCCGGCGTGTAGGCAAGGGATAGCTTTTCGCGGCTGTCCACCTCGACGCGGGAGACGACTTCGATCTTCCCTCTCCATTTTTCGTGCATTTTCAGCGATTCTTCGCGGTAATTCATCGTTTTTCTCCTCTTTCGCTTCCGATTTCTCCCCTATTATACAGGAAAAAGTTTTTTCGGTCAAGCGGGCGGCGCGACGTTTGCGAAATTGCGAAAAATATGCTAAAATATCGGCAGGAAAGGAGCCGAACCATGAAAAAAGTCAAGATCACCGTGATCCGCAAGGCCAATTACCCCGATCTGAGCGCAAAATTCGAAAACCCGCTCGAGACCCCCTGCTCACTGCAAGAGGGACAGATCTTTTGGGCGGATGGCGAAGAAATGCCGCAGGGCTTTTGCGAAAGCGCCTGGGAGACCCTTCTGCCCTTCGTGCGGAAACTTCAGCGCGGCGGCGGAAATTTTTACGGCGGCTGGATGAAGGACCCCTTCTCCGCCCTGCTCTCCTGCAACGACGGCTTTCGTCCCGTGAGCTTTTTGCTGGAAGCAAAATAACCTTCCGTCTCAAACAAACACGGTATTTTGCCGATCAAAGCCTTTTCAAAGCGGTTTTTGCGGTCGCTCCCTCGAAAAACGGAGCCAAATTCCGTTCGGCGTGCTGTTTTTTGCCGTGCGTCTTTTGAAATTTTCGGAATTTTTCAGGCAAAACAGCGGTCGGATTTCAGAATGGCGAGCAAGAGCTCGACTTCGAGATAGCGCAGGTCTTTGCAATAGATGATCCCCTCCGCGATCTCCGTGCCGCGCCGCTCTCCCTCTTTGAGCCGGGCGTTCCAGAGCGCAAAAACCTCGTCGGAATTGCCCTGCCGGAGCCCTTTGAGGGAGGTTACGACGCCGCGCACCGCCGCCCGCGCCTCGTTTTGCGTCATGGCCGCGCGTTCCAGATCGTTCGCCGTCTCATAGAGGATCTTCGCGCAGGTCTCCACCGTCTCCGCGTTCCCTTTAATTCGTTCGCGGAACTTCGCCGCCTCTTTCCCGAGCGAAAAATCCTCCGTTTTAAGGGCGACAAGACGGGTCTCGACCCCCTTTTCCGCCATCATATTCTGCACGCGCTCGGCGTCGGTCTCGCGGAAATAGCAGGAGAGCACCACGGCGCTGCTTCCCGCCTCCTCGAGAAGATATCCCGCGCCGCCCGCCAAATAGACCTGTCCCGCAACGGCGGAGGCGGTCGTATCCTCGCAGTCGCGTACCAAAAAGTAATATTCCTTTTGCAAAGAGACCGTCGAGGTGTCTCTGCCGTAAAAATAGAACAGCCCGACGAACAGACAGACGGTAAAGGCAAAGACGCCGAGAATGGCGAGAAAAGTCCATGCCCCGCTTCTGCGGTCCCTACGTTTTCGGTAAGTATCCATACTGCATTATATGAAACGCCGCGCGCCGAATATCACGGCACGCGGCGAAAGCATATTATAACAGCGTTTTTCGCGGTTTTTGCGGCTCTCAAAAGCGTTTCATTGGAAGTTTTGCGGCTTTTCAAAAACATTTCAATCAAATTTTTGCGTCAGGACGGCTTTTCAGGCGCTTTTTGATTCCCGCTCCCTTCTGCGCAGGATATCGCCCGCCTGAAGGGGACAGGGACAGGCGAAAGAATAGAGCCCCTGCACGAGCTTTGCGTCCGGGCACGGCTCGCCGAGCTCGTCCCGAAGGTCTTTCACTCCGACCGTTTTCCCGAAATGCTCCTGGGGGGAGAGGATCTCGAGCGTCTCTCCCTCGCGGAAACGGTTTCGCATTTCGACAAAGACCCTGCCCTCGCGGAAATCCCGCACGTTCGCGATGAATTTGCAGGTCCCGATCGCTTGCGGATCGTCATAGGAGACCGTCTCGCGGTTCTCCCCGAAGGCGTAGGCGGTCGTATAGGCGCGGCGAGCGGCGCAGAGCAATTCCGCCCCGAGCGCGTCTGAGTATCCCCCGTCGAGGATCCGCCGGTAGGCGTTGACGACCGTCGCAAGATAATATTCGCTCTTCATCCTGCCCTCGATCTTAAAGGAAGAGACCCCCGCCGCCTGCATTTCTTGAAGATGGGCGCTCATGTTGAGGTCCTTGCTGTTGAGAAGATAGCTCCCCCGCCCGTCCTCTTCGATCTCATACCATTCGCCGCGGCGGCCCTCGTCGCTCTGCAGACGGTATTTCCAGCGGCAGGCCTGCACGCATTGCCCGCGATTGGACGATCTGCCGTCCATGTAATCGGACAACAGACATCTGCCGCTGTAAGAAATGCACATCGCGCCGTGGACGAAGGCCTCGAGCTCCAGATCGGGCACGGCGGCATGGATCTTGGCGATCTCCTCCAAAGAGAGCTCGCGTGCAAGCACGACGCGCTCGGCGCCCTGCTCCCGCCAAAAAGCCGCGGCCTCGGCGTTCAGGGTATTCGCCTGCGTGGAGATATGGACGCAAAGCCCCGGCGCGGTCCGCTTGCAGAGGCGGAGCACCCCCGGGTCGGAGATGAGCACGCCGTCGGCATTCGCCGCTTCAAGGAGCTTGAAATGGGCCTCGAGCGCCTTCAGATCGGCATTCTTTGCGAAGATATTGGCGCAGACATAGACCTTTTTTCCGCGCGCATGGGCATAGGCGACGCTTTGAACGAGCTCCTCGTCCGAAAAATTATCGGAAAAACTGCGCAAAGAGAAGAGCTTGCCGCCCAAATACACGGCGTCCGCGCCGTAATACAGCGCGAGTTTCAATTTTTCGGGATTGCCCGCGGGCGCGAGCAGTTCGGGTTTTCGATCCTGCATAGTTGAGGGCGTTTACAGCTTAAAGCTGACGGCAAGCCCTTCGCCGATCTCCAGAATTTCAGTGGAAAGTTCCCCATCGCTCTCCAGCGCGGAGAGATATTCGCGGATATGCCGCACGAGCGCCCGGCGTTTTTGAGGCGGCTCCCCCCGCACCCAGCCGAAGAGAAGCACGTCGTCCGAGAGCAGCGCCCCGCCCGAGCGGAGAAGCCGCTTGCAGTCGGGCAGATAGCGGAGATATTGCACCTTGGGGCCGTCCAGAAAGATGAGATCGAACGGTGTTTCCAGAAGAGGCAAGATCTCCCCCGCGTCCCCCTCGAGCAGTTTTGCGCGCTTTTCAAAGCCGAACCGCGCAAAGTTTCGCCGCGCGCGCTCCGCGCGCGCGGCGTCCAGCTCGATCCCCGTATAGACCGCTTCCGTCTTTTGGAGCAGACAGAGCGCCGTCACGCCCTCTGCCGCGCCGATCTCCAAAATCCGCACGGGCGAGAGCCTTTTGCAAAGCGCGAGCAGATAGGAAAGCGTCTCATCGGCGCAGGTTGGATCCCGCCCCTTTTTCGCCGCCGCCCGAAGCGCGAGAAGCTCCCCGCCGAGCCCGTCCGGATCCGCTGGGCTCATTCGTCCTCCGTCCACTCTTGGAGAGATTCCGCAACGCGCTTCTCTTCCGCGCGCCCCAAGATCCTCCCGACGACAGGATAATTGGAATGGACCGCCGCCTCGGGCAATGGAGATTCGTCGCGCGCCGTCAAAAGCCGCTTGAAGATCGCCCGCAACACTTCGATCTGCTTCTGATAGATCTCCGCGTTCGCGCAGCGGGTGCGGAACTCCTCATATTCGGTGCGCGCCGTCTTGAGGTCCCCTCCGTCGAGCTTGATGAGGATATAGCAATAGGCGGTGTTGTATTTCCAGCTCGCGCCGCCGCCGTGACGGAGCCGCGCGATAATGCGCTCCGCCGAGGGCAGATCGTCGAGCGCCATGCAGGCGCAGACATAATGGGACATCGCGACGATCCGCGTCAGGAAGGAAAAGGGTCCCTTTCTCACTTTTTCGAGGAGGGCGCGCTCCTCGGCAAACTTTTTGGCGCGGAACAGCCTGTCGCAGGTTCGGTTCAGACGGTCGCGCGCGATCGTCGTCAAAAGGAGAAGCACCAAAAGACAGGCGAACACGATCCCCGCCGCCGCCATCCCGCTCTGTTCGAGGACAAATCCCACCACGGCAAGCGCGATCATGCCGGCGATCAGAACGGACAAAATCACATACCAAAGTTTTTGCATGAGTTCCCTCCCGGGTCTTATTCTATCGGATGATCGGAATGATCATCGGCGATTGCTTGGTCTTTTTGAAGAAATAATTTTTGACGGTGCGCTTGATGACGGCGCAAAGATCCTGCGCGGAGAGCCTTGCGTTGCTCTCGACCGTCTTTTTGACGAGTTCGCGCAGCTCGCGCAAGGACTCTCGATCCACGCCCGAGACGACTCCCCGGCTCTCAAGCACGGGCTCGCCCATCATCACCCCGTCCGAGGCCATAACGTCCACGATCAGAAGCCCCTCCGAGGACATCTTGATCCGGTCTTTCAGAACTTCGCTCGTGCCGAGATCCTCGATCCCCTCGCCGTCGATGAGCCGCGCGCCCGCGGGGAAGCTCTCGCCCTGTCTCAGGCTCTCCTCGGTCACTTCCGCGCAGACCCCGATGTCGGGGATGAAAATGTTGGACGCGGGCATGCCCAGCTCCTCGCAAAGCAGGGCGTGCCGTTTCAGATGACGGTATTCCCCATGCACGGGGATGAAAAACTTGGGTTTGAGGAGGGTGTGCATGATCTTATGCTCCTCCTGGCAGGCATGCCCCGAGACGTGGATCTTTTCGAGCGATTCATAGACCACGTTCGCTCCGAGTTTGAAGAGATTGTTGATGACCCGATAGATCATGCGCTCGTTTCCGGGAATGGGGCTCGCTGAAATGATGATCGTATCGTTGGGGCCGATCGCGATCTTGCCCTCGCCCGACGCCATGCGGGTGAGCGCGCTCATCGGCTCCCCCTGCGACCCGGTGGAGACGACGACGATCTCCCGGTCGGAATAATTTTTCACCTTCTCGACGTCGACGAGGAGGCCCTCCGGAATGGAGAGCTCGCCGATCCTTGTCGCCGCGTCGGCGACGTTGAGCATGCTCCTGCCCGAAAGGGCGACTTTGCGCTTGAATTTGACCGAGATGTCGATGATCTGTTGCAGGCGGTGGACGTTGGAGGCAAAGGTGGCGATGATGATCCGCCGCTCCGCGTTCTCCGAGAAGAGATGTTCGAGGGTGGTGCCGACGACTGTCTCGCTCATGGTATAGCCGGGACGTTCGATGTTGGTCGACTCCCCGAGATAGAGCAGAACCCCGCGCTTGCCGTATTCCGCGATCTCGGCAAGGTCGATGGGACTGCCCGCGACGGGAGTCAAATCGATCTTGAAATCGCCGCTGTGGAAGATGACGCCGCAGGGCGTCTCGATCGCAAGGGCGAGTGCGCCCGCGATCGAATGGTTGACGTTGACGAAATTCACCGTAAAGACTCCCGCCCGGATCTTCTCCTTGGGCGAGACGGTCAAAAGACGGACGTTGGTCATCCGATGCTCGCGGAGCTTGTTGTCGGTGAGCGCAAGGGTGAGCTTGGTGCCGTAAACGGGGGTGTCGGGGCAGAGCTCCTTCATGAGATAGGGCACGCCGCCGATATGGTCCTCATGCCCGTGGGTCAAAAGGACCGCCCGCACCTTCTCCTTGTTCGCCGCAAGGTAGGTGATATCGGGAAAAACGAGGTCGATCCCCGGCATTTCCTCGGTCGGGAAGATGATCCCCGCGTCGATGACGATGATGTCGTTTCCGTACTCGATCGCGGTCATATTCTTGCCGATCTCCCCCACGCCGCCGAAGAAGAGGATCTTCACCGGCTGCCTTTTTTTGCCCTTCTTCCGCTGCTCCCGGGGGATCTGGGAGATCTCCTGCCCGGCGTTTTCCTTGATCGGTGCGGTTTTTTCCTTGTTTGGCGCAACGTTCGCCTTGATCAGCGCGCTTTTTTCCTTGTTGGACGCGGCGATTGCCGGGCTGTTTTGTCCGGCTGTCCTTCCGGTCCCTTCCGCCGCAGCCTTTTGAGGGAGCGGCTCTTTTTCGGTCGCTTCCTTTCCGGGAACGAGCGTTCCCCTGCCCTTTGCGCGTTGGCGACGCGGCTTTGCAACAAGTTCCCCCGCGCTCTGCGGCGTCTTTTGCGCCTCTTTGACAGGCTCGCTCTTCCCTGCGCGCTTCTGTTTCCGGCTTTCCGCCTCTTTTCCGTTCTCGGCGCGGCTCTCCGCTTTTTGGGAAAGGCCCGCCCTTTCGCTTTTTTCCGCCTGTTCGCGGTTATAGCGCTCGATCCCGTTCAAAATGGCGAGTTCGATCGCATTTTTCGCATCGGTTTGTTCTTTGGGTCTACGATTTTTCAAAAAAACTCCTTTTCGCTTCTCGGATACGCCAAAATGAGAGCCGAAACGCTCCCTTTCCGATCCAAAAGCCGATTGATAAAAAAATTAAATATTTCCGCCGCAGACTTCGAAACGCCGAGGCACGTTTGAAGCCTGCGAGAATGATTCCGTCTCTATTTTACAACAAAACGGCGCAAAAGAAAAGCGTTTCGGCGCAAATTCCGCGGAAAGCATGACAAAATTTTCCTTTTCTTCCCGCCCAATTTGTCCCTTTTTGAAAAGTTTGAGGCGGCGCGGGGATTAAAGAGTCTTATGTTCCAGGCCGCGCAGCTCCATCCGGTGGCGGTTAAAGACGGCGCCCGCGGTGAAGCAGATCATCATCCAATACAGCCAGATGAAAAAAACGATGACGAAAGTGAGCGCGCCGTAGAGTTTTTCCTTGTTTCCGAGCTCGAAATAGAGGGCGAAGATCCCCGAGGCCGCCATCCAGGCAAGAGCGGTCAACAGACTTCCGAGCAAAATATCCCGCGGGCGGCAGCGGTAGGGACAGATGTAGGAATTCAGGATCCAGGCAGCAAAAAACCCGACGGCAAAGATCATGGAATAGATGACGAGATAAAAGACCGGGCGGGGCAGGAATTTGAGATAGATCCCCGCGCCGATGAACGCCGCGCCCGCGAGGAAGAAAAAGAGCAGGACGGCGAGGGTGAGAAAGATTGCGGAAAGGCGCACTTTCCAGCCTTTTTTACGGCGGCGGTAGTTGTAGAGGATCTCGCCGCTGCGCCTCAGATGATAGAAAAAGCTCGTGCTGGAAAAGAGGGTGGTGACGACGAAGAGGATCCCCGCCCCCGCGGCATAAGTTTTTTCGGCATTTTGAATGATGAGAAGCAAAAATTCCTTCGCCCAGCCGAAGAGTTCGAGTTCGAGGACGGCTTCCGGGCGGATCCCCGAGCGGGCGAACAGGGTGGTGAGCCAGAAGAAAAAGGGCACGAAGGACATCACGAGAAAGAACGCGAGGGCGCCCGAGATGGTCGTATATTTATTTGCGGTCAGAACGCCGGCAGCCCGTTTGACCCACAAAACCGCCCGTTTGAACCGACTTTTTTGCTCTGTTTCCTGTTCTTTTACGCTTTCCGATTTTCTTTTTTTCGTTTCGTGTTTCGTTGCCATATCTCCACGCTCTTTTATTCTGTTTGATTTATCTTTTACGCCGTCCGACCGGTTTGCGATGTGCCCGCTTTTTGCGCGTTCCTTTTGCTTTGCCCGCACGATCTGCTTTATGTATGGAAGTATGAATGAGTCGGCTCTTTTCCGTTTCACTTTCTTCTGCTCCGCTTGCGCTGTCCAAACTATGTTTCGAGGCGCGTCCGTGCCAAGATCTCCTTTTTCGTTTCAGGTCCCGCCGCCATGCTTCTGCCCTTTTATTCTGACTGATTTATTTTCTTTTGCATTGTCCCCTTTTGCTTCGTCCACGCTGTCCAAACCTTACTTTTCCTCGCGCCGTCCTTCTTATGTTTCCAGGTATGCCTCCCCGCGAACCGCCGCCACGCCTTTGCTTTCTTCTGCTCCGCTCGCGCTGTCCGTTCTATTTTTTGAGGCGCGTCCGTGCCAAGATCCCCTTTTTCGTCCCGCGTTCCGCCACCATGCTTCTGTCTGTCCCATGTTGGGAGCCCGCCAAACCGCTTTGTATTTTCGCTTTTTACAATGTCCGCCTTGTGCGCCCAAACCGGCTTTGGTTCATTCCAATCTCCGCCATCATGTCTCCGTCCGCCATAAAATTCTCCTCTACCGTCCCGCGCATTGCCACACCTTCGCACCCCATCGCGCTGTCGCACCTTCTCTGTCGCGTAGCGTCCACGTTCACCCGGCCGCAAGCTCCCCTCCGGTAGCTATGCCCACAGTATGCGCGGTTTTCTCCAAACAAAGCTACGCCAAAATCGCTTTTCTCCCCCGTTTCATAAAAAATTTTATCATCCGTTTTTCTAAATAGTAAAATAGTTTCTGTAATCAACGCCAATTTAAGAAAACTTGTTGCTTTATTAAAGTAATTTAGAAAGTTTTTTGCTTAAATTGATAAAAAGGAGATTTATGACACTGAAGTTAAGAGAGTTTCGGGAAGAAATGCAGATGACGCAAAAGGAGCTTGCGGGGTACATTTCGAATGTCCAGAGGAATATCAGTAATTGGGAGACCGGGATCAGCGAGCCGGACTGCGAAAATCTGATCCGACTTGCCGACGTGTTCGGGATCACGGTGGACGAACTGCTGGGGAGAGAGCCGACGATGATCCCGCAGGATTTCGGGGGCGTGGACAGAAAGATCTCGAAAGCGGTGAAGCGGCTCAACGAAAAGCAAAAGGAAGCGCTGCTGCAATTTTTGGAGAGTTTCAACTATCATCTGTTTCAATGAGCGGCGATTTTGGGGTGATTAAGCGGTGCACTGTCTTGTGCGGCGCGGTTTTTGCGTGTTTGAAGTAAGGAAGCCGCCCGAGGCGGAACGCCTCGGGCGGCTCTTATTGGGCAATCCTTTTTTGCAAAACGCGCGCCTGTTGAAAAGAAAAAAGAGAGCGCGAAGTTTGTTTGGAGGCTTACCCTGATCCGCATTCTTACATCCCTGTCGGAGTGCGGAATTCACACGATTTTGCTCACACCCTTAAAGCGTTTACGAAAATCGTCGTGAACAAATTATAGTTACAAGAGTTCGGCTTATTTCTTTTCCGCCTTTAACTCCACAATATTTCCCGTAACTTTGTATATATCTCCCTCTTTGTTTGCTGCAAGGGTATCTACCAGTCCACCCTCCGGTGTGCCCAATTTGGGAGTGATTTCAAGCTTGATAATGTTTCCGTTGGAATTCACTTCGGCGTTCACATTCCAATATGTAGCTACCAACTTCTGGCTTTCATTGCCATAAAGCAATTTTCCGCTATCATCGCTCAGAATCGCGACAACGGCAGCACCGCGAACCGCACGTACATTTGCATCTTCAACCCTCTTCTCAGCATTCCCCAAAGCCCCCACGAAGAGCGGAACGGCGATCGCGACAAGCACGGCGATGATCGCAACAACGATCAAGAGTTCTGCAAGGGTAAAGCCCTTTTTGTTTCTTTTTTGCATGGTTTTCTTCTCCTTAAAATAAATTTTTATAAATTGTCGCCGGGACGAAGCGGCATTTATATCACTGCATAAAAAATGGAAAATGTTCATAGATTAGCTTAATCTATGAACATTTTCCAGCCAGACGGCGAATAAAATATGAAAGTTCGGAAATTTTTTTGAAAAACAGGCGATTTTACTTGACGAATAAAAGGAAATATGTTATTCTATAAATAGATTTTGTACATAGATTAAGCTAATCCATGTACATTTTTTTCGGCGGCCGATCCTCCAAAGGCCGCTTTTTTTATTGCAAAAAATGGCGGGGTCTTCCCAAAGCGCATTCCCTCGCCTCAACAAAACAAAAAAACACGGCTCTTTACGAGCCGTGTTTCTCGTTTATACAAGCAATGTTATGCCTTCAAAATCTTGGAGACTGCGCCGGAACCGACCGTTCTGCCGCCTTCACGAATTGCGAAACGAAGGCCTTCCTCGATCGCGACGGGCTTGATGAGCTCGACGGTGATCGTGACATGGTCGCCGGGCATGACCATTTCAACCCCTGCGGGAAGCTCGATGGAGCCCGTGACGTCCGTCGTTCTGATGAAGAACTGAGGACGGTAATGGTTGAAGAACGCGGTGTGACGGCCGCCTTCATCCTTCGTGAGGACGTAGACCTGCGCCTCGAACTTCATAGCGGTGGGAACGGTGCCGGGCTTTGCAATGACCTGGCCCTTCTCGATGTCCGTACGGTTGATCCCGCGGAGCAGCGCGCCGACGTTATCGCCCGCCATCGCTTCATCGAGCTGCTTGTGGAACATTTCAAGACCGGTGATAACCGTGGAGCGGGGCTTCTCGATGAGACCCACGATCTCCGCAGGATCGCCGACGTGCGCCACGCCTCTCTCGACACGGCCCGTTGCGACGGTGCCGCGGCCGGAAATCGTGAACACGTCCTCGACGGGAAGCAGGAACGGCTTCTGATCGTCTCTCTGAGGGGTCGGGATATAGCTGTCGACTGCATCCATGAGCTCGAGAATGCACTGGCACTCGGGAGCCGCAAGGATCTCCGCATCGGAGCAGCCGCTCGTCGCCTTTTCAAGCGCCTTCAAAGCGGAACCCTTGATGATCGGGATGTCGTCGCCCGGGAAGTCGTAGGAAGAAAGCAGCTCTCTGATCTCCATTTCGACGAGATCCAAAAGCTCGGGATCGTCCATCTGATCGACTTTGTTGAGGAAAACGATGATATAGGGCACGCCTACCTGACGAGCGAGCAGGATGTGCTCACGGGTCTGAGGCATGGGGCCGTCCGTCGCCGCGACGACGAGGATCGCGCCGTCCATCTGCGCTGCGCCCGTGATCATGTTCTTGACATAGTCCGCGTGGCCGGGGCAGTCAACGTGCGCATAGTGACGCTTGTCCGTCTCGTACTCGACGTGCGCCGTGTTGATCGTGATCCCGCGGGCTTTCTCCTCGGGAGCCTTGTCGATCTCGTCGTATCTCATTTTCTGAGCCTGACCTTTGCAAGCCATAACCATGGTGATAGCTGCGGTCAAAGTGGTCTTGCCGTGGTCAACGTGACCAATGGTCCCGATGTTGACATGCGGCTTGCTTCTGTCGAATTTTGCCTTTGCCATTTTGAATAATCCTCCGATATTTTTATTTTTTGATAACTTCTTCCCCTTATCGAAAGGGAATCGCAGCTATCTATCAATCGCTGATATAAAGCTGAACGAGCCTATCGGTCATATTATAACCGATATGGAAAATTTTTGCAAGAACTTTGAAACATTTTTTTGCGAAATTTTCCTTATTTTTTATCCCGGGGTCCCATTATTCGCGCGTTTTTGCCCGCGTCGTGATGATTTTCTCCGAAATGCTCTTCGGAACTTCCGAATAATGGTCGAACTGCATCGTGAACTGGCCTCTGCCCTGCGTGCGGGAACGAAGGTCGGTCGCATAGCCGAACATCTCCGAAAGCGGGACTTCCGCGTCGATGATCTTCGCGCCGTTCCGATCGTCCGTGCCGAGGATGTTCCCTCTTCTGCCCGAAATATTTCCCATCAGGTCGCCGAAGTAGTCCTCGGGGGTGACGATCTCCACCTTCATGATCGGTTCAAGCAAGACAGGGTTCGCCTTTTCGAGCCCGTTCTTGAACGCCATGCTGCCCGCGATCTTGAACGCCATTTCCGAAGAGTCGACTTCATGGAAACTTCCGTCGTAGACTTCGACTTTGAAGTCCATGACCTCGTAGCCTGCGAGGAAGCCGTTCTTCGCCGCCTCCTGAATGCCCTTGTCGATCGCCGGGATGAATTCCTTGGGGATCGAGCCGCCGACCGTCTGGTCCTCGAAGGCATAGCCGGAGCCGGGCTCCTGCGGGATCAAGCGGATCTTGCAGTGTCCGTATTGGCCCTTGCCGCCCGACTGACGCTTATAGAGCCCTTCCGCTTCGACCGCCTTCTTGAAGGTCTCGCGGTAAGCGACCTGCGGCGCGCCGACGTTCGCCTCGACGTGGAACTCTCTCAAAAGCCGGTCCACGATGATGTCGAGGTGCAGCTCGCCCATGCCGGCGATGATGGTCTGCCCCGTCTCCTGGTCGGTATAGGTGCGGAAAGTGGGGTCCTCCTCGGCGAGTTTGACGAGCGCCATCGTCATCTTCTCCTGTCCCGCCTTGGTCTTGGGTTCGAGGGAAAGCTGAATGACGGGTTCGGGGAACTCCATCTTTTCGAGCACGATCGGGTGCTTTTCGTCGCAGAGCGTATCGCCCGTCGTGGTATTTTTGAGCCCCACGATCGCGCAGATGTCGCCCGAATAGATCTTGTCGATGTCCCGCCGCTCGTTCGCGTGCATCTGGACGAGACGTCCGACGCGCTCTTTTTTGCCCTTCGTTGAGTTATAGACATAGGAGCCCGCTTCGAGCACGCCCGAATAACAGCGGAAATACGCGAGGGAACCGACGAACGGGTCGGTCGCGATCTTGAACGCAAGGCCTGAGAAGGGCTCTTCGTCCGAAGTCTTTCTCTCCTCTTCCTTGTCCGTCTCGGGATTGACGCCCTTGACGTGATCGACGTCGAGCGGACCGCGTCGAGCAGGAACTGCACCCCTTTGTTGCGGTAAGAAGAACCGCAGAGCATGGGGATCGCCTCGGTCTTTAAGCAGCGCTGACGGAGCCCCGCGATGATCTCCTCGGCGGAAAGATCCCCCTCTTCGAGGAATTTTTCCATGAGCTCGTCGTTCGCAAGCGCCGCTTCCTCGGCGAGTTTTGCGCGGTACTCTTTGGCAAGGTCGAGCATGTCCGCCGGGATCGCTTCCTTGCGGAAATCCTTGCCGAGATCGTCATAATAGATCTCCGCCTCCATCCGGATGAGGTCGACGATCCCGCGGAAGGTCGCCTCTTTCCCGATGGGAAGTTCGATGGGAACGGGGTTTGCGCCGAGACGCTCGCGGATCATCCTCTCCACGCGGAAGAAATCCGCGCCGTTGATGTCCATCTTGTTGACATAGGCGATCCGGGGGACCTTATACTTGTCCGCCTGGCGCCAGACCGTCTCGGACTGCGGTTCGACGCCGCCCTTGGCACAGAACGTTGCGACGGCGCCGTCCAGCACGCGCAGCGAACGTTCCACTTCGACCGTGAAGTCGACGTGTCCGGGGGTGTCGATGATGTTAAATCTGTGGCCCTTCCAGATACAGGTGGTCGCCGCGGACGTGATCGTAATGCCGCGCTCCTGTTCCTGCACCATCCAGTCCATGGTCGCCGCGCCTTCGTGGACCTCGCCGAGTTTGTGCGTCTTTCCCGTATAGAACAGGATACGCTCCGTCGTCGTGGTCTTTCCGGCGTCGATGTGCGCCATGATCCCGAAATTTCTGGTATGGGCTAAATCGTATTCTCTGGGCATGAATGTTTACCTCTTAAAATCTGAAATGCGCGAATGCTTTGTTCGCTTCCGCCATTCTGTGCGTATCTTCCTTTTTCTTGACAGATGCGCCCGTGTTGTTGTAGGCGTCGATGAGCTCCGCCGCGAGCTTTTTGCTCATTTCCCGTTCGCTTCTCTTCCGCGTGCTCAAGACGAGCCAGCGGATCGCAAGCGTCTGGCGGCGCTCCGGCCTGATTTCGATGGGGACCTGATAGTTCGCACCGCCGACGCGGCGCGCCTTGACTTCGACGACCGGCGTGATGTTCGCAAGCGCCTGCTTGAAGATCTCCATCGGGTCCTGGTTCAATTTTTCTCCCATGGACGTGAAAGCGTCGTAGACGATCTTCTGCGCGACGCTCTTTTCGCCGTCGAGCATGATCTGATTGATGAGCTTGGCGACGACCTTGCTCCCGTATACGGGATCGGGCAGCACGTCCCTCTTGGGTACGTTCCCTCTTCTGGGCATAAGAATAATCCTCCTTGAAATTTTTTGCGGCATTCTCTGCCGCCGGGCGATGTTTCAGCCCTCGCTGTGTCTGCTTCCGCTTGCCGTCTTTCGGTAGCGGATCTTCTCCCCTCTATCCATATAATAATGGCAGAGGGAATACTGCCTACAAATTTACGGGGCTTGCAATTCCGAAATAAGTAGGGAGATTGTGATTTGCCTTCGGCGCGCAAATTGCGCCCGCTTTTTAAGGCTTACTTGGGGCGTTTCGCGCCGTACTTCGAACGAGCCTGTTTGCGCTTGGCAACGCCTGCCGTATCGAGCGCGCCGCGAATGATGTGATAGCGCACGCCGGGCAGATCCTGGACTCTTCCGCCGCGAATGAGCACGGAGCTGTGCTCCTGCAGGTTGTGACCTTCGCCGGGAATGTACACCGTACCTTCCTGCTTGTTGGTCAGCCTGACTCTCGCGATCTTTCTGAGCGCGGAATTGGGCTTCTTGGGGGAAGTCGTCGTCACTTGCAGACAAACGCCGCGCTTCTGAGGGCAACGGTCGAGAATGGGGCACTTCGATTTGAACGCTTCCCGCTCTCTGCCCTTTTTGATGAGCTGATTGATCGTAGGCATCTTGCTTTTTACCTCCTTTTCTCTTATTTCGGAATATCTCAAACCGCCTTTTGCGATTTCAAGAACAGATTTTCGCACGCAAAAAATCACGCCCTTTGCGGCGAACAAAGATCATTTTACCAAATTCCGGCGGGATTGTCAAACGATTCGCATGTTTTTTTTACATATTTTCCCCTCTCCGCGCAAAAATATGTCAGGAGGGACCGCATGGAAATTATTGACAAATCTTTGAAAAAGTACTATATTAAAATGGAAAAAGAAAACAAAACGGAGGAACAAATATGAACAAAATGACGGTCAAAGACGTCAAAGATTACAAAGGAAAACGCGTCCTTGTCCGCTGCGATTTCAACGTCCCGATGAAGGACGGCAGGATCACCGACGAAAACAGGATCCTGGGCGCGCTGCCCACGATCCGATATCTCATGGAGCGCGGGGCGAAGGTGATCCTTTGTTCCCATCTCGGAAAGCCGCACTCGATCCTGTCGGACGAAGTGAAACTTTCCAAGAAAGATCTTGCAAAGCTCGAGGGGCTGAGCGAAGCGGAGGCGGAGAAGAAAAAGCGGGAGATCATCGAAAAGGCCAAGAAGGAAGAGGCGGAGACACTCACGCTCGCACCGGTTGCGAAGCGGCTCAACGAGCTGCTCGGCGGGAAAGTCGTCTTTTCAAAGGACGTCGTGGGGCCCGACGCGCAGGCGAAAGTCGCCGCTTGCAAGGAAGGCGAGTGCGTGCTGCTTGAAAATCTGCGCTTCCATTGGGAAGAGGAGAAGCGGGAATTGGAATTTTGCAAAAAGCTGGCGGCCTTCTGCGACATTTACGTCAACGACGCCTTCGGCACGGCGCACCGTTCGCACGCCTCGACGGCGGCGATCGTCGAATACGGGCTCGTAAAGCGGGCGGTTTGCGGCTTTCTCATCGAAAAGGAGCTCTCCGTCATGGCGGATTCGCTGGAACGGCCCGTCCGACCCTTTGTCGCGATCCTCGGCGGGGCGAAGGTCGCCGATAAACTCGGCGTGATCGACAATCTTCTCGAAAAGTGCGACGCGCTCCTCATCGGGGGCGGCATGGCGTACACCTTTCTAAAAGCGCAAGGGTACGAGGTCGGCACCTCCCTTGTGGACGAGGAAAAGCTCGGCTACTGCGGGGAAATGCTCGAAAAGGCGAAGAAACTACACAAAGAGATCTTGCTTCCCGTCGACGCAGTGACGGCGAAGGCGTTCCCGTCCCCCATCGACGCGCCCGTCGAGATCGAGACCGTCCCCGTCTCCGCGATCCCGGCAGACCGCATGGGGCTGGATATCGGCGAAAAGTCGAGGGCGCTCTTTGCGGAAAAGATCGCGACCGCAAAGACGGTGATCTGGAATGGGCCGATGGGCGTGTTTGAAAATCCCATGCTCTCGAAGGGAACGGAGGCGGTCGCAAAGGCACTTGCCGAGGCGCAAGACGCGACGACGATCGTCGGCGGCGGCGATTCCGCGGCGGCCTGCACGAGTCTCGGCTATGCGGATCGGATCACCCACATTTCAACGGGCGGCGGCGCCTCCTTGGAGCTCTTCGAGGGAAAAGAGCTGCCCGGGATCAAGTGTCTGAACGAGAAGGAATAAAAGTGTCTGAACGAGAAGGAATAAAAAGGAGAGAGATCATGGCAAGAAAACCCATTATTGCGGGAAATTGGAAGATGAACAACACGGCAAGCGAGGGAGTGAAGCTCATCGAGGAACTGAAGCCGCTCGTCGAGGGCGCAAGCTGCGACGTTGCCGTGTGCGTCCCCGCGATCGACATCCCGGCGATCGCGCAAGCCGTTCAAGGCAGCAACATCCGCCTCGGTGCGCAGAACGTTCATTTTGCGGAAAAGGGCGCGTTCACGGGGGAGATCTCGGCAAAAATGCTCCAAGAATACGGCGTCGACTACGTCATCATCGGGCACAGCGAGAGACGGCAGTACTTCGGCGAGACGGACGAAACGGTGAACAAGCGGGTTTTGGCGGCGCTCTCCGCGGGGCTCACCCCCATCGTCTGCGTCGGCGAAACTCTGTCCGAGCGCGAGGCGGGCAAGACCGAACAGACCCTTTCTCGCGAGCTTTCCGAAGGGCTTCGGAACGTTCCGGACCTTGAAAAGCTCGTGATCGCCTACGAGCCGATCTGGGCGATCGGGACGGGCAGGACCGCAAGCCCCGAACAGGCGAACGAGACGATCGGATCGATCCGGGAGACGCTTGGCAAACTCTTCTGCCCGCGCTGCGCGGAAAACGTGCGGATCCAATACGGCGGATCGATGAACGCCGGAAACTGCAAAGCGCTGATGGCGCAGCCCGAGATCGACGGCGGGCTCATCGGCGGGGCGAGCCTGAAAGCGCCCGACTTTGCGGCGATCGTCCGCTTCGACAAATAACCTCTTTCAACCGGCATTTCGGGAGCCGCGGCGCGCCGCGGCTCTCTTTTTCGGCAAAACAGGCAAAAAGCGGGTAAAATTTCCGATCCTGCGCATACTTCTCCCGGGAGGGATCATGATAGAACACGATACGATCGAGCTTTTACGGGAGAGCGACGCGGGGATCCAAATGGGCATTTCCGCGATCGATGAAGTGAAGGACCATGTGCGGGACGAAAAATTCCGGACGATGCTGGACGATTACCAGCGGGAATACGCCCAGCTTCAGAACGAGATCCAAGGCGTTTTGCACGCCTATCACGACGAGGGCAAGGACCCCAACCCCATCGCAAAGGGCATGGCTTGGCTGAAAACCAACGTCATGATGGCAGTCAAAGAATCGGACGAGGAGATCGCAGATCTGCTGACGGACGGCTGCAATATGGGGATCAAGTCCTTGAACAAGTATCTCAACGAATACGGCGGGGCGGACGGGCGCGCCGAAGATTTCGCGCGGCGGCTCATCGAGCTGCAAGACCGCCAACTCAAAGAACTTTCCGTCTATCTTTGAAAAGATCTCCCGGGAAATCCGGGAGATCTTTCTTTCAATGATTTTTCTTCCATTCCTTGATCTCTTGCAGGCGGGCTTTGTAGCGGCTCTCCACCCCCTCTTCGGTCGGCAGGTAATATTCTTTCCCGACAAGGCTGTCGGGCAGGCACTGCATGTCGGTGAGCTTGTCCTCGGCGTCATGCGCATACTGATAGCCCTTGCCGTAGCCGAGCTCCCCCATGAGTTTCGTCGGCGCGTTGCGGATCACGAGCGGGACGGGCTCGGAGAGCATGGTGAGGGCGTCCTTTTTCGCCCTGCCGTAGGCGAGATAGAGCGCGTTGGATTTGGGCGCCATAGAGCAGTAGACGACGGCCTCGGTCAAATGCACCGAGCATTCGGGCATGCCGATGAAATGACAGGCCTGATATGCCGCGACGGTGATCTCGAGGGCGCGCGGGTCGGCAAGACCGATATCTTCGCTCGCAAAGCGGGTGACGCGGCGGGCGATATAGAGCGGGTCCTCCCCCGCTTCGAGCATTCGGGCGAGCCAATAGACCGCGGCGTCGGGATCGGAATTGCGCATGGATTTATGGAGCGCCGAGATGAGGTTATAATGTTCCTCCCCCGTCTTGTCATAGAGGAGGGATTTTTTCGAAGTACACTGCTCGATGGTCTCCTTTGTGACGACCGTCTTTTCCCCATCCGTCTCCCCGTTGAGGATCGCCATTTCGAGGGTGGAAAGGGCGCTGCGAGCGTCGCCGTTTGCAAAATTCGCGATGATCTCGAGAAGATCGTCGGAAATCTCCACTTTCTGCCTGCCGAAGCCGCGCTCGTCATAGACCGCGCGCCGCAAAAGCTCCACAAGTTCCTCGGTCTTGAGCGCTTGCAGCACGAACACCTTGCAGCGCGAAAGAAGCGCCCCGTTGACTTCGAAGGACGGATTTTCGGTGGTCGCGCCGATGAGGATAATGCTCCCCTTTTCGACATAGGGCAAAAAGGCGTCCTGCTGCGCCTTGTTGAAACGGTGGATCTCGTCCACAAAGAGAATGGTCTTTTCTCCGAAACGGCGATTTTTCTCCGCCTGTTCCATCACCTGCTTGATCTCTTTGATCCCGCTCGTGACGGCGGAAAAGTCGATGAAATTCGCCTTGGTCCGTCCCGCGATGATCCGGGCGAGGGTGGTTTTTCCGACGCCGGGCGGTCCCCAGAAGATCATGGAGCCGATCCGGTCGCTCTCGATGAGACGGCGCAGGACCTTTCCCTCTCCCAGAAGATGTTTCTGTCCGCAGAATTCGTCGAGCGTCTGCGGGCGCAGACGGGCAGCGAGCGGCTCGGAGTCCCCCTTTTCGAACAGCGTCCCTTGTATCATGGCGTTTCTCCTTTCTCTGTCACCTTTCGGTGGCGATCTTATCATACACCATTTCAAGACGAATGTCAAGTTCGGACGAACGCTTTGCCCATGTAACCAATGCGCGCGACGCTTTTCTTCTCGCATGCTAACCTGCTCTCTTAATGATGTTTGATGAGGAGAAAAAGGGAAATCGGCAAACTCATCAAAGCGAAAAGGATAAATTGCAAGGCAGCAACCAATGCGATAATCACACATCCAAAAACAATCACAGAAAGTGCCACAATAAGCCACATCCACTTTTTGAAAGAAAGGACCCGCAACTGTTTTGACTTGGAAAACGCGTTGGTAGCAACCGATTTATTCTCCGAAAAAGCATTCTTCGCCGTTTCGATATTGAAATACAGAAGTTTGTCAAAAATCTCAGCGAGTTTCCCTGTACGCGAACTCCTATAACTGGAGAAAGATCTTTTTGCCGCGATACATCCTCTTCCATAAGAGCGAATTGCATAGAAGAATCCGATCAAAGCACCGACCGCCAAAAAGCCGAGAAGAATATACCAGCTGATCAAAGCCGCAATGATCAAGATGACGACGATGACCAATAAAACAATCAGAATTTTTGCTAAAAATTCCTTCGGTGAACTTGATTCACGCCTTCTGCCAAACATTTTTGCCTCCTTATTTTTGAGATTACTTTTTTCCAAACGTTTTCTTTTGTCGTTTTTTCATGATTTGAAACATATTTTTCTCCTTTTCACATGGTTCAAAATAAAAAGCATAAACTAATTTCGGAGAGGTCCATGTCATTCATCATTCGTTTTCTGATCATTACCATATTGACTTTTATCGTCGTTCTTTGCGCGCCGAAAAATTTCTGGCAAAAGTCAAAGAATATCTTCGGCGGATGCCTTTGCTTTTTTGTCTTTTCAGCAATGATCATTCTTTTATAGACGCCAACACCCGAAGCCCTTCTTTCAATGCAAATTCGCCCAGATCATCATTTTTGCACACGATTTTTTGACCTTGTCCCGAAATTTTTTCCGCCAAAGTTTCGGGAGAGAGACAGAAATCCGCGAGATCCAGCATGGGAAGATCCATTTCGCTATCCCCCGCACAAATTAAGTTGGGACAACCCAGCCTTCGCAAAAGGCGTCTTATCGCTGTTCCTTTATCTATGCCCGAAGGTAAGAAATAGACTTTCTTGCCGGAAACGACAACCGAAAGCCGGGTATCTCCCCGATGTTCCTTCGCCCATTCCTCCGCATTTTCTTTACAGTATACAAAAAGATAAATCTCATCAACGATCCGAACCCGGAGCAGCGACCGATCTGCCTGATACCGTCCCAAAAGCCCATTCATTTCTTCAAGGCTTTCTGAAACGATTGATCTTGTTTCCTCCATCCACCAATTGTCGATCTCCCCGTCCTGCAACAGAATTGCTCCGTTTGCGACCAAAGCGAACTTCGGCGCTCCGTCGGGCCAAGTAATCCGTCGATATTGTTCAATAGATCGTGTCGTTACAGGGACAAATATGGTTTGTCTTTGAATTTCGGGTAAAAGCAGAAGCGTCTCTTTTCCGATAAACCCCTGTTCCGCCCCATGGATACGTTCGACGCACAGATCGTTTTCTTTCTTCTTTTTATATGAATGAATGAGCGTATTGTCTAAATCGCAAGCAAAAAGCGTATTCATTTCAAGTATCCGAAAGAGACCGGATCAGGCCGCAGGCTCTAAAATGTTTCAAGGGATATTTTACAAGTACCACCCCTTTTTCTTTGGCAAGTTGATATAGTGGTCCAAGGCGATCTTTATCCTCTAAACTGTATACGAGGATCTTCCAAGGCAGTCTCCTCAGCAATACCCTTGTCGCTTCCCCGATACTTGGCTTGATCAAATTGATGTCGGAGATCCCGAAATCGGCCTGTATTTTATGGATCTCATCGAGAACTTCCGCTCTTCGGCCGGTGTCTGGTTCCTCTATCAATTCCGAAACACATCCGAAACGTTTTTCAACGGAATCTATAAAATGATAGGTCAAGTCTTGTCCGATAAATTCCTTGTAAAAAGCCACCCCGTGGAAGTCGCCTTCCCCTATGATATCAGGACGATAGAACGTGCGACTGATCAGACCGGAGACTGTTGCGTTCAGGCATGAACTTGGAATTAAAAAATCTTCATGTGTCCCGCAAAGATCCGCAACATAGGCGGGATCGGACAAAACCGCAAGGGATGGCTTGATGTTCCTATCTTGAAGAGCTTCGTTCAAAGTGTGACGGATTGCGCCTTTTCCCGTCCATCCGTCGACAAACTGAATATCGGCCGAGCTGTGACGAGCTAAAATGTACTTTATGGCATTTTCGTCGATCCCTTTTCCGCGAATAATGGAGATGGAATAATGCGGAACGTCAACGCCGAAGATAAATTTGATCGCTCGTTTTATCAAAATACCGATAGACGTGCCCGCGCGGGCAAGGGAAACCAAAACCGTTTTTTCTTTCTTTTTTCGCCAAATTTTTCGGGCAACCGACAAAACCGCCCGAGCTGTCATATCAGAACAATTTTCGACCGCCGACATATATGTATCCATGTATTCGTCAGACGGCTCATACTCCAAGGGAAGCATTTCCGAATAATGCGTTCCGGATTGGATCATTTTCTCCCTTTCTTCGGCAGGCAGCGGCTTTACGAGCCCCGTGATATCTTTCAATAAGAGCGTAACATCGTTTTCTTGATAAGTGCCCGTCATCTTTCTCCTCGTAAAAAATAAACTTTTTTGCAGCCGTAAGCGCTTCCGACGTATTGTTTTCCCGTTCGTTTATCGGCGATCAAATAGATCCCCTTTACATTGGAAAGAGCCGAGCGCCAAGACGAAATATTATCCCGAACGATGACTTGCAGCGTTTCGTAATCAATGTTTACCTGATCGAAGCCGCCGAAATCGTTGATCGACGCCTTTTTCTCGAGAATGGACGAGACACACATCTCACGCGGGCTCATGCCACTTTCCGGATCCATTTCAAGTTTCGGATAGGATTGACGGTATTCCTTTTTGTAAGAAACAAACACCCTGCCGATCAAGTCTGTTTGGCAATCGACAAGCTCGGTGCAATATTTCCAGCCTTTCCATTGTTCCTCCGGCCGTTCGAAAGGCGTCGGTTTCCCTATTACCCGATAAATTCCGCCAAACAGCCATGTGTCTTTTCTATAATAGATCAAGGACAGCACATAGGGCCTCGAAAAGTTCTTCTGTGTCTGTTGCTCTTGCCATTCTTTGAATTCGCCGATCAAAAATTTTTTATATGGTTCCATCTTATCTGTAATTCCGATTGCGAAATGTACTTTATAATTTTTCAACTCGCTTTCGGGAATTTTTAAGACCTCAAGCAACTTCAACATTTCTCTTTCTCCTTCGTTGTAGCAAAATAGCTTGAACGAAGAAGTTCAAGCTATTCACACTTGGTGCACCGAGGCAATTATAATCCGAACACGAAAGCTCGTCAAGGCTGACCGTTTGCGTTCCGTTTTTATAGT
>CANRGG010000022.1 GCA_947630115.1 uncultured Clostridia bacterium
CCGAACACAGAAGTTAAGCTCTCTCACGCCGAAAGTACTTGGGCTTTGTCCCCGGCAGGATAGGTAGTTGCCACCTTTAATTGCTCCTTAGCTCAGTCGGTAGAGCGAACGTAGAGGTTCCAACCTACTGACGGAGGCTCCAGCGAGGTCGAGGACTCGCAGGAACAACCACAAACTGTTGTGGAAGTTGATTTCAATGGCCACAACATATAGTGCTCCTTAGCTCAGTCGGTAGAGCACGCGGCTGTAAAGTCTACTTAACAAGAGTAGGAATAGCAGCTCTGCGGGGAAACCCGCAGATGACAATCCCGCTAATTCGGTGAAATCTAAGTCGCAAGATAAGACAACGCCGAGCAAGGATCCGAGAGGATTCATGTGTAGAGACTTTACACGGGATCCCTAAAAGCGAAAGCTCATGGGAAAGACAAAGTCCGGACTACAATGTGAAAACGATGTAGTGAAGTAACCGCGGTGTCGTCAGTTCGAGTCTGACAGGAGCAGCCACAAAAAGCCGATAGCAGTTTTGCTGTCGGCTTTTTTGCAGAAGTAACCTATGTAAATTGCAAAGAGGGAATTATGATCAACCAATTTGACATCACCATTCCCGCGCCGAGCGGGGAACAGACAAGAAAGGTGTATGTGTATCTTCCCAAAGCCTACGACGCGAAAAAGCGTTTCCCCGTTTTGTATATGTTTGACGGACAAACCGCCTTTTTCGATGACACCGCGCCATACGGTGACAGTTGGCGCATGGGGGAGATTCTTGATAAGCTCAAAGCCGAGATTATTGTTGTAGCCGTAGAAGCGGACATGAAAGATCGCTTGACGGAATATTCGCCTTTCCCGTTTCAGTCTAAATTCGGTTCGTCCGAGGGCAAGGGCGAGGCATATATGGATTGGCTTGTCTGTACGTTCAAGCCGATGATTGATGCAACCTATCGGACGCTTCCCGAAAGGAAACATACCTTTCTTGCGGGAAGCTCTATGGGCGGGCTGATGACGATGTTTGCGCTTTGCCGCTATCCTAATATGTTTGGAGGCGGCGCGGCGCTTTCTTCGAGTTTTTGGATTGCGCCGGAGAAAATCGGAAGGATGATAAAAACCGCAGAGTGGACGGACGACGTCGCTCTTTATATTGACTACGGCGCAGATGAACTGAAAAGCCACGGCGAGGTGCAATACCGAGGGCTTGAAAGTTGCTTTTGCGCACTGCTTGAAAAGAACGTTCCTTTTGATTTTCGGTTGATTCCGCACGGACAGCATAATGAAAAATCTTGGCGTGAGCGTGTGCCGGTTTTTTTGCAAACTTTGAAAATACAAAAAGGACGCCCCTAATGAGGGAATGTCCTTTTCTCTATCGTCTCGTTTTATGCTTTGTTTTCGCCGTGAAATAATTTTCTTCGCAATTTATAATAACGTTATTATACAAGAAAATTTAATTCTTTTTTTGGTTGAAACCCGTATTATTTACGGCAATAATATTGACAAATGGATTAAAATGATATACAATAGAATAAGGAGGATAAAATCATGAAACTTAAAAGTAAACGTTTTATTGCCTTATTGTCCATGCTTCTCGCTGCAATCCTTTTTGGGGCTTTTGGAAGCATATCGAATCGTGCCATAGCTCATGCGGAAGAAGCCGATGAAAGGTCGGGATGGTATCTTTTAGGGAACGGGGCGGGCTCTTTGAGTAGTTGCAGTTGGCTTACATATTTTCCCGACTTTAGATTGACGGGAACGGCAGAAAACGCAGAAAATTATGTCGGTGTGTGGCATACCGACGAACTTCTTCTGTATCAAGGCGATCAATTCAAAATTCTGTGGAATGATGGCTCTTGGATTGATTCCGATGAATCGGGCTGGGCTTTCAACGAGCAGGTTCAATTTGAAAATCTTTCCTATGATTACAACGGATACTTTTCGTCCGGCGTTTATGGCAACATTTATACCGAGGTCAGCGGCTATTATTCGTTTACTCTAATAGTAACCGAAGAAGAGTGGGGTGTTAGTTTGACATTGAATTATGTCCGTTCTGATGAGGAGGTCCCCCCTATCATACTTTACGATATGTATGTTGTAGGGAAGATTGCAAGTGTACCGACTTGTAATTGGCCCATTGATGTCGCTTCCGAAGGACGAACCGTCGAGGATTCCTGTATCCCCATGACCAGTAACTCTTTTGGGTATATGGTTGTATGGACGACAACAGTTTCTTTGCGTCCAACCGATTACTTTAAGGTATATAATACGATACAAGGGAATTACTATCCGGATGGATTGGGCGGAGAGCTTCGCGTTGATGAGGCGGGTATTTATACGGTATCTTGGGTCGAAGGATCAAAGGATGTGACAGTAACATTGATTACAGCATGAAAGTAGCTCCCCTCTCGGTTGAGAGGGGAGCTTTTCTTATTCTTTAACTTTTATTAGGCTTTGGATAAATTCTAAAAAAGAACCATTTTTGTCAAACGAAACTTCTTGATAATCCGTAATATAAATTGTTTCATTTTTACCTTCAATTAATGCTACTGCTTTCAAAATTGTACTTTGGGCATTTATAGTTTTTGTATTTTCAAAGCTATACAGTAGAGTATAGCCAGTAAGCTGTGCTTGTATTAAGCTTTCATCTTCTTTGTGAAATTTCTCATAATGATAATGCTTGTTGCAGACAATCGTTAGGCTTGTTCGAATAAGGTTATCATTGCTTTGTAATGCCATCTCATAATAAAGAAGATCTCCACTTAAGCCATCAATTGTTCGTTTAAGATTCGTTATGGCTAAATTGTCTTTGAGGTAAATTTGAAAGTCTTTCAAGTCTGTATTCAAAGAAGACATATCAGATGTTGAGGACTGAAAATTTTGCTCATAATATATTATTTCGCTATTTTTCGGGATAAACAAAACAGCACAAACGATTATGAGCATGGCGGAAATAGTGCAAACTACCCCCGAAAAACAAAGCTTCCAATGATACGCGCAATGTCGGCGCTTCTGCGGCACCATATCTCGTGTTGGCAACGAATTGAGAAAGCAATTATTATCTTCCTCTAAAATTTTTTGATGTGTTGATTTTGCTTCTTGTTCAAGTCTTTTTTTGATATTCATAATTTAATATATATTTACAGCAAGAGCGTCATTTATTTTAGTTTTATAGTTAATGTCAAAATAGGTTTGTATAACACCAGACAATCCAGGGGCTACTTCAAAATATTCAAAGCGGGTATTCCCACTGGACGTTGCGTAGGAGAAAATTTCATACCCAAAGGCAATCATAATATGGTTTGCTTCAGATATCCAATAGTGTATCGTATCTTGATTGTCGCGCATGGTTATATCGGCTGTATTATAACCACTCAAAAATAATACAATAGGCTGATTGGCTTTTAACATACTTTGAGCAGACAAAAAGTTGAGCGAATTTGAGGACATGCAAGATGTAAAGGAGATGGTTTTACCTTTTTCGTTGCAATATCTTTTCATCCCATTGATGAATTCATTTTCTGTGGTTCCAACATGCTCTGTCCCCATGTATTCGTATAATGTTTCAATAACTTTAACAACAGCGCTATCTTCCATGCTGTAAAGATATGTACTTTCATATTGGGTACCAGACTTATGATCGGGGATAAGATTTTCATCATAGCGATCATAGAAACCTAAGATATTAGCACCGGCAATACACCCACATGAGCCTACGGCGGGAGAATAATTGTATGAGGGATACATGAGAGCCAAAGAATGAGAGCTTATAACAGTCCGTGATAAGTAAGGCAGTGTCACGTCTTCAGACGTGCCGTTTATGGACGCAGTATCTTCATAAGCAATGGAAGCATTTTCTTTTTTCTCTCCGAAAAGCGATGCTGGTGCCGCGGCGGAGCAGAGGACAAGCAGTGCGGAAAGTGCAATGGTTCCCAAGTGTAACATTTTCTATTTCTCCTTAAACATTATTATATAAATATAACTGCCGAGAGAGGGAAAATGTTACAGGTATTTTTTGAGAATCTTATACGCGCGGCTGACCTTCACTCTGACATTGTTTGGGCTGATATGTAATTCTTTTGCGATTTCCTCATGGGAATATCCCTCCCAATGGTGCAGATAGAGGATCATTTGAACGTCCTTGTCGAGATGTGTAAAGGCGGCTTGCATGTCCGAGGACAGAATTTCGTGATCGAAGTCGCATGGGACGGTAGTGGATTCCAACAAAGGTAGCTCACGGTTCTGTGCTTTCAAATAATCGAATACATCGTTCTCCGCGATCGTGAACAGCCACGAAGTGGGGTAGTCTATATACCACGGGTCGATAGAGAGCAAATAGAGAAATACATTTTCTGCGGCATCTTCGATATACGCTAAATCCCCGAAACGTCTTTTGAGGTGTAAAACGATTTTCGGGTAAAATTCCATGTAGATCTGTTCGATCGCTTGCTTGTCATATTTCGCCTTGCTCAGTAAGCGGTTAAACTTTCGTATATCCATGTTCACTCAAAGTAGCTTTTAATATGCAATAACACCGCCTCTTTCTGTTTTTGCGTTAAATTATCGAGTAGCTTTAGAATCTCCTTGTTTTCCGGGGAAAGCGGCATTACGTCCTCGTCGCGGCAAAAGAATTCAAACGGCTCAACATCTAACACCGCAGCGATCTTTTCAAGCGATAGAATGCTTGGAACATGATTTTTCTTATACCAATCGCGTATCGCTATTTCCGTAACACCCGATTTATCCGCCAAGCTGTAGATAGAGAGATTGCGTTTGATCATGAAATCCATTACGCGCGACTTCACTAAGCTCGTTAAGGGAGTATCTTTGTCGTTCATAGTGTCCTTGTCCACAAACATTATTATAAAGTATAACGGGGGAATTGATAAGTAGTAGCTACTTATAAATTACACAGTTATGATTTAGTAAACAGCCGCAAAAGTGCACTGGCGGAGAACGAAGATGCTCTATTATAAAATTGTCGTGCGCGAGGACATCGGGAAGATTTTTTTGGTCTTTTTGGAATTTTCCTGTAACATTTTGCCGCTTCAAAAAGTTAAAATAATGAAAATCGTCCTGAGGACATAATTCCGAAGCGGGGACAAGCCTAACAGCATCAATATTAAAACAACGTAAATAGAGCGACATAAAAAGAAATTTTTCCGCAAAAAATAAAATTATTTACGTTATACCTATTGACATACGGATTTGACCGTGATAAAATATACGTGATTAGGAAAGATCCGAATCAAATCCATTAAAGGAAGGTTTATCATGGCAAGAGGGAAAAAGATTCTGCAAATTGCCGCATTGGCGATGAGCGCGATGATGGCGTTCGGGTTTGCGGCATGTAACAACGGCGAGCAAAAAGAGCATCAACACGCCGATGTAGACGGTGACGGCTATTGTGATACGGACGGAACGTGGATCGGCGAAGGCGAAGATCCCGCACTTCACGAACACACTTACGATACCACGAAGTGGGCGTATGATGACACCTATCACTATCATGCGGGCAACTGCGGACACGATGTTTTGAAAGATAGAGAGCGCCACTCTTTCGAGGGCAATGCCGTAAAATGCACAGTTTGCGACTATGAGCGCGGCTTCGACGAGATTTATCAGATGTATCTCGGCGGGCAAATCAGTTCTTTGGATGGGGCTTATAACATCCAGCAAGCATCCGCCGTAAAAAATTGGACTGAATATGCCGCGAAAGGCTATAAGCTCGACTATGATGAAGAGTCGCAGACGTGGAAATCCAAAAGTTCGATTGAGATCGGGGTTTCGGATCAGGTTGTTGTCATCAACGTAGTCAGTCATGCGCAATACGGCGTGTTAACAAGCGGCACGATTTACGGCGTAAGAGTAGATGAGGCAGGGAAATATTTTGTCAGTTTGAAACTCGGAGAAAGCACACCTGTCCTTACCAAAGACTATGGCGACCATGTACATGCCTATGAGGTATGGGGCTACGACGCGGAAAACCATTGGAAGCAGTGCGCCGAGGACGGCGAAAAAGATCCCGCGTCGGTTGCCCCTCACACTTTCGGCGATGACGGTCATTGCACACAAGAAGGGTGCAAGGCGGTTTCGCAGGAGAGGTGCCAACACGAGGAAGGCTTCCAATACAACTATACCAAGACAACGGTGCCTACGCCCGGTCAAGCAACATCACAAGGCTTGAAAAAATATTGCCCCGACTGTGGAAAAGAGGAAAAGGTTGAGGTTGCGCGCGGTGGGGCTATGAATGCGACGGGCAAAACGTTACTTGCGCCGTTAGAAGGCTACTACTATTCTCAGAGTTTTGTGGGCGGCGTGTTTGCTGTTCGTGAGCCGGGCGTATATACGCTCGAAGTGGTTGAACCCGTTTGGGACGACGGCGCTACGCTAACCCTTACGGCAATTTCCGCAAACATCGGCGGGATAACGCCCGCGATTCCTATTACGAGTAACAATTATAGACCCAGGCAGGGTGCTGATTATACCCCTTATATTGTTTATGATTATGGCGAGGAGCAAAACAACGGTTTTTTATCAACCGAGTTGGCTACGAAGTGGAAGAATAAGATCACAATCAACGGACAACCCGCGAGTGCGTGGACGGATAAGTGGGCGGCGTTTACCTCCATTTCCGTCACCGTCACGCAGGAAGATATTGACGGCGTAACGCAGCAGTACACAAAGCCGGCTACCGAAGATGAGGAACCGCAACCTCTTCCGAAAGTGTTCTATTTTAACTTCTTCGCGGTGGCTAAAACGACGAAGGGGATTACAAACGAAGGAGTCTACGGCGCATGGCTCACGACGATTACGAAATCCGAAATTGTGGCGGCGACTTGCGACCATGAGAACGTGGCTTTTGATAAAAAGGTAGCGGAGGAGACTTACACAAGTGCATCGAAAACGTCCACGGCTTCGGGAACCATTAAAGGAACTTGTTCCGAATGTAATTCCGAAGTGGATGTACCGTTTGATGGAACAGCCTCTTTGAATACGAGAGCGGCACAGGTTAAAGACATCGGAAAGACATATTTCATCAATACAAGCGGATATATGGCTTTCAAGATTGAGCAAGCGGGAACCTATACTTTCACAAAACAGATCGTGTATCGCGTTCCGGATGTTTTGGATGATGATCCCGACGACGACAAAGACACTTCAAAGACGTATCTGAATTTTTTCCGCGATGTTTATATTACCACCGGAACTTCGGCAGGAAAAGCGGCGGCGAATGCGATCTATGCGGACGGCGCATGGAAAGATACGGAGTTTGCGCAAAAATGGGCGACGAAAATCAAGTTCGACGACAACGTCGGCGGATCGGGCTACGAAACAAAAACCGAAACCTTGACCTTTACCATCACCGTGACGGAAGATGATTTGCGGAGTTTGGGGGACGGAAATTCGCTCTTTGTAACGCTCGGCGTTTGGTTTGGCGAGGTGAGCAGCTCTTGGTCGGGCGCTCAGACTGGTTCTTACTTCTTGGTATCCATGAAGAAAGAAGCGCCTATGGCGTAACTCGAAGCAAAAGAAAATGGATTCAACGCCCATAAAGGCGAAATCAAAAAATTTTTTATAAGGAGGAATGTTTTTATGACAAGATCAAAGAGCTTGTTCTCCAAGATCATCGCGCCCGTTGCAGCGCTCGTGCTTTCGCTCGGCATTGCGGCAGGTGCAGGCGTGGGGCTTACGGCGAATGCCGCAGAACTCCAAGAGGACCCCGTAAGCGGTTGGTACGTTGTTGGCAACGGCGCGGGCGAGTTGAGTGGTTGCAGTTGGCAGGAATACCGCGCCGACTGGCGTCTGACGGGAACGGCAGAAGATGCAGAAAATTATGCCGGTGTTTGGCATACCGACGAAATTCTTCTGTATCAGGGCGACCAGTTCAAGATCGTCTACAACGATGGCACTTGGACGCATCCCGACGAATCAGGGTGGACGGCAGATAACTGTGCGCAGTTCGAGAACATTGAGGATACGAAGAATGATTTCTCGGACGGCGGACTCGGCAATATTTATGCCGAGGTGAGCGGCTATTATACCTTTACACTGAATGTGGTGGTCGATCCTGAAACGGGGCTGTCTACGCTTACGCTCTCTTTTGTCCGTTCCGATACGGAAGTCCCGCCGCTTGTTCTCTACGATATGTACATTGTCGGCTCGATTGCAAGCGTAGAGACCTGCGGATGGCCCGATAATCTTGTGCCTGCGGGACCCGAAGGCGTTGAATTGTACTGCATCAAGATGACCAGTGCAACGGAGGGCGAGGGGCAGGAGAAGGTGACAACTTGGTCGGCAACCGTGGTGCTTGGACTTGAAGATCAGTTCAAGCTGTACAACACTGTTACCGGCACCTACTACCCCGGCGGCTTCGACAATAACCTTATGGTTGAAGAAGCGGGTACCTATCTCGTTTCTTGGGTGGAAGGTTCTCAAGACGTAACGCTTACGTTGCAGACTCCCGTCGAAGGCTAACTCAATCGCGCTCCCTTGCCGCATTTCGTGGCAAGGGGGTCTTTGATGCAAAAATTGAGGGCGGGATCCCACTCTCCCGCCCTCTTACTTTGCCCTTTGGGATTATGAAAAACCGAACGTTAAACGTCGGTCCGAAAAGGAGTTTTCTTGGGTGCGCAAGTTTTCTCCTTGCAGAGAAAATTGCAGCTCACGCCCGATTCAACGGAGCAACGGTTTTCCATGAAAATCTTCAACGCCGCAAACGCTTTTTTGCCCGCAAGCTCATGATCGCGGACGAGGGCGCTGATTTCATACTCCTGCGCAATTTTGTCATAAAAGGTGATCACGGAGCAATCCCGCGGCACAGCGTATCCTGCCCTGTTCATTGTGCTGATGAAGCCCGTCGCAGCCTCCGCTGTGGTCGAGAGAACGGCGGTGACGGCTTTATTCCGCATCAAGAAATATTCCGCTGCTTCCGCCCCCGATGTTTCCGTACCGCTACCGATGAACGTCAAATCGTAGCGATAGGGGATCGCGTTGTTCTGCAAGCCCGTGGCATAACCGATTAGGCGTTCGGAATTTGCGATCGGATCTTTATCGTCGCCTATGAAACCGATCTGCGTGTGACCGAGAGAAACAAGATAATCGATCGCGCCAATCGCGGCAAGAAAATCCTGACTCTTGACGCAGGCGACAAAATCGTTGTTTTCGACTTGACTGTTGAATAAGACGAGCGGATGCGTTGATTGCTTAATTTGAAGATAGGTGGAAGAATTGAAAGTCAAACCGAGGACGAGTCCTCCGTCAAGCCTTTTCTCCGAAAATACTTTGTCGAGATCGAAGTCATTGTCTACGAGAATATCGACGACGGAACATCGGGCTTCCGATGCGGCTTTACGGAATGAAGCCGCAAGCGCATTCAGAAATTCATTTTCGCGGCTGTTGCTGCACCAAAAAACAGCGTACTGCCTTTTGAACGCTTTGGAGCGGCGCGAAACATACCCGACTTGTTCGCAGTACTCTAAAATCTCCCGCTGTGTTTCGGGAGAAATATCAGGTGCGCCGTTGATTGCCCGTGAAATGGTAGTGGCAGTCACGCCGAAATGTTCGGCGATCTCACCCATTGTTATCTTCTTCTTCTTTTCCATAAGAATATATGCTCGCCAAAATTATAACACGAAAAAGAAATACGGTCAAGGGAAAGACCCGTAGAAATTTTTCCCAAAAACAAGGTTTTTGCATACGATAAAAAAGAAACGTAAATAAAAATCTATTATCCCACGATGAAGTAAAAAATTTTTCTTCTATTCACGTTAAACTATTGCAATTCTTAAAATTGTGTGCTATAATAGAAGCATAGGTTTATAGAAACAATAGTTTTTATGTGCAAAGGAGAAGGAATGGTTCGGAGTGCCGGAATGCTAATGCCGATATTTTCGTTGCCGTCCCCATATGGGATCGGAACGCTCGGCAAAGCCGCCTATCGCTTTGTGGACTTTCTGCGGGCGGCGGGTTGCAGCATTTGGCAGGTACTACCGCTTGAACCGACTTCTTTTGGGAACAGCCCGTATTCCGCTTGCTGTTCGGGAACGTTCAACCCCTACTTCATCGACCTTGAATTGCTTGAAGAAGAGGGACTTCTGACACAAAAGGAACTTGCGCCGCTTGCGGGCGACGATCGCCGCGTAGACTACGGCAAGCAGTACCGAGAGAGAATGAAGATCCTCGGAAAAGCGTATTCCCGTTTTCCGAAAACAGATGAGGAGTGGCGGGAATTTCAGAAAATCGAAAAATACCGTGACTTTGCGCTCTTTATGGCGCGGAAGTCATTGTTTGGGGGCGATCCCTGTTGGGCATGGGAAAGCTGCCCCGAATATAACGAAGAACAAAACAGAGCTTTTGCGCGGGAAAATGAAGAAGAGATTGCGTTGTGGCAATTCACGCAATTCTTGTTTCTCCGCCAATGGCAAGCGCTCAAACGATACGCAAACAAAAAGGGCGTGAAGATCATGGGGGACATTCCCTACTACGTCGCCCGTGACAGCGTGGAGTTTTGGAAATACAAGCGCGATTTATTTCAGATCGACAAAAAAGGCAACCCCGCGGCACAGGCGGGCGTTCCCCCGGACGCTTTCTCGGAGGCGGGGCAGCTTTGGGGCAATCCCGTCTATCGTTGGAACGATATGGGCGAAGCGGGATATGCGTGGTGGAGAGCGAGGCTTGAAACGGCGCTTTCCACTTACGATATTTTAAGGATAGACCACTTCATCGGCACCGTGCGCTATTACAGTATTCCAAAAACCGCTACAACAGCGAAATCGGGGAAATGGCGCAAAGGTCCGGGAGCAAAACTTTTCGAGAACTTCCAAAACGCGCCTATCGTTGCCGAGGACTTGGGGATCGTAACGCCGAGAGTGCGGCGCGAACTTGATAAAACGGGCTTCGCGGGAATGAAAATTTTGCAGGAAGCGTTTGACGGAAATCCCGAAAACGGACATAAGCCGAGCCACTACAAAGAAAAGGTTGTAGCATATACGGGAACGCACGACAACGAAACGCTGTTTGCGCGGGTTTCGGGTCTGAAAGGACAGTGGCGGACGCGATTGAGAGCCGATCTGAAAGAGGAGTGCAAGAAAGCGGGGATCACCTGTCATACCGAGAACAACCAAGCGATTTGCGATTCGATTATCGAGCTACTTTTTGCAAGCAAGGCAAATACCGTGATCGTCCCCATGCAGGACATTCTCCACTTGGGAAACGAAGCGCGGATCAACGCCCCGTCTACTGTTTCCGACGAAAATTGGAGCTTTCGCTTCACCGCAGATGAATTTTCGCGGGAGGCGGCGGAAAAGATCTCGGAACTCGCCAAAAAATATGGGAGAGCATAGAAGAAAGGCATGAAAAGAGCCGCCGCGCTGACGATGATCTTTACCTTGTTTGCGTTTTGCGCCTGTTCCACCGTGCACACGCACGAGGACAGCGACGGGGACGGGATGTGCGATACTTGCAACGAAAAGATGACGAAAGGAGAACAAAGCCCTGCAATCACGTTTGCCGATCTGCGCGATCTGAATACCGTGCGTTTCGGGCTGACGAAGGCATTTCCCGCGCTTGACATAAGCGACGTAAAAGTGACCGAAAACGGGCAAACGGTGGCGATTTCCCGGATGGAGAAGGTCTCCAATTTGCAGGCCAATCTCATCTTTTCCGCGCCGCTCTCGCTCACGGGAAGATACGAGCTCTCGGTCGCGGGTTCTCCCGCCGTCCCGATCATTCCGACGACCTATTTCGGAAGCGAAGAATTTGAACAAAACTACGCTTACGACGGCGATTTAGGCGTTAAACTTACTAACACGCAAACTTTCCTCCATATATGGGCGCCCACCGCGACTGCGGTAACCTGCAATCTCTATAACCGTGGAAGCGGTGGAACCCCATTGAAAAGCATTCCCATGACAAGGGGAGAGAGGGGAGTTTGGGAACACATAGAAAACGAAAATCTTTCGGGGCTATACTACACCTACACGGTGGAAACAGCTTTGGGGGCAGAGGAAGCGGTCGATCCTTACGCCGTGTCCGCAGGCTTGAACGGCGAGCGCGGCATGATCCTCGACCTCAAAACGACCGACCCGCAGGGGTGGACGGAAGATGTCTCCCCTTTTGCGGATAGAGAGGATTTCAACTATACGGACGCGGAGATCTGGGAGATCCATGTAAGGGATTTTTCCGCCGAGCTTCGCGGGTCGGAATACAAGGGAAAATATCTTGCCTTCACCGAGACGGGACTCAAAAACAGTGCGGGAATGCCCGTCGGCGTGGACTATCTCAAAGAACTCGGCGTGACGCACGTTCATCTTCTGCCCGCGTTCGACTTTGCGAGCGTAGACGAAGCAGACGACAGTCAGAGGAATTGGGGATACGACCCGCAGAATTACAACGTTCCCGAAGGCAGTTACTCCACCGACCCGACGCGCGGCGAAGTGCGTGTGAACGAGTTCAAACGCATGGTGCAGTCGCTCCATCAAAGCGGCATCGGCGTCATCATGGACGTGGTTTATAACCACACGTTCGACTTAAACTCCAACTTCAACAAGATCGTGCCGCATTACTACTACCGCTATCTCTCCAACGGCAAGCCCTCCGAGGGTTCGGGGTGCGGCAACGAGACGGCGAGCGAGAGGGCGATGTTCCGTCGGTTCATGCGCGATTCCGTCCTCTATTGGCTCAAAGAATACCACCTCGACGGGTTCCGCTTCGACCTCATGGGACTTCACGACGTGGAAACCATGCAGGAGATCGAAAGAGCCGTCCACGAAGTTAATCCAAACGCTATTCTCTACGGCGAGGGGTGGACGGGCGGAAGCACGACCCTTTCGGCAACAAAACAAGCCGTGCTTGCCAACATTCGGGCGGTCAATGAAAACACGCAGACGAACGGCATTGCCATGTTCAACGACGCGCTGCGGGACGCGCTCAAAGGTTCGGCGGACGGCAGAGATACGGGCTTTGCGACGGGCGCGATAGGCGACCTTGCGGGCGGGGTACTGTTCGGAGCAAACGGCGGCGTAGAGAACGCGGAAATCGGCGCGAGGAACAGCAAGGGCGTTTGGAGCGCGTATAACGGCACGAACATCGTCAATTACGCCTCCGCGCACGACAATCTGACCCTGTGGGATAAAATTTGCTCGGCATACGGCGAGGAGGAGAGCACCCTCGAACTGCGGCTCAAACGTGATCTGCTCTGCGCCGCGATCGTGCAGACGTCCCTCGGCATTCCCTTTCTGCAAGCGGGCGAAGAAATGCTCCGCACCAAGAAGAACGCAGACGGGAGTTACAACCCCAACAGCTATAACGCCTCCGATGACGTCAATGTTCTCAAATGGGAACTTCTGACGGACGGGTCGCCGCAGACGCGGGCAAAAGAATACTACCGAGGGCTGTTCGCATTTCGCAAAGCGCATCAAATTCTGCGCTCTCCCCAAACGGAGATCAGAAGCGCAAAGATAGACGGCGCGACGATCACACTCACTATGCACCTCGATGGCGAAAGCGATCTGTTCATTGTCTATAACGCGGAAGAGCGGGAAAAAACCGTGTCCCTTCCTGCGGGGAAATGGCAGCTCTTTATCGACGGAGAGCGGGCGGGTACAGACGTATTATCTGCCGCAACAGGCGATGTGACGGTAGGAGCGGTTTCCTGTTCGGTCTACGAGGCACTCTTAATTTGATCATACGATTTCCCCCTATTCCCCCCTTGGGGGTGTCGTGACCTAATCCACCGCTTTGTTGGGTGGATTAGGTTGCGGCAAATGGCAGGAATGTAGGATATACAAAATTGAATGGAGCATGGGGAGTACTCCCCATTAGCATTTGCAAAGCAAATGCTAATAAAAACTCTAATAGAAAGAAAGAGGAAATAACGGGCATTGCCCGTAAAAATGATTAAGGAGGATAACTATGAAACTCAAGAAATGGCTTGGTTGCGGACTCGCGCTTCTCATGTCTGTTTCCATGTGTTCGATGTTCGCGGCGTGCGGGGAAACAAAGAGCGACGATACCGTTACGGTCAAGTGGTACGACGGCAGAACAGAGATCAAAAGTATGCAAGTAGCAAAGGGCAGCACCGTGGAGGATTGGCTTCCCGTGAAAGACGGTTACGATTTCAAGGGTTGGTTTGCCGAAGCGTCTTTTGCGCAGCCGTGGGAGTCGGACACGGTGATCGAAAAGAACACTGCGATCTTCTCCCGTTGGCGCACACAGAATCCCACGCCCGACACTCGTTTTTGGTATGCGCGCGGCAGCATCATGACAAGTTCATGGACGCAGCTTACCACCGATAGAGATAAAGACGGTGTATGGGAGAAATCTGTCGGCCCCGAAACGGTTGCGGATGTAGAACGGTTGTTCTTCACCAAGTCCGAAAATACGCCGAGCAATACGTTTGAAATTACGCTTGATCTTACGACAGGCTATTGGAAAAGCAAAAAGTGGCAGCCCAGCACAAAATTCCGTTTTGTCACGAATATGTGGGATGCCGATTGGTCGGGCGACGCAGGCTGTGCACAGATGGGACTCGGCAACCTCATCGGCTTTGAATATGCAGAAGGGAATAATCCGGAAAAGAGCGGAGCGCACGTCAAGAAAGATCAATACCTCTACGGCGAAGTGCGGGACGAGAACGGCAATCTTGTCTTTTATGGCGGTTACGAGTACAATAATCCTCCCTATACATGGAACATCTATACCGCGGAGGAAATGGCGGGCGTCTACAAGTTCACTTTCCGCAGCTTTCCCGGCAACGAAACGACGAATGAAGTGACTTGGGAGCGGATCGCTTATTTGAAACATGATTTTGTAGACGGCGGGGTAGACGGTTCCGTTGAAAAGAATGGTAGGTGCGACGAATGCGGCAGAACACAAGCGGAACATGATGCGGGGGCGAAACCCACGGGTCCCAAGAATCAGCCGCTTGCATGATAGTGCTTTGAGATAGGTACTCATCTCTGAGTGGGGAGAGGGTGTCTAAAATAATCATTTTGGAGTAAAAATCATGAAAAATAAAGGAAAACAAATACTATGCGCTGTGTTGTCAACGGTACTCTGCTTCGGTGTTTCTGTTGGCGCAGCGGCTTGCGGGGAGGGAACAACAAGCGGCGGCGAGGATGTCACCCTTGTCATTTGGCTCCCGCAGGAAGATCGGCAGTATGCCGAAGAAGTGACGGCGGCATTCCAAGAGTTGCACCCCGAAAAGAATTACACCTTCCTCTTCGGCGCGCAGCCCGAAAGCGACGCGGGTACGGCAGTTTTGAACGACGTTTCCAACGCGCCCGACATCTTCTGTTGTGCGAGCGACCATCTGCGTAAACTCTACAACGGCGGCGCGATCAACCGTTTGGGCGGCGCTCTTTTGAACCGTCTGAACAACGAGATCGACGCGGCGGCAATGGAAGCCGCGACTCTCGACGTTGCAGGTGACAAGCAGACCTATGGCATTCCCTACACTTACAATACCTATTTCCTTTTCTACAATAAAGCAAAACTCAGTGAGGAGGACGTTAAGACGGTAGATGGGATCCTTGCAAAGTGCAGCGAAAAGGAGCAATTTGGTTATCCGCTCAACGACGGGTGGTACTCCTCCGCGTTCCTGTTTGGCGCAGGCGTTACATACGACGTGGAGTACGACGCCAACTTTGGTGAGGTGAAAATTGACACCACGCTTGACGGTGCGGACGGTATAGCGGCGGCACAGGCAATGGGACGTTATTCCAACAATGCCGGGTTTAAGGGCGACAGCAACGACAGCAAGATCGTTGCGGGATTCGAGGACGGCTCCATCATCGCGGGCGTTTCGGGCGTTTGGAACTTGAAGTCCATTGAGGCGATCCTCGGTGACGACATGGGTATCGCGCCCCTTCCGACTTATACTTTCAATACGGAAACGAACGAGCAGAAACCGCTCAAAGCGTTCGCGGGCTACAAGCTGATGTGCGTCTGCAATTATTCGACCGTCAAGGCGGACGCGCTCCTTCTTGCCGAATACTTCTGCAACTACGATAATCAGATGAAACACTTTGAAATGCGGAGTTACACGCCCACGAATAAGAAGGCGATGCAGGAACAGAAGGTGCAAGACGATCTCTGTTGCTCGGTCACGTTGCAAGTCATGGCTAATTCTCAATCCGCGGCGAGCGTTCCCACCACTTGGTGGACGCCGCTCGAATCGCTTGGAAATGCGATGATAACGACGCAAATTACTGATGCGGGCGTTGTTTCGCAAATTACATCAGCGGTAGCAAATATCCGCAAAGGCGTTTAACGCAACCGCAAGGGGAGGGGGGAAGATCCTCCTCCCCTTCATCTTTGATAAGGAGGTAGTAAATGGAGCCAATCGAAACGACGGCGAAACAAAACTTCTTTGCGCGGCTTTGGAGCAACATTAAATTTTCCTTTAAGCGGCTTAGGGAAAGGATCAAATCTGCTGCAATGACGGTCGTGCATGGTTCGGTCGCCACCAAAATGTCCGTTTGCTTTATGGGACTGGGACAGATCATGCGCAAACAATTCGTAAAGGGAATTTTATACGCGCTTCTCGAAGTGCTGTTCATTCTCTTTATGGTCTTTTTCGGCGGAACCTATCTTTTTAAGTTTCTTTTTTCGGGACACTTGGGAACGGTGCAGGAGACGGAGCAAGTTTGGGATGATGCGCTCAATCAGTACGTCAGTGTGCCGGGCGAGAACAGCATGTTCATCCTTCTCTATGGCGTTGTTTCCCTTGTCGTCCTCGTACTGTTTGTCATCGCATGGGCGATGAATGTAAAGGGAAGCGTTAACAACGACCGCTTGATCGCGGCAGGCAAGCCTGTGAATACGTTCAAACAGGACTGCGCCCTGTACATAAACAGAAAATTCTATGTAACTCTTTTACTTCTCCCGCTCATCGGGCTTACGGTGTTCACGGTCATGCCGCTCGTGTTCATGATCCTCATCGCGTTCACGAATTATGACTATCAACATCTGCCGCCGAGCAAATTGTTTGACTGGGTGGGATTTTCCAACTTTGCCAACCTGTTCTCTTTGGCAGACGGCACGGGCTTTGCAAAGGTGTTCCTGCTCATTTTGGCATGGACGATCATTTGGGCGTTTGTGGCGACGTTCTCAAACTACTTCCTCGGCATCATCGTGGCAAAGGTCATCAACCGTCCGAGGACGAAGTTCAAAAAGCTGTGGAGAACGCTCCTCGTCATTCCCATTGCGATCCCACAGTTCATCACGCTCCTCATGATGTCGAAGATCTTGGACGGCGACGGCATTTTGAACAAGATCATCGGAACGACGATCTATTGGCTTGCCGATACGCGGTATCTGTCCTTGTTACCGAGGATCACCATTATTCTCGTGAACATGTGGATCGGTATTCCGTTTACCATGCTCATGGTGACGGGCATTCTCATGAATATCCCGCAGGATATGTTGGAGGCAGCGAAGCTCGACGGTGCAAATTCTTGGCAGCTCTTTTGGAAGATCGAAATGCCGTATATCTTCCACGTCACCACGCCCTATCTCATCACGCAGTTTGTCGGGAATATCAATAACTTCAACATCATTTGGCTCTTGACGGGCGGAGGTCCCGCCGATTCCATTCACTACGGGGTCGGCAACAGTAAATCGACAGACCTACTCGTGACGTGGCTATACCGCATGACGACGGACACTAACGTACAGTACGCTATGGCTTCGGTCATCGGCATTGCCGTCTTTGTCATCTGCGGCTTGGTATCGCTCATCACTTATAACCGCAGTAAAGCTGTGACGCAAGAGGAGGAATATCAGTGATGGAAAATATCGCGGAAAAATCCGAAAAAAAACGGAGAGAAAAACATTCTCTTTTGGGTCAGAGAGCGCTCAATCACGTGACTGATACCGTCGTCTATATCGTGCTTGTTGTCATGGGTATCATGTGGATCCTGCCGATCTGCTACATGGTCTATACGGCGTTCCGCATTACGCCCAACACGGGCATTATCAACAAGCTGTTCCCCGATAATCTTGAACTCGGTTTCGGGAATTTCGGAAAGCTCTTTACGGAAACGGACTTCGGCATTTGGTTTTGGAACACGCTCAAGATCGCCGCTTGCTCCTGTGCGCTCACGACCCTTTTCACGCTCATGACCGCCTACGCGCTCTCGCGGATGCGGTTCAAGACGAGGAAGCCGCTCATGAACGTCATGCTCGTCCTCGGCATGTTCCCCGGCTTTATGAGCATGATTGCGGTATACTTCATTCTCAAAGCAATGGGACTTACGAACAGTCACCTTGCGCTCATTCTCGTTTATTCGGGAAGCGCGGCAATGGGCTACTACATCAGCAAGGGGTTCTTCGATACGATCCCCCGCTCTTTGGAGGAAGCCGCCATTTTGGACGGCGCGTCCCAGTGGACGATCTTTTGGCGGGTCATTCTGCCGCTCTCGAAGCCGATCGTCGTCTACACGATCCTGACTTCGTTCATCGGACCGTGGGGCGACTTCATCTTCGTCAATGTCATCATCAACAACACAAGCCCCGAAAAGTTTACCGTAGCTCTCGGACTGTACCGCCTCATCAATTCCGATCAAGGCGCGTTCAATACATGGTTCACGACCTTCTGCGCGGGCGCGACGATCATTGCGATCGTCATCGGCGGACTGTTTGTCTTTATGCAGAAGTACTATGTTTCGGGCGTGACGAGCGGCGCGGTCAAAGACTGATCAAAAGGAGATATTATGAAAGCGAAAAAGATACTTGCAAGCGTTCTTGCCCTATCCATTGCCTGCGCGGGTCTCATTGCGTTCGGCGGGTGCGACGACGAACCCGATACCCCCGTAAACGGCGGGACAGTGGACAGCGGCCAGCTCAACATTATCGACGACAACAACCGCAACTACTATGAGATCTTCGTCCGCTCGTTCTGGGATTCGGGCGACGACGGCATTGGCGATTTGAAAGGCGTGACCCATCAGCTCGATTACCTCAAAGAAATGGGCTACAACGGCATTTGGCTCATGCCGATCATGGAATCCACCACCTATCACGGGTACGACGTTGCGGACTACTACACGGTGGAAAAGGACTACGGCACGAACGAGGACTTTAAGGAGCTTACAACGGAAGCGCACAAGCGCGGGATCAATGTCATCATCGACATGGTGATCAATCACTCGTCGAGCGGCAACGCATGGTTCAGAAAAGCTACGACCGCGCTTGCAAACGGAGAGACCGAGGGCGAGAACGCAAAGTATCTCGAATACTACAATTTCGCGCAGACCCAGCTCGCGGGATACCGTCCCGTAAATGGCGCAAAGGGTTGGTATTACGAGGGGCAATTCGATACGATCATGCCCGACCTCAACCTTGATAGCGAAGCCATGAAAGCCGAGATCAAAAATATCTTCGAGTTTTGGCTCGATGATATGGACTGCGACGGCTTCCGCTTGGACGCGGTGACGAGCTACTACACGGGAAACGTCACAAAGAACGTACAATTCCTCAAATGGGTGAACGAAACGGCGAAATCCATTAAAGAGGACGCTTACATCGTCGGCGAGGCATGGGAAAGCTCCAACAGCACGATCCGCGAATATTACAGCAGCGGCTGTGACAGCTTTTTCCTGTTCACCGTGAGTGCGGGCAGCGGCGCGGAAACGTCGCCAATAAGAAATTTGCTCCTCACCGAATATCCCAATCCGGGGGAACGGTTCGAGAAACTTCTTCTGAATTTGCAGGACGTCTATGACGTCGGCATTCTTGCGCCCTTCCTCGGCAATCACGATACCGTCCGCGCCGCCAACATGCTCGGCGAAGCGGAGTATGTCAAAATGGGTGCGGGACTCATCGCCGTGATGAACGGCAGTCCCTTCGACTATTACGGTGACGAGATCGGCATGACCTGTGCAAGCACGCAGGACGAGACCAAGCGCGTTCCCATGCTGTGGTACGACGAGGGAACAATGGGAGAGGGACAGGTGTTCAATTCCCCCTCGCCCGGCTTCCATGTTGCGGATTCTTCCTACGGGTTCGGATCGGTTGAGCTTCAAAAGGACGATCAGAGTTCTATCCTCAACTACTACAAGGAAAAGAACCGCATCCGCAACCGTCACCCCGAAATTGCACGGGGAACGATCGAGAAAGTGGATTCCGTAAGCCCCTACGTCAGCGCGATCAAAAAGACGTGGAACGGCAGTTCCGTCATCATTCTCATCAATCTGAACAAGACGGAAAAGTTCAACGTAAAACTCTCCGACTACGGCAATGTCAAGGTCGCAGACACGCTCAACGTCTTTAACAAGAGCATTGCACGGGGCAACACGCTCACCCTTCAGCCTTATTCTATTGTTGTATTAAAATAAGAACCTCCTTGATTATAGTGGATACGGGCGCGGGGGAACGCGTGTTCGTATCCACACTTTTTTACGGTGTAAATATGAATTTTGCAATTGAACACATTCCAATTAGCGAATACGCCTATGCGCTTGACCCGCACACGCTGCGCCTTGTCTTAAAGGTGCAAAAAGGCGAGCCGTTCAAAGAAATCGGCGTTCTTTGGAACAACAAATACAATTTTGCAAAGAACAGAAACTTTGCGAGGATGAAGCAATACGGCAGCGACGGTCTTTATGACGTGTATCTTTGCGACATCACGTCCTCCGACGTGCGCTTTGCCTATGTCTTTCTTCTCGTCCGTCCGAGCGGCGAGGAGGCGTACTTCTCAGAAGAAGGACTTACCGAGGACTATGATTTTCAATACGGAAAGTACCCGTTCTTTCAGTTTCCCTATCTCAATGAAGCGGACGTCATGAAAACAATACCGTGGACGAAAAACGCGGTTTTCTACCAAATTTTTATCGACCGTTTCAAACGCGGGAACTTTGAAAAAGACGACAGTTATATCAATCAAACGTGGGACGCGCCCGTCAACTATCACAGTTACACGGGCGGCGATTTGAAGGGCATTACCGAAGAACTTCCCCGTTTTACCGATATGGGGATCACCGCGCTCTATCTCACCCCTATTTACAAGGGACGCGGCAATCATAAATACAGCATCATCGACTATAAAACGGTTGATCCGATGTTCGGGACAAACGACGATTTGGACGAGCTACTGAAAAGCGCTCATGCGCTCGGCATCAAAGTAGTGACGGACACCGTGTTCAACCATTGCGGAGATATGCACCCGTTCTTTCAAGATGTCATAGAGAAGGGGAAAGACTCGCAGTTTTATGAATGGTTCATTATCCACGGCGACTGTCCGATAAAAAAGCCGAGCAACTATGAAACTTTTTCAACGTGTTCCTATATGCCGAAGTGGGATACAAGCAATCCGAAAGTGCGGGAATATCTCATTGACATTGCGCTCACCTATCTCTCGTGGGGCTTTGACGGGCTTCGGCTCGACGTTTCGGATGAAGTTTCGCACACCATGTTGCGGGAGCTGAGAAGCGCGGTGAAGGAGAATTATCCCGAAGCTGTCATCATCGGCGAATTGTGGCACGAAAACAATATGTTTTTGCGTGGAGATCAGTTAGACGGCGTGACAAACTACAAGCTCTATAAGGTTCTTTCAGACTATTTCGCTTTGGATATACTCACGGCAAAAGAAGCCGCCTACGGTATCAATAAAGTATGGTATAAAAATACCCGCCAAGCGAACGAGATGATGCTGAACTTTTTGGATAACCATGATATTCCGCGGTTTCTCGAACTTTGCAAAGGGGACGAGGAAAAATTGCGCGCCGCGCTCGTCGCCCTCTACTTTTGCCCCGGTATGCCGTGTGTCTATTATGGGACGGAATTGCCTTTGTTGGGCGGCGGCGATCCCGATTGCAGACGGACATACGACTGGACAAAAAAGCCAAAACACGCCGTATTTTTGAAAGCGCTTGCCGACACGCGGAAGAAACTTCCCGAAGGCAATTTTTATGCGACGATAGAGAGCGGCATCCTTGTCCTTGTCCGCGAGGGCAAGGAAGAACGCGCGAAAGCGTATTTTGGGAACTATGACACGACGGGCGACGTGATTTTTGCGTACGACAATATTAAAATCATAAAGGAGAAAATATGAATCGGGACAGACTGATCGAAAAGCTGAAAGCAATAGACGTTACGGGCAAGACGGAGCAGGAACTTTACACGGAGATTTCCAAAGCGTGTATGAGCGAGATCATGGAAACGCCCCAAAAAGCGCCCGCAAAGACGGTTTCCTATTTCTCCGTGGAATTTTTGATGGGAAGAATGTTCTTCAACAATCTCATGGCGCTCGGCGTTTTAGACGAAGCGAAAGAGATTTTCGAGGAGAAAGGCTTTGATCTCAACTGTTTCGAGGACGTGGAGGACGCAGCGCTCGGCAACGGAGGCTTGGGACGGCTCGCCGCCTGCTATTTGGACAGCGCGGCAAATTTGGGCTATCCCATGTGCGGATATGGTATCCGCTATCAATACGGGCTTTTCAAACAGCGTTTCGAGGACGGGTGTCAGATCGAGGAGGCGGACGATTGGCTCAAAATCTGGGGCGATCCGTGGTCGGTGCGCCGCGCAGATGAAAAGATTGACGTCGTTTTCAAAGACATGACGGTGACAGCCGTTCCCTATGATATGCCGATCTACGGGAAGCGGATCAATACCCTGCGGCTGTTTCAAGCGGAAGGATCTCCCGAAGCGGAAAAGATTTCGGAATATCTCTATCCCGCAGACGATACCGAGGATGGAAAATTGCTCCGCATTCGGCAAGAGTACTTCTTTTCCGCGGCGGCGGTGGGGCAACTTGTGAAAAACTTCACCAAGAAAAACGGGAAAAATTTCGACCGTTTCCCCGAATTTCATGTGTTTCAGCTCAACGATACACACGCGGTATTCGCCGTCGCGGAGTTTTTGCGGCTGCTGACAAAAGAATACAAACTAACGTTCGTCCATGCCGTAGACATTGCAAAGAAAACGTTCAACTATACCAACCATACCATTCTGCCCGAAGCGCTTGAATGTTGGGACGTCAAGCTCGTGGAAAAAATTCTGCCCGAAGTCGCACATATTCTAACGCGGTTGCATCTTCACGCCAAACGAGAATGGGATATGAGTTATTCTGTTGAAGATACCACGGAGATGTCTATCGTGCGCGGAGGCAGATTTTCTATGGCGAACGTCGCGGTGTATGTTTCGGGACGGGTCAACGGCGTTGCAGAGATACATACCGAAATCTTAAAAAAGCGGCTCTTTGCAGCGGCATATAAGAATGCCTCCTATAAGTTTCTCAATGTCACCAACGGCGTAACGCCGCGGCGGTGGCTCATGCTCTGTAACAGAGAACTTGCCGATTTTTATGACGAAAGTTTGGGCTTGAAGTGGCGTTTTGATCTCAACGAGCTACGGGAGATTCATTGCACGAATGAAAACAATTTGAAGGCATTCGCCGCGATCAAAGCGATCAAAAAACGGCAACTCGCGGAGTATATCGAGCAGAAGGAGGGCGTAAAGCTCTTGCCCGACGCGATCTATGTTTCGCAGGTCAAGCGTCTGCACGAATACAAGCGGCAGCTCATGACGGCGCTTGCAATTTTGTATCTCTATTTCGACCTCAAAGACGGTAAACTTCCCGATTTTACGCCGATGGTGTTCATCTTCGGCGCAAAGGCGGCGGGCGGCTATAAGCGCGCTAAGGCAATCATCAAATTCATCAACGACATCGCGGAGCTTGTCAATGGGGACGAAGAAGTGAACGCAAGACTTCAAGTCGTGTTCGTACAGAATTACGGCGTGAGCTATGCGGAGAAGATCATTCCCGGCACGGACGTTTCGTTGCAGGTTTCCACAGCGGGCTTCGAGGCGAGCGGTACGGGCAATATGAAGTTCATGATGAACGGTGCGGTGACGCTCGGCACATTGGACGGGGCAAACATCGAGATCGTAGAAGCGACCCGTGGATGGCACAATTATATTTTCGGCGCAAAAGTAACGGAGATTGAGAAGATCAAAGCAAATTACGATCCGTGCGAGTTTGTGGCTCAGAATTTGAAGATCAAGCGGGTTACGGACACCTTGACGGACGGCACGTTTGAGGATGAGGGCGGCGAGCTGAAAGAAGTTTACGCTTCCCTCTTCGAGCAGACCTACAACAGCCCCGACCATTATCTTGTCCTCTACGATCTGCCGCAGTATCTTGAAACGTTGCTTATGGTAAACAGGGATTATCAAGATAAAGAGCTTTTTGCCCGCAAGCAGCTTGCAAATGCGACCCATTCCGCCCGTTTTTCTTCGGATAGAGCCATCGAAGAGTACGCGGAAAAGATTTGGAAATTGAACATTAGTCATTAACAGTTATCTTGGGGAGGGATAAAATGAAAGTCGGAATGGTAATGACGGTAGATGGTGTGGATCATCTCATTCTTCATCGCAAAACTGATTGTGACGGGATGCGTGAAACTGTTGTGTCTGCTCCGATCGGGGATTCGTCAAGCGGGTTTGCCGTAATGTCAAAAATCACCAAAGACAGCGCAAACGTCATGAGAAACATATATTATACACAGTCAATATACAGTGCTTTTGCGAAGTTTGAAGAATGGATAGCAAAAGCTATATGAGTGCGAATACTATATGTTCCGATGAATAGCAAGATTGTAAAAAATAATATGAATCAACCGAATGCGATCATTAACATAAACCATACTTTTGATTGTGAAAGACGGCAGCTTTATGTTGCCGTCTTTTTGTATTTTTACGGTAGTACCAAAAATGAAGCGGTAACAATTTCCATGCTTATCTCTGTCGGCAGCGCCTTTTTGAGCAGACTGCTCTATTTGCTTGCGCTGATTATGCGTTCGCTCTTTATGAATGAAAAGTATCAAGCAATCTATCTCTTTCAAATCGAGCTACAAGAGCAAGGCAA
>CANRGG010000023.1 GCA_947630115.1 uncultured Clostridia bacterium
AAGTACTTTTTGAAGCTGTTCACGGACGAGCGGCAGATGCAGGTACAGGTCTTTCTGGATTGTTCGGGCTCGATGGGCAGGGATTGTCCGGGCAAGGCGACCTATGCGCTCTGCGCCGCCGCGGCGCTCGGCTTTCTCGCCGTGCAGAACATGGACAAGTTGAACTTTTACTTTATGCGCGGCACGCGGGCGGAGGATCCTTACGGCACGATCGTGGGGAAGAATTCCTTTTTCCGCGCGATCGGCACCTTTGAAAATATCGAATTTACCGACGAGGTGGACATCGAACGATGCGTAACGGGCTGCCCGAACGTGAGCGAAAACAACGGGCTGTCGATCATCATCTCCGATTTCTGCACGGAATACGACTGGAAGAAGGCGGTGGACTATCTCGTCTATAAAAAGCGGCAGGTACTGCTCATCCAGATCATGACGCCCGAAGAGATCGATCCGAACTACGAGGGAAGGATGACGCTCATCGATTCGGAATCGGTGGACCTTGAAGACGGGCGGAACATGAAGATGCGGATCACGCGCAGTATGTTGAAGGCGTATGAAGAGGCGCTCAAAGACTTCCGCGAGGACATCCGCTCCTTCTGCGCAAAGCGCGAAGCGGGCTACATCCCCGTGTCTACCGATATGCCCATCGAGCGCGTCCTCTTCGGCGAGCTCCTCAAAACAGGTATTTTGTCATGATGGAATTGTTGATCCCTCTGGGACTGCTGGGGCTCCTCGGTATCGTAGCCCTCATCATCATCTATATCATCAAGCCCAACTACCAGACGAAGCATGTTACGAGCACCTATGTCTGGAAGTTGAGTTTACGTTACCGGAAAAAGCGTCCGCCCACGAGCAATATCCGCAACATTCTCATCTTTATCTGTCAGGTGCTCATTTTATCGTCGATGGCGTTCATCCTCGCCTGGCCCGCGATCAACGAAAGCACGGCGCCGGACGGCGCGGATGTCGTTTATATTCTCGATTCCTCCGCGAGCATGTATGCGGAGACGGACAATAAGACCCGTTTCGACGTGGCGGTGGAAGAGGTCCTCCGCCGCGCCGGCGCGACGATCGACGGTGGCGGAAGAGCTTCGGTGATCGTTGCCGACGACGAGCCCTATTTCCTCGGCAGGCGGGTAGACAGCACCCGCAAACTGCGTTTGAGCAGCGACATTGAGGCGCTTGCCGAGGCGGGAGCTTCTTATACGGTGGCGGATATCGAGGGCGCGCTTGTGCTTGCAAAAGAGATCTTGTTGGAGAATCCGAACGCGGAGCTCTACCTCTTTACCGATACGAAATATACAGACGTCCCTTCAAAACTTCATGTAGAAGTGGTGCGCGACGGCGTCGTGCGCGATCTTTCCGCCATGGGCGGGGAGGAAGGCTCGGAGTGGAATGCCGCCATCTTAGGCGCGACCGCCGTCCGTGAGAACGGCTGGTACACGGTCTCGGTGCAGATCGCCTGTTACGGCGCTTCGATGGAGATCCCTCTGCTCGTCAACGTGGAGGGCGCGGCGGGAAGCGGGAAGGAATCCTTCTCTCTGGGACCCGTATATGTCGAATGCGACAGCGACAGGGTGAAAACGGTCGTTTTCCGCTACGACGCGGAGAGAAAGGAAGAGGACGACACGTGGATCCTTCCCATCTCCGCAAACGAGCATTTTTCCTCTTACAAGGCGTTGGAGATCAGCCTCGACAGCATCGACGATTCCTATCCGATCGACGACCATTTTTCCCTCTACGGGGGGCAGAAACAGCGGCTCGAAGTGCAATATTACAGCAGTGACCCCAACCCCTTCCTGCCCGACGCTCTTGGCACCGTGCAGAACGCCATATCCTCCCGCTATGAGCTGTCGATCACCGAGGTGAAGAAGGGGGGCGTCCCCGCAACGGAAGGATTCGATTTCTATATTTTCGAGCACGTCATGCCCGAAACGTTGCCGACGGACGGCGCTATTTTACTCGCCGACCCCGATCCGCGCCTCGGCGTCGTGCCCGTGGACGCGGGATTCACAGTAGACAGCGTGGAGTCCTTCCGCGGGAACAGCTTTTCCCTCGCCGAAGGAGAGGACTACGACGGGCACCCCGTGATGCGGAACATCAACGCCGACGAGATCACCGTGAGCGAATACGACGTGATCAAAGATTTCGACCCGTCTTACCGCGTTTTGCTCTCCATCGACGGCAACCCGCTCTTTTTGGTGCGGAACGAGCCGAGGAAGCGGATCGCCGTCATGTCGTTCAGCATCCACTTCACCAACCTGTCCAAACTGCCCGAAAATTTCCTCATCATGTATAATCTGTTCGATTATTTCTTCCCGCCGATCGTGAGCGGCAACGCCTTCGAAGCGGGGGAGGAATTCACGCTCGATTCGTGGGGGGAGGAACTCACCTTCTCCGGATCGGACGCGCCTTTCAAGGCGGAGGATCTGCCGATGGCGTATTCCATCGAAAGACCGGGCTCATACACGTTTACCCAAAAGACTTATGCCGGAAAAAACGAACGGGGCGAAGATAAATACGAAGATATCACCATCGACGTCTTTATCAAACCGCCCGCGGCGGAGAGCGACATCCGTAAGACGGAGGACGGGCTCGACGACCCGTACGAGGAGATCCAAAGCGAAACGGTCTACCGCGACCTGCTCATTTTCCTCGCTTCGGCGCTCGTGGCGCTTCTCTTCCTCGAATGGTGGTTGCAATCGCGGGAAAATAAGTGAGGAGGTCGGAAAATGCGAAATTTTGCTATCGAGTTTCAATATCCGTGGCTTTTGCTGCTGCTCATCCCCGCATTTGCGCTGACCGCGTTTCTCTATTTCCGCCTCAACAAGAAATTCCGTAAAACGCGGAACCGCATCGTCTCCATCGTCCTGCACTGTATCGTGATGGTGCTGTGCATCTCCGTCCTTGCCGGGATCCGCTTTACTTACGAACTCGCCGATCTGGAAAACGAGATCATTCTGCTCGTGGACGTCTCGGAGACGGAGGCGCGCTCGGCGGACGTGCGCGACGAATTTGTCCGCACCGTTCTGCGCGAAAGCGGTTACGACGGCTATAAAGTGGGGGTCGTCACCTTCGGCTTCACCCAAGAATACGCCGTGCCCCTCACTTACGATACGGACGGCATTTTCGAGACCTATCTCGCGGCGCCCCAACCCGATACGACGGCGACCGACGTGGCGGCGGCGCTTCAATTTGCGCAGGGGCTGTTCGAAAATCCCGAAACCGCCAAGATCGTGCTCATCACCGACGGCAAGGAGACGGACGAGAGCGCCGCTTCCGCCGTTTTGCCCATTGCGCGGAAGGGGATCGTCGTGGATACCGTCTGCGTCCCTTCCTCATTCGACGAGGACAACGTGCAAGTCATCGGGATCGCTTATCCCGACTATCATATCAACTGCGGCGAGGAGTTCAATCTCAACGTCGAACTGCGCTGTAAAGCGCCCTCGCCCGCAACGACCGTCCGCCTCTACGACAACGGGGTGCTCGCCGAGGGCATGACGCAGGTCGTGGACCTCGCGGCGGGCAGTTCGGCGGTCACGTTCCGCCTTGCGTTTGCCGAAGAGGGGCTCCACGAGATCGGCGTTGAAGTGAGCGCCGACGGCGACCGTCTCGAAAAGAACAACGCCTATTGCTCCTATTACTATCTGGAAGTGTTCGGGCACGTCCTCATCATCGAGCATAAGACGGGCGAGTCCGAGGCGCTGAAAGGTCTGCTCAGCGAGCAGAATATCTACGCAAACAACGTCGAAGTCCTCGATCTCTCGAATTACGAAGTTTTGCCGCAGTCCGCGGAAGAACTCCGCCGCTACGACCAGATTATTCTCAACAACGTCTCCAACGGCGATTTTGCCGCGCTCCCCGTTCCCGAATCTTCGCAGGACGGCGAGGACTGGTTCGTGCAGATGCTCTATTCCTACGTCTATGACTACGGCGGCGGGCTCTTCACCGTCGGCGGAAAAGAGGAAAAGGACGGGAAGATCACGGCGCATGCGTATAACCGCGAGGACCTCTACGACACCCTCTATCAGGACCTTTTGCCCGTGGAAGCGATCGACTACACTCCGCCCGTCGGGGTCATGCTCATCATCGATATTTCCGGTTCGATGGGGGACGGCACCGAAGGAACGCCGCTGTACTATGCAAAGGAAGGGGCGCGGAACTGCCTTTACGCCCTCACCGACCGCGATTATATGGGAATCATGACCCTCGACAGCGTGTACGGCATGGTTTTGCCGCTCACCAGCCGCACGGAGGAGACGAAGATCCGCGAAGCGATCTACGGCATCGGCACGGGCGGGAACACCGTCTTTTCGAGCGCGATCAAAACGGCGGGCGAGAACCTTCGGCGGCTCCAAAACGTCGATAAGCGGCATATCGTCATCGTGACCGACGGCATGCCCTCCGAGGAAGATACCGAAAGTTATCTTGCCGTCGCAAACGATCTGTACCAAAGGAGCGGCATCACGATCTCCGTGGTCGGCGTGGGGATCGAACCCGCGAGCACGACTTACGAAAAGATGAAAGAGCTCACCGATACGGCGGGCGGGATCACGCATACGGCGAGCGGGCAAGAGCTTCTCGACGAAATGTACAACGACCTCAACGCGCCGATGATCAAAGAATTCAACTACGAGAGCTTCCGCCCCACCGTCAACGATCCCTTCTCTCCTCTTTTAAGCGGTGTGGAATACGGCACGGACAGCGAGAACCGGAAGATGCTCGACGTAACGCTGGACGGATTTTTCGGCGTGAAGAAGCGCGAGAGCGCCGAACTCATCCTCATGGGGGATTACGGCGTGCCTATCTACGCGCAATGGAAATTCGGTAAGGGCATGGTCGGGAGCTTTTTGTGCGATCTCGACGGGAGCGACACGAGCTGGTCGAAGGATTTCATGGCGGACGAAAACGGAAAGCGCTTCCTGCTCAACGCCGTCGCCACCCTCATGCCGACCGAAAATATCCGCCCGAACGAGATCAAGCTCGACCTTCGGGAGGAGAACTACTTCAATATGCTCAATATCTATACCGATCTTTCCGACGGACAGCGTCTCGAAGGGAAACTCATCGAAATAACCGACGAAGGCGAGATTGAGCATTCCATGAGCTATGTCGAGGGAACGGAATGGGGGGGCGACCTCTATATCACCACCTATCTCGGCGCGGAAAACCGCTTTACGCGGTTCGGCTTCGTGATCAAACGGAGCGGGATCTATAAGATCGTCGTGGAAAAATACGGCGAGGACGGCGCTTTGATCGCCTCCGCCGAGGAATACAAGACCTTTTCCTACTCCGCCGAATACGATTCCTTTGCCGAAGAGGAGGAATCGGCGGCGTTGCTGTCAACGATCGCAGACCGCGGAAACGGCAGCGTGATCGCCGCGGACGACCCGTGGGGCGTATTTTCGAGCTTTGTCGATTCGCTCAGCCGCACCTACGATCCGAGGCTCGCGTTCATCATCACCGCGATGGTGCTCTTCCTTCTCGACATCGCCGTGCGGAAATTCAAGTTCAAGTGGATCCATGAGCTCGTTCGGGAGCACAGAGCGAAAAAGGCGGAAAGCAGACGATGAAAAAGCTGAAAATTTTTGCCGCGACGGTTCTGGCGCTTTGCATTGCGCTGTTTGCGGGCGCCTGCGACAAAGAAAAACTGAATCCCCCCACGGGCTTTAACTTCGACGATGCGTACACCCTCTTCTGGTCGTATGTGACCGACGCGCGCAGTTATGCCGTGGAGATCGCCCCGCGCGACGGCGGAGAGATCCGGGAAGAATCCACCCGCTACACCTATATTTCCCTCGCCTCGCTTGCGGAGGGAGATTACAGCATCCGCGTGCGTGCGGTCGGCGGCGAACGCAACCAACTGTTTTCCGACTGGTCCAAAGCGATCGACTTCCACCGCGATAAAGATTCGGGTCTGATCTTTACGGCGGTCAACGGAAATACCGAATACGAGGTCACGAAAGTGGGCACCGCTTCGGGCGAAGTCGAGATCGGGGCGACCTACCGCGGCAAGCCCGTCACGTCCATCGCAGACGACGCCTTCCGCGGAAAGGGGAGCAGTAAGATCGAGAAGGTCACCGTCGGGGCGAATGTGCGGACGATCGGATCGGGCGCGTTCTATAACTGCGTGAAGCTCTCCGAAGTCTCCATTCCGGATACGGTCATTCAGATCGGCGACAGCCTTTTCCAGGGTTGCACTTCCCTCAAAACGGTGAACATCCCCGCGGGGATCACACAGCTTCCGGAGTACACCTTCGCCTATTGCAGTTCGCTCGAACAGATCTCGATCGGCGATAATATTACGGCGATCGGCGAGAGCGCCTTTTACGGCTGTTCGGCGCTGAAAGAGGTCGTCATTCCCGATTCCGTCTCTTATATCGGGGAGCACGCCTTCGACGCGGCGGCTTCGATGAAGTCCCTCTCGCTTGGGAGCGGGCTCGAACAGATCGACCAGTACGCCTTTTACAGTTGCGGCGCGTTGGAAGAGATCTCGTTCGCGCCCCTGCAAAACGAGCTCACTTTCGGCGACAGAGTGTTCGAAAATTGCACTTCGCTCGCCTCGGTCGAACTTCCCGAAGGGCTTACCGCCATCGGCGGGTACGATTTCTACCGTTGCGCGGCGTTGGAGCGCGTCACGATCCCCGAAAGCGTGAAAAGCGTCGGGCAGTTCGCCTTCCGCGATACCGCCCTCTACACGGCGCAGAGCGCGGGCGGGGACGGGCTCATCTATGCGGATAAATGGCTTCTGACGGCGACGGACGAGTTAAAAAAGACGGTCAAGAGCATCGCCCCGGAAGATCTCAGAGAGGGCACGGTCGGGATCGCCGACTGGGCGTTCATCGTCAACGTTACGGAAGATGGCGTCACGCGCTCTTCGGGCGCGCCGCTTCTGGAAGGCGTCGAACTCGCGGCGAGCGTGCGCTATGTGGGCGTTTACGCCTTCTATCGCTGTCCGCAGCTCAGCCGCTTTATCACGGAGCGGGGTAGCGAATTAAAGTCGGTCGGCGAACGGGCTTTTCAGGACTGCAAAGTTTTGAGCAACGTGCGCTTTTATTCGGATCTCGAAGAGATCGGCAGTTATGCGTTTTATAATTGCACGATGCTTCGCAACAACGAGAGTAACTCCAACCTCGTCCCCGAAACGGTCACCCGCATCGGAACGTATGCCTTTAACAACACGGGGATGTGGACGGAGGCGGCGGATGCGGACGGCATCGTATATGCGGGCAACTGGGTCGTCGGCTTCAACAACCTCACCGAAACGGCGATCACGTTTGCAAATACGACGGTCGGGGTCTCCGACTTCGCCTTTTACAAGAATACCGAAGTGCAGAACATTACGGGGCTGGGCAGAGCCGAACATATCGGGCGGGGCGCCTTCTTCGGATGCACGGCGCTCAGCCTCATCAATCTTAATCCCAACCTTACCCGCATCGAGGACAACACGTTCAGCGATTGCAACTCGCTCTTCCTTGCGAGTTTCCCCTTAAACCTCGAAAGCATCGGTCTGAGAGCGTTCTATAATTGCACCTTGCTCGATGAGATCGACCTCACCGCGACGAACGTCGTTTCCATAGACGATTACGCCTTTTACGGATGCTATAACGTAAAATCGGTAAATTTCGGCGAGAAGCTCGAAACGATCGGGGATTACGCCTTTTACGGGCTCGACCGCGTGCAGACGCTCTCTTTGCCCGACAGCGTTCTTTCCGTCGGCGAGCGGGCGTTTTCGGGGTGCGAAGCGCTCGAAGAAGTCTCCTTCGGCTCCTCCCTCATCGAGATCGGCTACTGCGCCTTTATGAACTGCAAAGCCTTGAAGAAAGTTGCGTTCCCCGACAGTCTGGAAGTCATCGGGAATTACGCCTTCTACAAGTGCGCGGCGCTTACGGAGGCGGACTTCGGCAACGGCGTGATCGCGATCGGCAGATATGCGTTTGCAACGGCGCCGCTCACTTCTGTCGTCTTGCCCGGCTCGTTGGAGATCATCGGCGAATACGCCTTCAAAAATTGCAAACAGCTCGTCTCCGTGCTCATGAAGGGGACGCCGCGAGAGATCGGCGCGCACGCCTTTTGCGGAAGCCCGCTCCTTACCATATATATTGCGGCGGACCGCGAGGGCGCTTCGGGTTGGAGCGCGCGGTGGAATTCCCTGTTCCGCCCCGCGGTGTGGGGCTGTACCCTCGACGAAGAGGGCGGATACGTCGTCTCCGTCACCTTCGCGTTCGAAAACGTGGAGAACCCGTTTGCCCGTTTCGGGCTGAGCGGACCGCAGCGCGCGGGGTACGATTTTGCGGGCTGGGCGCTCACGCCGGACGGCGAAGCCGTATATGGCGCGGATGAATGGCGCAATGCGGAGACGGGCACAACGCTTTACGCGGTCTATACCGTGCATCCCGAACCCGAAGAACCGGAGACGCCTCCCGAAACGTCTCCCGAAACGTCTCCCGAAACGTCTCCCGAAGCGGAAGGCGGAGAAAACCAAGCGGAATGAAACTTCGAAAGGAGAAGAAATATCGTATGAAAAGGATGAAGAAAGGGCTGTTTTTGTGTGTGCTTACGGCGCTTGCCGTGCTCTGCCTCGCGTTCGCCGCGTGCGGAGCCAAGACGTTCAAGCTCGAATTGATATCCGACGGCGTCACGGTCGAGCCCGTAGAAGTGGAACAGGGCGGAGAATTTACGTTGCCCACGCCCGAACGGGACGGATACGCCTTCGAAGGCTGGTATGCCGACCCCGGATATTCCGGGACGCCCGTCGTTTCGGGCACCGCGGAGGAAAATAAAACCTTCTATGCGAAATGGGCGAAGCTCTACTCGGTTTCGCTCGATGCGGCGGGCGGAACTCTCTCGCAGAGCAGTCTCTCCCTGAAAGGCGGGGAGAGCCTCTCTTCCGCGCTCCAAGAGCTCGATCCCGTGAAGCCGGAATGCGAGTTCGGCGGCTGGTTTTTGGGAGACCGCGCGATCGGCGAGAACGAACGGATGCCCGAAGAGGACATCGTCCTCACGGCGCGCTACAAGGTGGGCTACACCGTGGAGATCTACGCGCAGAGCCTAAAAGATCACGAAAGCTACGAAAAGATCGATACCGTGAAGGCGTATGCCTTTGCGGACGGCTCGGAATTTACCCCCGACGTGCAGTTGCAGGGGATGACGCAGATCGAACATGCGGACGCCGTCACCAAAAAGCAACTTTCGGACAGCGATCCCGCTTCGAACGTGTTCAAATTCTACTTTGACCGCTCGGAAGTCGTCGTCTTTTTCGACCCGAACGACGGCTCCGGCTCCGAGAGCTTGCAGGTGGAAGGGCTTTACGGGGAAGAGATCTCTCTGCCCATCGACTTCTACCGCGCGGGATATGTTCTCAGCGGCTGGTGCGCGAGCCCCGCGGGGGACGGTGAGGTCTACGCTACCAACTTCGTCGAAGCGAATTCTTACTTCGGCGAAGAGACGGAAATGGGCAAATATACCCTCACGCAGAGCACGGCGCTCTATGCGGTCTGGGAGAAGGGCTACTCCGATATGTTCGGCGGGTACGATTTCGTCTACGTCATCGGCGAAAACGTCTATCTCCAACGCGCGGGCTTCTTCTTCCCCGGCGAAGCGCGGGGAGGGTTATACACCTTCTCCATCGGTGGGAAGATCGCGCTTACCTGCAAACTGTTTGCCGACGGGACTTTCTGCTATGCCGATGATTCGCGCGCAAGCTATTCCGCCATACTCTATTCAATCGCGGAAGGGCTCGATGATTCCGTCACCCTCTATCTCGGCGAATATAATGAACTGCGCTACTCCGTGCTCGATTCCAAGACGGGGGAGAGTTCTACCTCGAAGGGGACCTATACGGTGGACGAGTACGGCTACCGTCATACGAACTTCACGGAAGGCGACATGGTCGGGCAGGACTTCGTGTTCTTTACCGCAACTGTGAGCACGCAGAACGTATTCCTCATCCGCAACGACGAAGAATACGAGATGGGCGTGATCTATCTGATGGCATTTGCCGAGGGAGGGCTCCAAGTTTACCCGGAGGTCTACCAGTTGCGCCTCGACGGATTCGGCAACGCGGATCTCTATACCGGTAGCGGCGTCGAAACGTTTTTCTATGTCTTTGAGGAATACAACGGACAGCGGCTCCTCGAATTAGTCACGGAGGATAACGAGCTGTTCGGCATCTTCTCCATCTCCGAGCTCGAAGAGAACGATTACGGCTACGAATACGGCTATTTCTTCTTCGATATTTACACCTGCGGCGAATTTATCGAATCTTCCGAAGAAGAGGACGGCGGGAGCGACCTTGGCACGTTGGAGCTCGACGGCACTTGCCGCGGGACCTTTACCAAGGGCGGCAAAGAGGAAACGGGCTATTATCTCGCGGAGGATTCCGCCTTCGGCGATACGATCGTCACCTTCTATACCGACGGCGGAGAGAAGTATGTATTCGCCGTCTGGGAGTCGTCGTCGGAGGACGAGTCGTCCGCCTATTACCTGCAACTCACTTCCGCCTATACGGAATACTATTTCAGCGTCGAGGGCGGCGCGATGGATTCGCCCCTGCTCGTCGTCGGCGAAACCGCCGAAAACGGGTTCTCCCTCTATGCGACCGGCGAAACGGGCTATGAGCTCGCCGTGAGCGGCACTATTTCCGCGGTAGAAGACGGCAAATTCCTTGCCACCGTTACCGCGTACGGGGATACGGCGGCTTCGCTCGAATGGGACATCGACTTTTCGAAGTTGCAGAGCTTCGTCTATTCCGCGGGGACGATCGAGACCGAGGACGGCTACCTTTTGAACGTCTCCTACTGGTGGTCGGTCGACGCCGGGGAAGAGACAGGGCTTACGGGCAATTACACCCTCACGGAGAGCGGCAAAGAGGGCACGCTTACGGTCGTCGGCGGGTATGCCGTCTACCGCTCCGGAGAGGAGGAGTTCAGCGGCTCCTTTGCGGACCTCGACCTTTGCTATGTCATCATCAGCGAAGAGGGCGAGTACCTCTATCTCAGCGTCAACGAGGAAGAGAACACGTTCGTCCTTCTCGACGGGGGCATTTTGGGCTACTTCTTTGAATGGCTTGAAGACGGCACGCCGACCGATTCTCAATACCTGTTGATGGACGGCTTGGGCGGCGCGGTTTATACCGTGATCCCTCCCGCGGAAGAGGGCACCGAGGCAGAACCGCAAAAGACCCCCGGCAAGATCGCCAAGAAGGGCACGGCGACCGGATTCGGCTACAACATCTACACGTTCACGGCAGAGGACGGCGGGCTCACCTTCGATTTCATCTGCTTCATGAATAGCGGTTATTACTTCTTCACCCGCGCGGGCGAGTATGAAGGGGAATACACCTCTTTGGCGGGCGAAACGCTCACGCTGGACGGCTTCGGGCTCATGGCGAGCTACGAGACGAACGGCATTTTGTATAGCGGGATCTACCACGTCGCGGGCGAAAACCTCGTTTGCGTGACGATCCCCGTGGACGGGGAAGAGGCGATCCTCTACTTCGATCTGGACCATAGCGGCGCGTTTACCCTGCGCGGTCCGGAATATGCCGCCTATCTCATCTTCGATAACCAGAATTTCAGGGATGAGACGGTCATGCTCAACGGCTACGGCGCCCTTACCGTATATAGCCTCGACAGCGGAGAGGAAGTCGGCGGCGGCGACTATCACTTCAACGACGACGGCACCGTGACCCTCAGCTATCAGATCGGCGGCGCCGCATATACCCTTGTGGGCGTGCTCGGCAGTTACGATCTTTCGGACGCATCCTATTATTGCTTCTACGTCTTGTACGAGGAAGTCGCAACGGTATATGTCAACGAGAAAGACTGGTCGGCGCTCATCCTCGACGGCTACGGGACCGCGATCCGCATCAATGAAAAGGGGCTCGGCGAGATGGGCGGCTACACCCTCGTCACCGACGACCTTCTCTACTACGAAAACGCCGAAAGCACCTATGCCGCGCTCTACATCTACGACAGCGAGGCGTTCGCCGCGCAGGCGATCGACTTGGAGGAGACCGACTATTACACCGAAGAACTCGGCTCGCTCATCTTCACCCGCTACGGCTTCGTCGTGAAAAACAACGAACGGGTCAGTTTCTATAATAGGAAGAAAGACGGCGTTGTCCTCTACTCGTTTATCGGGTACGATGAGCCGGATGCGAACAAATACGGCTTTGAAGAGAGAAATATCGGAACGTTCGGCGATACGCTCGAATTCGAGGAGGAGACCTATTACCTCAACGACAGTTACGCCGTCTCCTTCGCGCGAAAGGAAGGCGAAACGCGCTATCCCTATCCCGTCTCTTCCGCAACGAAGGTGCCGCTGGAAGTTCTGACTTTCGTTCCCACGGGAGAGGAGATATTCGCGTCGCGCGGGGTCGTGCTCATCACGGTGGACGGCTCGCCCGAACAGACCGATTGCGCCGTCCTCTGCATCACCGATGAAGAGGGGAGCTCTTGGTACCTCATGATCGGCTCTTCCGACGCCTATTATCAATACGAGATCGAATTGCATTACCAAGGTTCGGAAGATAGCTATTACAGCGTCCTCTCGATGAGCTACACCGAGGAATACGTCTCCTACGACTTTTTGTACAACTTAGAAAGCGCCTACTACTATGACTATATGTTTGGGACGAATTATTTGGATATGCTCGACGAGGCGGACTGGGGTCATCTCTACCTGACCGAAGAGTACGACGAGCGGGGTGAGAGCACAGGGCTTTATTTAGACGCGGAATTCGGAATCAATTATGCGATGTACGACGCGGACGGCAACCTGATCGATTACATCGAATATGCCGCATGCGACGTGATCACAGGCGGAGAGGAAAGCGATGAAGAGAACCCGATCTTCGAAGCCTCCTTCGAGGGCGAGGACGGAAATACCTATAACATCTACTTCAGGTTCGCCTACTTCACCTCGCAGATCGTTCAAGGACTCGATATGCCCGCCTTCTATGTCATAGGCGTAGCGCGCACGCAGGATCTTTCCCTCAACGAGGACCTCACGCTGCGCACGGAGCGCACCATTTTCAGCGAAGCGGGTTACGAAGCGGGCGAAATGCTGAACGTCCTTCTCTTCGATCACGGAGAAGAGATCGAATACGCGGCGGCTTATCCCGCGGGCGACCTGAAAGTCGTCATCGTCCTGCACGAGCTCGATGAAAGCGGTGTCGTTCTGAAATCAGAGCACTACATCGTCACGCTCACCGAGGAGACGAAGGAGGACGCACCTGAGGGCTACATTCCCTTCTACGCTTCCGCCACCTTTGAAAAGAAGGACGCGACGACCGTTTACAATGCCGACCGGACGGCGATGATCGAGATATACGACGACGGAACGATCGCCTTCCTCTACACCGCCGAGGGCGGCCTGATCGCCATCGAAAAGACGAGCGAAATCTCTCAGGACGAGACGACCGCGAGATACGAGGTCACCGATTACGAAGGCAACAGCTACGACGTCACGATCACGACCGATGAGAACGGCGAACAGACCGTCTCCATTCAAACAAAAACCGAACTTTAAGCAAAAACAAGAGCGGGCGACCGCTCTTGTTTATAATTTGGGCTTATATCCGTTATAAGCATTCCGTAGCGGCGAAATGTCGGCAAACGGCGCGAAAGTTTGGTATAATAAATCGGAAAAAAAGACAAAAGGAGAAAAAGCAAATGCAATATGTAGAGCGGGTCCTGGAAGAGCTCAAACAGAAGAACCCCAACGAACCCGAATTCCACCAGGCGGCAACGGAGATCCTCCGCGGCCTGGCGCCTGTCGTCGCGCGCCATCCCGAATACGAACAGACGGCGCTTTTGGAGCGCTTCGTCGAGCCGGAGCGGGTCATCCTCTTCCGCGTCCCGTGGGTAGACGATCAAGGCAAAGTGCGCGTAAACAAGGGCTACCGCGTGCAGTTCAACAGCGCGATCGGACCGTATAAGGGCGGGCTTCGGTTCCATCCGTCCGTCAACCTTTCCATCATCAAATTTTTGGGGCTCGAACAAATTTTGAAGAACAGCTTAACGGGGCTTCCCATCGGCGGCGGCAAGGGCGGCTCCGACTTCGACCCCAAGGGGAAGAGCGATCTGGAAGTCATGCGCTTCTGCCAAAGTTTCATGACCGAGCTCTTTCGCCACATCGGGCAGGATACCGACGTCCCCGCGGGCGACATCGGCGTGGGCGGCAGGGAGATCGGCTACCTTTTCGGGCAGTATAAGCGCATCCGCGACGAGCACGTCGGCGTTCTGACGGGCAGAGGGCTCTCCTACGGCGGAAGCCTTGTCCGCACCGAGGCGACGGGCTACGGGCTCGTTTACATGGCAGAGGAGGCGCTCAAATGCCGCGGCGACGGGTTCGAAGGCAAAACGGTCGTCATCTCCGGGTCGGGGAATGTCGCCATTTACGCCTGCGAGAAGGCGCAACAGCTCGGCGCGAAGGTCGTCGCCATGTACGATTCGAACGGCTATATCTACGACGGCGAGGGAATCAAGCTCGAAGTCGTCAAGCAGATCAAGGAAGTCGAGCGGGGGCGCATCAAAGAATATGCGGCGCGCGTAAAAGGCTCCCGGTACTTTGAGGGGTGCAAAGGGATCTGGCAGATCCCCTGCGACATCGCCCTTCCCTGCGCGACGCAGAACGAGATCGACGGAGCGTCTGCGGAGGCGCTCGTCAAAAACGGCGTAAAATACGTCGGCGAGGGCGCGAATATGCCCACTACGCTCGAAGGGATCGCGGTATTCCAGAAAGCGGGGGTCGTATTCCTTCCCGCGAAGGCGGCGAATGCGGGCGGCGTTGCCACGAGCGCGCTCGAAATGGCGCAGTCGAGCGGCAGGCTGTTCTGGACATTCGAAGAGGTAGACCGCAAACTCAAAGAGATCATGAGAAATATCTACCGCAATATGGACGGCGCCGCGAAGGAGTACGGCGTTGCGGGCGATTACGTCGCGGGCGCGAACATCGCGGGCTTTATCAAGGTCGCGAACGCCATGATGGCGCACGGGATCGTGTAACCGCCAAAAATCGTTATCAAGAAGAGGGCGAAACCAACCGTTTCGCCCTCTTCTTGTAAATTTTACAAGATTTCGGCGCCGTTTACCTGTTTTTGATATCCGTTTATGGGAAACTTGCAAAAGACGGATGAATATGCCGTTGCAAGAAAGGGACCCGAAATTTATAATATAGGTATCAACGAACGAAATATTCGTTCGAAAACGAGAGGGATCATTCGGTCATGGATCAACAAACAGATTTCACATTCTATTCGGAACTCAAACACGAGGACGCAGAACCTTTTTTGGGCGATTCGCTTTTGGTCGTCGCCGATGGGCTTGGCGGGGCAGGCTCCTTTGTTCATGCCGTCGATTGGGGGACGGAAGACCGCGAACGCAGATTTTTCGAAGAGGCATTCGGCGATTTCGTCCAGGATCACGGTCTGGAAAGGGAAATCAAGCAATGGACGCGGCTGATTACGGACGGCGTCCCGGATACTTCCGCGCTTTGGGCGTCGCGTATCGTGATCGCGCGTTTCGTCTATGCAATGACGAAAATGGAGCGTTTTTCTTCGGGGGATCTGCAAGAGAAAGAAGTCCGCGAGAAACTCTCCGAGTTTATCCTTGCCGGTCTGAACCGCGTCGCAAGCAGATTTTCTCTCACAACGGGCAGATACAGCAACCAGATGCTGCTCCCGACAACGCTCGCGGCGATCAGATATACGGAATCGGAAGCAAGCGTCACGGCAGAAGCGATATGGGCGGGGGATTCCCGGTGCTATGCGCTTACAAAAAGCGGATTGAAGCCGATCTCGGAGGACGACGAAGACGCTTCGGGTTCGATCACGAATCTGTTCTGCGCCGGCGGGCGGAAGGCGGATCTGCATTACAGAAGGGTGGTCCTGCCCAAGCCGTGCGCCTTGCTTGTCGTGAGCGACGGAACGTTCGATCCGTTCGATCCGCATTCTCATTTCGGGCTCGAATACACCCTTTTTCATGCCTTGATCGGCTGTAAAAGCGCGGAAGAGTTGCGCGAGACGCTCAAAAACGTTTACGACGAGTATCATGCCGATGACGCGACGATGGCATTTGCCGCGTTCGGTTTTTCGGGGTATGAAGACATGCAATACTACTTCGGAGAGCGCGCGCAGTATATCGAAGAGGTCTGGACGGAATTCTGCGGCCGCAGGGCGGAGCTCGAAGTCAAAAACGATTCCGCAGGCGAAGCCGCGGACTATCTGGTTTCCCGTACATCCGATAAATTCGACGCGATCGTGAGATCCCTCGTGCTTTGCGCGTTGGAAGGCGGCTCCGATATATGCCTTGGGGAAAAGTTCATACGGGCGGTCGAAGAGGCGAAGCGCTCGGTCATAGAGGAGGAGAAGTCTGCCTTGGGCGCCCTTCGGCAAGCGGCGCTGGCAAAAGTAAGGGAGGAAGTTCTTCGCAGGAGAGAACGCGCATTCGAATTCGTGAAGATACCGAATTTTTCCGAGCTGAAAGCCGTTTTATCCGCGGAAGAGTACGAAAGGATCAAAAATTTTCGGCAACAAGAGATCTTCGGCGCGGCAAGGACCGTGCGGGAAAAGCGAAAGAAGAGACCCGGAAACGAAAGACTGAGCGAAGAGCGTTTTCATGCCGAGGCAAAGGAGATCCGGGCGGCGATCGAGGAGACGTTACATACGCTCGACGGGTTGATCGGCAAGGAAGAATACCGGTCGGCTTTTTTCGCCGCTTACGAACGGGTCCGCAAAATCCATGACGCCATGAGGACGTGCGAAGAGGGGCGCAGGCAAGAAGCGGAAAAGACTGCCGCTTGGGCGGCGGGGCTGGAAAGCGCCGAAAAAAAGTTGCTCGCGCTCATCAACGAATATCTGTCGTTTGCATTGAAGGACCCCGCGCTCATCGGACAGTTCTTCAAGAAAGACTTTTTGGAGGAATGCGGCTGGAAAAATATTCCCGAAAAAACCGTCGGCGAGCTCAACGAGGCGATCGTGCAAAGGGTCCTTTCGGCGCTTCTTCCGAACAAGGCGGACGCGGTGCGCATGATCGTCGGATATATGGAAGAGAACTTCGGACAGACGTCTGCGATCGATGGGTACTTTAACGCTACGCGCCTGCAAAATTTCCGCAATTATTGCAAACTGCAACGTGCGCCCGATCCTTCTTTGGAAGAGTTGGAGTGCCAGGTGCGGAAACTTGAAAAAGAATACGGGGAAATGTAAGATGGATACGCTTGAATTCGAGTTGACCGCCGTCCAGAGCAAGAGCCTTTCTTACAGGCGGGACAGGCAGTTCTTTATCCGTTGCAGCGAGGGGACCCTTCTTCGCAAGATCGACGGCGCGGTAACAACGGCGGAGCTGGAAGAGATCGCAAAATTTTATCAATTCTGCGACCGGATCGACCTCTCGCCCTTTCAGGCGTACCAGGCGAGAAAGATCATGCGGATCCTGACGATGATACTATACCGCTTCCCGAAGCTGGCGGGCAGGTTGAACTACGTCGGCTCTTACGAGAGCTACGGGGCGCTTTTGGGCGCCATGAGCAGGGGAGACGGCGACTGCGTGCGCGCGCTCGGCTTACAGCATATTTTAAGCAAAGAAAACGCGCAGGCGGTGGGCAAGTTCGGCGTAGAGTTGTGCCGCGAATTAAGGGACGAAACTTCCCTCGCCGCCTTCGTTTTTATGGGCGATCTGTGCAACGGATTGCTGTTCGACAGTGCGGATTATAAAGATTACGCCTATCTCGATACGATCGCGGTCATGCGCAGAAATGAACAGAACGGGTTTCATCCGAAGGGGTGCAATACGTTCGAGTCGGTCGTCTATCACGAGATCGGGCACCTGTTGGATTCGGTTTGCGGATTTTCCCGCTCCGAAGAGGGGAGCGCTTTTTTGGCGCGCTATTCCCAAACGGAGGTCATAGAGGGGCTCAGCCGCTATGCCGCGACCTCTCCGCAGGAGATGGTAGCCGAAGCCGTTTCCGAAGCGCTTGCAAGTCCTGCGCCGCGCAGGATCGCCGCCGGGGTCTATGAAAAGCTCTGCGAATTTTATCGAAAACTATAAAACCGGATTGCAAAAAATTATTTTTTTGTTATAATGTTGTTGAGAACGAAATCGGGAGATACACGATGAAGCACATTGATCTTGTAAGAGTCGATCGAAAAAAGACGGGAAAACTTCTGCAACACCTTCGCGGCGACAATTTAGACCTTCGCCGCTACGTTTGCCGTGAAAAGAATCTGAAAATGGGCAAGCGCGGTTGCGACGGCGAGGACTGCGAGAAGTGCCTTGCCTACGACATGGAATCGAGCATCAGTCAGGCGGAGCTTGCGGAGGTCATGGGGGTTCCGACGAGCCAGATCGCAAACTGGGAGAACGGCAAGAGCCTGCCCGATCTCGAATTTCTGATCTTTTACTGCCGCCTTTGCCATATCGACAAGATCGAAGATCTTCTTGTTCTCGACGTGTAAGCCCTTCCAAACGGGGCGCCTTGTAACCGTTACAACCAAGCGGTAACCACAGAAAGACTTCGGCAGAAGCGGGGGGATAACTCGCAGAAAACGAAGTCTTTTCTTATGGCGCGGGATCTTCCCTCTATGATATAATAGATACGAATCCAAAGAGGAGGGACAAATGAAATTTTTAACACAACGGGCGCTGTTTTACAGCTTTGCAACGCAGGAGATCGAGGGCGGCGGCGCGGTCGAAGTCTGGCGCGCCGTGGCGGGGTTTTTCGGAGTTTCGCCCGAAGAGGAACGCTCCGTCGAAAAACTTCTGTCGGGCGCCGCGCTCTCCGGGCTCAAAACCGCCGAGGACGTGCGGCTCTTGCAAAAATGCGCCGAGGGCTTCGGCGAGGCGTTCAGGCTCTCCGCGGACGAGCAGGAGACTGCGGAACTCAAATACCAGGCGCTGTTTAAGATCGGAACGCTTGCGGGCGAGTACCGCGCGGCGCCGCTCAAAGCCGTTACGCTCGCCTATCGCCGCGATCCGGTGGCGGCAGTTCTGTACGCCTTGCAGATCCTCATGCACAATCGGGAGAGAAGCGCGCTCGGATGCGAGATCCTTGCGCAGGCGCTCTCTTCGGAGCAGAGCGGCGACGCGGGTGCTGCCCCAAGGATTGGTGCCACGCCCCCTCGTGATAATGGGAAGGAACAGCGACGGGCTTTGATCGAGACAGCTCATGGACGCGGTGAAAGTATCTACTCCGGCGCGATAGGCGGTCAGCACCAGGTGGGAACATCGAAGCCGCCGGGTGATTGCCTCCCGGTGGAAGGAGCGCCTTAAATCAGGGATGCCGTTTTGAAAGACACTGGCGAGGAAATCTCGGCCCCGGTTTGTGACTACCAGTGCGCCGCTGTTCTGGTGAACAGCGACATAGTTCAGCCGAGTGAGCGTATCCACCTCGGCGTCGGGAAACAGGTCTATCAAATCCTCCGGCCTGATGTACTGGCACCAGTAGACCAGCCGCAGCAGGTCGATCTCCCGCTCAGAAAAAATCACTCAAACGCTCCGTCCTTTCATTCCTGCGTGAGCCGAAATTGCCCTTGCGCCCCTTCGGGCGCAAGAACAATTTCGGCCTCTTTTTCAACACCGTATGGAGGCCCGCCTGTTGGCTTAAAGCAGTAGGCAGGCGGCACTCCGGCGGAGGCCGCCGCGCTTCGGCTGAAACCCGGCATTTCCAAAGCTTTGGATGGTAAGACACCCAACAGGCCGGCTGCCTTTTCCGGCAGGCCAAATAGCCCGCGCTTTTGGAGGTCCGCCTGTTGGGTGTCCCAATCACTTTTTTTGCAAATCAGCAGGTATAGCCGCCCGAATACAAGGAGAAATAGAGGGCGGCGTCCGCCATATCCATAAGGAAAATGTGGCAGACGTCGCCCTCGCTTTTGGTGGAGCGCAACACCAGGGACAGGGTATATTGGTCGTCGTCCGGGATGAGTCTGCCCTTGAGGGCGTTGCTCACCGCCTTCCATCCCTTGTTGTCTTGGTCGAAGATATGGCGGCCGTCCACCTTGCTGTGTTCGTCGATGACCAGCATGGCCCGGTCGAAATAGGGTAGGTCGCCCGCACCGCGCTCATAGTGATCCAGCAGGCGGGTGACGGTGGAAGTAAGCCAGGTGGGCGCGTAGAACCGGCAGTGGGGCAGCAGGGTGTTGATCTGGATGTGGAGCCAGCCCTGCCCGGTACGCTCAGCAAACCCCTCTGTCCGGACCGGGGGCAGCTCCGGTTTCCTGCCATATCCGCCCACGCCGGTGGCGTGGCTCTCACAGATCCGCCGGACTTCCAGCGCGGCCCGCTCATATTGATCCGCAGTCTGTTCCAGCAGTTTTTGTTTCCTTACGGCGTCTGTGTCCGCCTGTGTCTCGGCGGCGATCAGTTCCCCGGCGGAGATGTAGGCGTCTACCACCAAGGACTGGATGGCGTTCATGCTCTCCTTCAGCGTGCTCATCCGTTCACCGCCTCTCTTCTGGCCCTCAGATCGGTGGGAGAAGTGGTGATGGCGTCATACTCTTTCTGAGTGGCGTGAAAGGCCACCGGCACATGGTTGTAGCCGATGCACAGCAGGCCCTCGCCTCTGCGGAACCGGGTGATCTGCCGCACTTCATCCTCGGACAGATTCAATACGCCCTGGATCAGCCGCGCCTCCTGCTCCTCCATCTGCATGACCAGCTTGATCCGGCTGGAGTCCAGGATGCCCTTACCATACTTGCCGCCGTCCAGCCCGAACATATCCTGCATCCCCTGGGTGGAGGTGATAGCGATACCGCCCAGGCCGCGGATAGTCTTGACCATCTCCTGCACAAAGCCGGCGGCCAGCGGGTTGGAGTTGGCCCCCACCAGGCTCCACAGCTCGTCGGCGATCAGCGCGGACAACTCCTCGCCGGCGTCCATAATGAGGTCGTTGGCAAGGTCGGTGGCCCAGAAGATGCCTGGCAGCATGAGGTCGTCCGGCATACCGGAGGTGTCCAGCACGATGTACTTGTTGTCAGTGTCCACATCGTTGCGGGCGCCCATGGCGGCGGCGGAGCCGGTCACATACCGGGCCAGCACCACGGCCAGGTGCTTTGTCTCCGGCTTCTCCTGGAGAACCTGATACCAGTCCGCGATAATGGGCATTTCCCGGAAGCCGCCACTTTCATCGGTCACGGTGTCGTTGTCAAAGGTGATCCCGTACCGCCGGTAGCACTCCACCAGGGATGAGTCCAGGTAGTTCTTGTCCTCATCGGTCAGGTCCCGCTTTTGCAGAGAGTACCAGATGATGAGCCGGGAGATCTTTTCCGCCAGGATCGAGTCATCACGTGCGGCCAGGCCGCGGAGACCGGAGTAGCTGTCCAGCGACCGCCGCCGAATGGCCATAAGGTTAGGGCAGTCCTTGGAGGAGGGGGACAGACGGAGGTAGAGGCCGCCAAGCATCTCGCATAGAGGCCGGAACTCGTGCCCCTTCTGGGGAACGATGAAGATGACCCGGCGGCCCTGCTGCCGCAGACGCCCGCCCAGGCATTGCAGGGTGAAGGTCTTGCCGGCGCCGGAGGAGCCGCCGATCCACCAGTTGCCGTTGGTGTATTTGTAGTCGTCGTAGGGGTCCAGGAACACCGGGGAGCGGTTGTACAGATTCAGCCCCAGGAAGATGCCGTTGCGGTCACTGAGCTCATAGCTGGCGAAGGGGAAGGCGGCGGCAACACCGCTGGTGAGCGCGTTGCGCCGGGACTTGCGCTCAATGTCGGCGTCCAGCCCCAGCAGGGGCAAGGCGGAGAGAAAGCCCTGCTCGTTCTTGTAGTCGCACCGGCGGGCGATCATATCCACAGACACGCACAGCTTCTCCACCGCCGCTACCCGCCGCTCCAGAGTCTCCGGGTCATCGGCGGTCACCTCGATGAGCGTGTGCATATAGTAGAAATCCTCGCCCTGCCGGTTCATGGCGTCCTTCAGGTAGAGGCCGGACGCGATGGCGCTGTCCAGCTCCTCGTAGTCCTGGCGGGTGTCGCCTACATCCCGCATCCGGCTGCGGTTGAGCATGGTGGTCTGTGAAATCTTGGACAGGATCTTCTCTCTGGACTGCCTCTGGAAGGTGAAACTGAGGCTGATCCCCTCGCCGGCCTCCACCAGCGGAGCCAGCCAGCAGGAACCCACCGCGGTGGCGTATCCGTACCCGGCGATGTAGAGGTAGGCGTGGTAGACGCCATCCACCAGGATGTAATCGCGGCTCTTGGTGTCCACGGTGGTAGGGGCCAGAATGTCCAGGATCGTAGTGGCGCCGGATTCCAGTTCGGACAGGTCTGGCTTGTCCTCACCGAAGATAAGCCTTTTCAGCGAGAGCTTTTTGCTTTCAGTTTGCTCCCCGTCCTGCTCCTCTGGCTTGACGGCGAGGCGCTTGCCTTTTTTGGGCCAAGGCAATTTAAATGGCATTATTATCACTCCAATTCTGCTTATAGATGCTTGTGTTTATTGCTTGATTTTACCGGGATAATTGCGTATAATAAGATTATGAAGATCGGAGGTGGACCGAATGGTGTACACGTTGGATCAAATCAAGGAAATCGTTGTGCCCATTGCGGCACGCTACAATCTGAAAGCTGTCTATGTTTTTGGCTCCTATGCCCGGGGCGAAGCCCGGGAAGACAGCGATATTGATTTTCTGATTGACGCTGAAGGTTCCGGATTGAGCGGTCTTGATTTTGGCGGCCTCTACTGCGATTTTGAAGATGCTCTGAGGAAGAAGATCGACATGGTACTTGTCAGCGCATTGGAGCAGCCTGCACGCCATAAAAGCGATATTGATTTCCGGAAGGTCGTCCAGAAAGAAAGGCGGGAGATCTATGCAGCCGCGTGACCGGCAACGCTTAACCAAGATTGCGGAGTATTGTGAGGATATTCAAGGGACTGTTACCAGATACGGTTCATCCTTTGAAACGTTTAAAGCAGATATAGACTATCAATACTCCGTCTCCTTCTGTATTCTTCAAATCGGCGAATTAGTCAGCAACCTCTCTGAAGAGTATCGAAAAGCTACGGTGGATCAGATTCAGTGGCAGAAAATACGAGGAATGCGGAATATCGTTGTCCACGATTATGGCAATGTTGATTTGAACACTGTTTGGGAAGTGACCACAACAAGTATTCCGCAGTTGTATAACTTCTGTCAGGAGCAGCTCAAAGGCATAGAGTAGGGGTAACGGGGCGCAGGAGGCGCCCCGTTTTTTATTCCTCATAGATACCATGCACGGCGGTCGTCATATCGAACACTCCCTCCGGCAGTTTGACCCGCCGGCCGGTGTTCTTGTTGATGATCTCATACAGCAGATTCAGTACGAAGTCGTCCGCGAAGCCGGGTTCCAGCACCTCTAGTTCACAGGCGTCCAGATAGCGGCGGGCGGTGTCTGCCTCCTCGTTGAGTCGCCGGACGATGGCCTGGACAGTGGGCTGCCTCGCCTTCATGCGGTCCTCATACTGGAAGACCAGGAAGAACCGGTGCCGCAGGGCGTCGTTGGCGACCCCCTCGCCGATCTCCCGGATGTTGTCCTCGATCATCTCCCGGCAGTGCTCGTTGTCCTCCTCCGCCAGCCGGGCCTTCATCCGCTCCACATAATCCGCCGTGTCAGCGGGCAGGGTGCGGACCTCCAGTTGGAGGTTGTCCGGCGCGATCTTGAGATAGATGTTGACCGGCAGGACCTCCAGGATCTTGACGAACCGGTCATCCTTCGTGACCACCACGCCGCCGGAGATGCCCTTGATGGGCAGCCACGCCTGGATGCTGTCCCGATAGGCCTTTCCGCTCCCGTCGGCATTCCTGACACCGCCGCCGAATATCAGTTCTTTCAGATTCATTTTGTCTTGACCTCCCCACGGTAAGAGATACGGCGGCGGGATCGCCGCCAGCGCCACCAGCCCGCCACCCAGCGGAACAGGCTCTCATCTGCGATCCCGATGAGGCCGAAGCCTCCCACCGGAACGATGAGCGTCAGCGTCACGATGAGTTTGGGTGTCATGGCCAGGGGCAGAAAGTAAATACAGAAAAAGAGAACAGGGACGGTCAGGATAACCGTCTCAATGGTATTCCTGATCTCAAACAGGCCGAACAGCCTGCCGGCGTCGGTAAAATTGGCCGGGATATAGTACAGCTCATAATTCATCGCTCTCCACCTCCACGGACCTCAGGAGTTCCCCCCTGCAGGCCAGATAGTCTTGTTCTAGCCCCGCGGCGTTTTCACGCCGCAGGGCTATGATTTTTTCAACTGCACAGGAAAGCCGGGCCTCCAGGGTTGGAGTAGCGGCAGTCTTTCCAAGCTCTGCCCAGCTGATATATTGATTGGACAGACCGGCGGCGCGCGCCAGCTCGGTCAGGCTCATGCCGTATCGGTGGCGCAGCCGCCGCAGATTCGTCTTCTTCATGGCTCGCCTCACCCAATGTATCTGATGTAGGGGATCTTGTACCAGTGGGTCCAGCCCCGGCCGGCCAGTTGGGTGCGTATAACGCCCGTGCTGGTGTTGGCCGCCTCGATCACATAGCCGTTGCCGATATAGACCCCCACATGGCCGTCCATGCGGACAGCCAAGCCTTTGATCTCCGGCATGGTGGA
>CANRGG010000024.1 GCA_947630115.1 uncultured Clostridia bacterium
CAAAAACGATGCGGCGGACAAAGATACTTTGTCCGCCGCTATTTTTATTTCTTGAAGAAAATGATAAATCCGAACCCATCGCCAACAGGCACTACAAGGTTCGGATTATTATCATTTGGTACACCAGAAGGGGAGTAAACGAACACGCGCGTATCTTTGTATGCCCCACAATGTTTGTTGCTCTCATCGCGATCCAGGATCGCAAATGAAACAGCCCGTCATGAGCCGATAATTGGTCATGACGGGCTGTTTTCAATTCAATTTTGATGATCCTCTTCCCATGTGCGAATCGCCCAGCGTAGAAAATCCGCCTTCGTCATATGTGACGATGAGATCACCGCTTCAATATGCCCGAATTCTTCAGGCTTAAAATTGACGATGAAGCGCTCGTATTTTCCCTGTATCTTGGCGGCATAGCGCTTGTCCGCCGCCTTCTGTGCTTCACTCCTTGCCATTTCCAACCTCCTCAAAAATGTTATTCATTTTATATCATTGCATACCGATAAAGTCAAGGGCTTTTTCATAGTTTTTCACGAAAAAGATTTGTCCCGTCTTAACATCGAAAATTTTTGCTCCCGATCCTTGCAAAAATATGGCGTTTCTGCTATAATTATAAAAAAGTATGTTCCGGCGAACTCATGCAGGAAGGAGATAACATGAAACGATTGTCCGAAAAAACGAAAAAAATCTACTCGGTGATCTCTAAAACATTCTCGGTTGCCTTTGTCGTCGCGATCGTGACATTGAGCATTCTCTGTTTTACCATCGAAAAAATCGAAGCGGGGAGCTTACATATCGCCCTCAATGTTGTGCTGATCATTTGGTGCGCCATGTTTCTCATCAAGCCCCTTTTCGAGGATGTGCTCTTCCGCAAGTCCTTTCATGCGGTCCCCGATCGGGACGACGGCTCCGACGCGGAGAGAACGACGGAGGAAGCCGAACGGGGAGAGGATCTCCCATAAAACGAAGAAACTTCTAATAAAGGACAAAATAAAAAGCTCTCGAGAGATCCTCCGAGAGCTTTTTCCTTTTCAATTTCGTTGCAGTGCGCTATGCGAGTAGGTTCATGAACTGCGGCACGATGACGAGCAATATCAGCGCAATCGGATAGGTCGCCGCATAGGCGGAAGCCACGTCCTCGCTCTCGGAAACGGAGATCAGAGAGCCGAGCGCAGGGGTCGACGTCATGCCGCCCGTGATCGAGCCCAGATTGTTGAGCAGGCAAAGTTTGAAACAGTACTTCGCGATAAAGAAGCCGACAAGCATGGGCACGAGCGTGAAGATCACGCCGTACAGGAACACGATCGGTTTGCTCCCCACAAGTTCCAGGAATGCAAGGCCGCCTTCGAAGCCGGAGCCCGCCAAAAACAGCACGAGCCCGAACTCGCGGAACACCTTCAAAGTCGAATCGGGGACCCGAAGAGAGAGCTTGCCGATGTGTCCGAAATGCCCGAACAGAAGCCCCACGATCAGATATCCGCCCGTCGAAGTCAGATTGAAAATGATGGACTCGGAGAATTTCAGGCTGATCGCGCCCAAAAGCCAGCCGAGGATCACCGTGATCGAAAAGACGCAGAGCCCGAATTTGTCGAGTTCAAAGCGCGGCTTCTCCTCTTTGACTTCGGCGATCTCGTCGATGTCGCCGCCCTTCGGCGCGCCCTGCTTTAAGAGAAGCTCCCGCTCCATCGCCATGTCCGCGCGCATGATCTTCGGCATGAGCTGCACGAACAGCACGACGCCCAACACCCCGAAGGGATACGCCGCCCCGTTCGCCGCAGCGACGATCTCCTTTTGTTCGGCGAACACCCCTTGCGCCGCCGAAAAACCGGGAGTGGAAGTTAAAGACCCCATCAAAAGTCCCGAAGCGGTCGCCGCGTCCAAAGTGGGATCGCAGAGGGTGACGATGATACAGCTCAGCGTCGAACTTGCGATGATGACAACGCCCAACACGATATAGGCGACTGCCTTGCTCTTGAAATTCCGGAAGAATTTGGGTCCCGCGATGAGCCCGACGCTCGTCACGAACAGGGCGAGTCCGATGTTTTTCACCGTCGAAAACGCCGTCGACGCCTTGCCGGCGCTCGTCATCCAGCCCATGGAGAGCTTTCCGTCAAACGCCGAGGAGAGCCCTTCGTTGATCGAAGGCTGGACCTTCTGAATGACGATCCCGACGACAAGCGCGATGATAAACACCCCCGCGGAGCCGAGCGAAACGCCCTTGATCTTGATCCGTCCGAAGAGATAGCCGAGCATCAGGATCAAAAACACGCCGAAAAGATCGCTGAAGATGACCTTGCAAAGCTGGAAGCCCATCTCCTGGAAAAAATTCAATCCTGCTGTCAAAAATAAATTGGTCATAGTCTTATTTGATCAGACACTTTTCGTAGATGCCCGCCCTTTTGATTGCTCCGATGAGCGTCTCGCCGATCTTGTCGGGAGTCGGCGCGACGTCAATCCCGCACTCTTTCAGGACGCGGTTCTTGCTCTCCGCCGTGCCCTTGCCGCCCGAAATGATCGCACCCGCATGCCCCATGCGCTTGCCCTTGGGCGCCGTCTGGCCCGAAATGAACGCCACGACCGGCTTTTTCATGTTCGCCTTGATCCATTCCGCCGCGTCCTCCTCGCCGGAGCCGCCGATCTCGCCGATCATGACGACCGCATACGTCTCCTCATCGCGATTGAACAGATCGAGCACATCCAAAAATCCCGTGCCCTTGATGGGGTCGCCCCCGATCCCGACCGCGGTGGATTGTCCGATCCCCGCCCGCGAGAGCTGGTCTACCGCCTCATAGGTGAGCGTTCCGCTCCGCGAAACGACGCCGACATGCCCTTTCTTATGAATGGATCCGGGCAGAATGCCGACCTTGCACTTTCCGGGGCTGATGAGACCGGGACAGTTGGGGCCGATGAGCCGCGTCTTTCTTCCGCGGAGATAGTTCTTCACTTTGATCATATCGAGGACGGGAATGCCCTCGGTAATGCAGACGACGAGCTCGATGTCCGCGTCCGCCGCCTCCATAATGCTCTCCGCCGCAAAGGGCGCGGGAACATAGATGACGGAAACATTCGCCCCCGTCGCCGCTTTCGCCTCGCGCACGGTGTCAAAGACGGGAACGCCGAGAACGGTCTGCCCGCCCTTGCTGGGCGTGACGCCGCCGACGATGTTGGTGCCGTATGCCTGCATTTGCGCCGTATGGAACTGTCCGTGCGAACCCGTGATCCCCTGCACGAGGACGCGGGAATTTTCGTCGATCAGAATACTCATTTACTTTCCCTCCTTCGCTGCACTTACCGCAAGGTGCGCCGCCTCCGCCATGCTCGAAGCCGGCGTGATCTGAAGTCCCGAAGCGGAGAGGATCTCCTTCCCCTTCTCCATGTTCGTGCCGTCCAGCCGCACGATGAGCGGGATCGACATCTTTGTCTCATGCGCCGCCGCCACAATTCCTTCCGCGATGACGTCGCACTTCATGATCCCGCCGAAAATGTTGACCATGATCGCCTTGACATGGGGATCGGACAGCAAAATCTTGAACGCCGCCGTGACCCGCTCCGTCGTCGCCGAACCGCCGACGTCGAGGAAGTTCGCGGGCGTACCGCCGAACGCCTTGATGATGTCCATCGTCGCCATCGCAAGCCCCGCGCCGTTGACCATGCAGCCGATGTTCCCGTCCAAAGAGACGTAGTTGAGATCGTATTTCCCCGCTTCGACCTCCTTGGGGTCCTCCTCGTTCACGTCGCGGAGCGAGACGATATCGGGATGACGGAAGAGCGCGTTGTCGTCAAAGTTGACCTTCGCGTCCAGCGCGACGAGCTGTCCCTGCTTGGTGGTGACGAGCGGATTGATCTCGACAAGAGAGCAGTCCTTCTCGATCAGAAGGCGATACATGCCCTTGAGCATGGAAATAAACGCCTTATGATGTTCGGGCGCGATCCCCATCTTTTTCGCCGTGTAGCGGGCATGGAAATCGCGAAGTCCCGTCTCATAGGAGACGAATTCCTTGACGATCTTTTCGGGATGTTTCAAGGCGGTCTCCTCGATCTCCGTTCCGCCCTCGCCCGAGGCGATGATCACAAAGCCTTCGCGCTCGTTGTCCACGGTCACGGAAAGATAGTACTCCTTTTCGATGTCCGCGCCCTCCGTGACGAGCACTTTGCGCACGATCTTGCCCTCGGGTCCCGTCTGGTTGGTGACGAGCTTCATGCCGAGCATCTGCTTCGTCACTTCCGCGGCTTCTTCGGGCGAATGGGCGAGTTTGACGCCGCCCGCCTTGCCTCTGCCACCGCTGTGGACCTGCGCTTTGACGACGAAAAGCCCGCCGCCGAGCGCGTCTGCCGCCTCCCGAGCCTTTTCGGGAGTTTCCGCCATAAATCCTTTCAGCACCGGCACGCCGTACGCTTCGAGGAGTTCCTTGGCTTGATATTCGTGAATTTTCATGAAGATCTCCTTAAATCTTTAATAAATGGAGGCGCGAAAGGTTTCCCGCGCCCCGATAGATTACGAACGGACAAGTTTTGCGCCCTCTTCGAGCGCTTTGAGGTTGATCGCCTCCGTCCCCTTGGGAATGCGGTGCATGACCGATTCCTTCAAAACTTCGAACGGAACGAGGCAAAGCGCGGAATTGATCGCCGCGACCGCGACGATATTCGCCGTAAAGCTCTTGCCGACGACGTCCCGCGCCGTCTCGAGAATGGGGACCTGCAAAACCTTCATCCCCTTCAGGCTTTCGGGAAGGTCGAGCGAGCTGTCCGCCATGACGAGGCAGTCCCGATCAAGCCCCTTCGAATACTTTTCGAGCGAGTCCTGCGTGAGCGCCAGAAGAAAGGTCGGCTTCTGGACCTTGGTGAACCAGATCTGTTCGTCGGAGACGATGACCTCCGCCTTGCACATGCCGCCGCGCGCCTCGGGCCCGTAGGACTGCGACTGCACCGCGTTTTTCCCGCCGGAAAGCGCCGCTTCGGCAAGGATGATCGTTGCAAGGATCACCCCCTGTCCGCCCGAACCCGTCAATCTCAATTCCATTTTAGCCATGATAACCCCTCGCCTTGTCGATGATTTTCTTGTATTCGTCGGTGTACTCGGGAAGATCGGTCTCGCTCAGCTTGCCGATAACGAGCTTGCCTTCCAGCTCTTCCTTCGTCATTTTCGCCGCCTTTTCGCTCAAAACGCAGTTGTCCTTCTGCCAGGTCATCAGCTCCACGCTGCCGCCCTTCTTGTTCTTTCTGCCGTAATAGGTGGGGCAGACGCTCGCGCATTCGATGAGCGAGAACCCTCTGTGCAGGATCCCTTCTTTGATGAGCTTGATCGTCAGCTGCGCATGGTAGGCGGTGCCGCGCGCCGTGTAGGTCGCGCCCGAAGCCTCCGCAAGTTTTGCGATGTCGAAGGGCCGGTCGATATTGCCGTAGGGCGCCGTCGTTGCAAAGTCGCCCGTGGGGGTTGTGGGCGAGAACTGTCCGCCCGTCATGCCGTAGATATCGTTGTTGAATACGACGACCGTGATGTCGATGTTCCTTCTCGCCGCATGGATGAGGTGGTTGCCGCCGATCGCCGCAATGTCGCCGTCGCCCGCGATGACGAGGACGTTGAGATCGGGCCGCGCGAGCTTGACCCCTTCGGCAAAGGCGATCGCCCGGCCGTGTGTCGTGTGCAGGGTGTTGAAATCCATATAGCCCGCCGCGCGCGAAGAGCAGCCGATCCCCGAGATCAGGAACACCTTCTCCTGGTCGAGATCGAGTTCGCTCACCGCCTCGGCGACGTCGCGCATTAAAATGCCGTGCCCGCAGCCGGGGCACCAGATATGGGGAAGATGGTCCTCCCTTATGTATTTCTCAATCAGCTTGCTGGGCATCTTATTCCGCCTCCTTGATCTTTTCGAGTATCTCGCCGGGCGTGATGACCGTGCCGTCCACCTTGCCGATGAAGTCGATCTTGCAGTCGTTCTTGACGATCCGCTCCGCTTCGAGCACGATCTGTCCGAAGTTGTGCTCCGCGACAATGATCCGCTTGACCTTCTTCCCGGAAGAGATCTCCTTCAGGCGCTTTTCGGGGAAGGGCCAGACGGTAATGGGACGGAACATGCCGACCTTGTATCCCGCCGCGCGCGCTTCCAGAACGGCGCTCATGGCGGCGCGGGTCGTCCCGCCGTAGCAGAGCACGACCGTCTCCGCGTCGTCCAGATATTCTTCCTGGACCTCGATGATGTCGTCCGCATTGTTTTGGATCTTGCCCATGAGCCGGCGCACGAGTTTGTCGGTGACCTCGTTGCTGTTCGTGGGGAAGCCCGAAACGTCGTGCGAGAGCCCCGTGATGTTGTATCTGCCGATCCCGCAGAGGTGCCAGCCGGGCACTCCCTTTTCATCTGCCTCATAGGGCATATGTCCTTTGTCGGTATGGAGCCGCCGATCCACCACCTCGATGTCGAGATGGTCGGGGATCTCCACCCCCTCGCGGAGATGTCCCACGATCTCATCCATGAGAAGGATGACGGGCGTTCTGTATTTTTCGGAGAGATTGAAGCAGCGGATGGCGAGGAAATAGCACTCGGAGACCGACGCGGGCGAGATCGCGATCACGGGATGATCGCCGTGCGTCCCCCAGCGCGCCTGCATGACGTCGCCCTGCGAGGGCGAGGTCGGAAGCCCCGTCGAGGGGCCGCTCCGCTGTACGTCCACGATGACGCAGGGGATCTCGGTAATGCAGGCATAGCCGATGTTCTCCTGCTTTAAGGAAAAGCCCGGTCCGCTCGTCGCCGTCATCGCCTTCGCGCCCGTGACCGCCGCGCCGATGACCGCCGCCATCGAGGAGATCTCGTCCTCCATCTGGATGAACGTTCCGCCGACCTGCGGGAGCCTGACGCTCGACTGCTCGGCGATCTCCGTGCTCGGCGTGATGGGATAGCCGGCATAAAACCTCATCCCCGCCGCGATCGCCCCTTCGACGACCGCTTCGTTTCCCTGCATCAGTACCTTTTTACTCATGGGGATTGTCCTCCTCGAGATAGATCGCATAGTCGGGGCAGCGCAGTTCGCATTGTCCGCAAAGGATACAGCCCTCGGCAGATAAGACCACCTTCTCCTTTTTCAAAGTGAGTACCTTCTTGGGGCAAAACGCCACGCAGATCCCGCAGCCCTTGCACCAATCCGTGTTGATTACGAGTTTTTTCGACATTCCGTCTCCTTCACGACCGTTCCTTTTTTGTTTTCGAAAATCCCGGGCTCGAACCGCCCGAATTTCCGCGAACTATTATATCATACTCCGCACAAAAAAACAAATCAAAAGCGGCATGGTTTTTTAACAAATTGTGACAATTTTTTTCTTTTCCGCAAAGTTCGCGGATTTTGCGCCGACTTTTTCCGCGCCTTGGATATTATAATGGTTCCCGCCCGTTCTGTCAACGAAAAGCGCGCCCGATCTTCGGGCTCTCGGATTTTTCCGAAACTTTCCGAAAAAAGGAAAGCCGGGCACTTTCGCTCGGCTTTCTTGAATTTTCAGCGGTCTTTCAGATGACGCACTTGCCGTCCGTGAAGGAACGGATGAGCTCTCCGACGTTTCCGCTCTTAAAACAGGAGATGAGATCTTCGGGCGAAGCGATCCTGCCCGAATTTTCCTCGAAATACCGTCTCAGTCCCGCGAAAAACTTCTTGTCGCCCGTCACCGAGCGCACCCGGTCAAAGAGGATCACCCCCTTGTCATAGGCGAGGTTGCGGTATTCGTATTCCCCCGAATAGGAGGTCAGCGGACGATTCATGTTCGTGTCCTTGTCGCCCGCAAGCTGCGATTTTACCGAAAAATATGTCCGATATCCGTTCTCCGAACGGTGGATGAAGTCCCGGTAGTTCACGCCGTACTCGGGATATTCTTCCAGAAAGAGCGCCGAGGAATATTCTGCGAGCCCTTCGTCCAGCCAGGGCGTTTCGAACTGGTTGTTCCCGACCATCGAATACCACCATTGGTGCGCCGTTTCATGCGCCACGACCGCGGCGACGTCGCTCCCCTTCAGATCGGGGGCGATCATGCTCAGCGCACTGTACTCCATACCGCCGTAAGGAAAATCCGTCTCCACAACGGTGTACTTGGGATAGAGATAGTCCCCGAACGCGTCCGAAAAATAGCTCAGGCTGTCCGCCGCGGCTTTGAGCGCCGTCTCGGGGTCGTCGTCGCCGAAATAGAAGTACTCCACCTGCTTCCCCTCGGCGGAGGCCTCTATCTTTTTGAGCCCCTTTCCGAGCACGAACGCGACGTCGCGCGCCCGTTCGGTCTTGGCGCTGAGCGTCTTTTTCCCGGAGACTCTCGAAATGCTCCCCTCGCCGCTGTATGCCGCCTCATATTCGGAGGGGAAGGTGAGGGTGACGTCGAAATCGGCGCAATCGCTCACGAACGGATCGCCGTTGGAGGCATAGACGTATTCGAGAAACCCGTTTTCGCCGGCGGCGCAGAGTGTGGGATAGAAGTTTGCGAGCGTCACATTGTGCTCCCCCGCGCCGAGACGGTGGTTGACCTTTGCGAGGGTCACCTCGAAGTTCATGCCGAGCGTCACGCTCTTCTCGGGGTCCAGCGGCTCGCTCAAAGAGACGGAGAGGATGTTCTCGTCCTCGCCGCAGACCTGAAATCCCGCCGCCCCCTCCACCGAGGAGACCGAAATGCCGCCGAAACTTTCCCCGTCGTAATAGGCGGCGTCGCGGTAGAGCGGCGAGATGGGCGCGTACTTCGCCCCCTCCCGGTAGGCGTTCGCCCAGAGCTCGAAGGACAGGCTTTCGAGCGTCTTTCCGGTGAGATTGGGAACGGTGACCTGCATTTCCGCCGTGAGTTTCCGGGTGTCGGGAAAGTATTCTCCCGCAATGGAATAGTGCGGACGGGACGCCGTCTTCTCGCCGCAGCCCGAAAAGCCCGCCAGCGAGCCGACCATCAGAAACGCGCCGAACGCGCAGACAAATATTTTTTTCATCTTCAAAACCTCCCGAAGGAATCGGACGGCATATCCTATGCGGCGCCGCGCCCGATTATGCCCCGCGGGGCAAAGAGGGGCGGATTTTCCCCGAAATCGCGAAAAAATAAAGTTTTTTCTGTATTTTCTCCCGTTTTTTTCGGTTCCCCTCTTGATTTTTCTCTCATTTGCTGTATAATGAAAAAGGCGGGCTTTCAAGTTTGCTGATCGCAAAGCGCCGTGAATTTATTTCAGAGGTACAATTTTATGAGCATTTCGGCAAAAAACATTCGCAACATTGCCATCGTTGGGCACAGCGGCGAAGGCAAGACCACTTTGTGCGAAGCGATCCTCTTCAACGGAGGCACGATCGAGCGCATGGGGAAGATCGAGGCGGGCACGACGGTTTCCGACTTCGACGAGCAGGAGATCGCGCGCAAAATTTCCATCTCCCTTTCCCTTGCCTATACGACCTGGAAGGATGTAAAGCTCAATCTTCTGGACGTTCCCGGATTTTACGATTTCGAGGGAGAGATGAACGAGGCCATGCGCGCATGCGGCGCGGCGCTGATCGTCACGGGTGCAAATGCCGCGGTCTCCGTCGGCACGGAAAAGGCGCTCAATCAATGTATCAAGAGCAAAAAGCCCGCGGTCATCTTCATCAACGGCATGGATAAGGAGAATGCGGACTACTACGGCGCCGTCCGGGCGCTCACCGAAAAATACAAGACCAAGATCGCGCCCATCCAGATCCCCATCATGGACGGGAAAAAGATGACGGGCATCATCAACGCGCTGACGGGCAAAGCGTTCCGCTTTTCGAGCACGGGCGCCGAGGAGATCCCCGTCCCCGAGGAGCTTGCGGGCGATCTGGAAAAAATGCAGTACGCCCTCACCGAGGCCGCGGCGGAAAACGACGACGCGCTCCTCGAAAAATTCTTCGAAGAGGGCACGCTCACGCGCGAGGAAGTGATCCACGGCATCCGCAAGGGCATTCACAACATCAACGTCATCCCCGTCATGGCGGGGAGCGCCCTCCTCAACAAGGGCGTCATCAACCTCATGAACGAGCTCGTCAAATATCTGCCCGAGGCGGCGGAGCGCGGCGAACTCTCCGCGACCGATCTCAAAAAGGACGCCGTCGTGGGCGTCGCCTGCGACGAGAACGGTCCCCTCGCGGCGCAGGTGTTCAAGACCGCCGTCGACCCCTTCGTCGGCAAGCTCAATTATCTGCGCGTGGCGCGCGGGGTCCTCAGGCCGGGCATGACCGTCCTCAACTCCAAGACGGGCGAAGAGGAGCGGATCAACGCGATCTATCTCGTCTGCGGCAAAAAGCAGGTGTCCGTGCCGGAGCTTCTCGCGGGCGACATCGGCGCCGTCAACAAACTCAACAACACGGGCACGGGCGACACCCTCTGCGATGAGGAACATCCCGTCCGCTTCGACGACATCCCCTTCCCCAAGCCCGTTCTTGCGCTTGCCGTCTACGCCAAAGTGCGTGGCACCGAGGACAAAGTCTTTTCGGGGCTCAACCGTCTGGCGGAAGAGGACAAGAGCTTTGCGGTCATCAAGGATCCCGACACGGGCGAAACGCTCGCGGGCGGACAGGGCGAAGTTCATCTCGACGTCATCCAGAAGAAACTCAAATCGAAATTCGGCGCGGAGGCGGAACTGAGAGAGCCTGCGATCGCCTATAAGGAGACCATCCGCGGCACCTCCACCGCCGAGGGAAAATACAAGAAGCAGACGGGCGGGCACGGACAGTACGGGCACGTCAAAATGCGCTTCGAGCCGACCGAAAAAGACTTCGAATTTGCGGAAGAGGTCGTCGGCGGCACCGTTCCCAAGAACTACATCCCCGCGGTCGAGAAAGGGATCGTGGAATGCCTTCCGCACGGCGTGCTCGCGGGATATCCGGTCATCCGGATGAAGGCGGTCCTCTTCGACGGCTCCTTCCACCCCGTGGACTCTTCGGAAGCGGCGTTCAAGGCGGCGGCGGAGATCGCCTTCAAGGAGGGCATGAAGAACGCCTCCCCGGTGCTGCTCGAACCGCTCTCGCGGCTGAAGATCGCCGTGCCCGAACAGTATGTCGGCGACGTCATGGGCGATCTCAACACCCGGCGCGGCAGGATCCTCGGCATGGACGCGCAAGACGGCGTGCAGGTCATCACGGCGGAAGCCCCGAAGAGCGAAGTTCTGACCTATGCGACGAGTTTGCGCTCCATGACGCAAGGGAGGGGGCGTTTCTCGGAGGCGTTCGCGCGCTATGAACAGGCGCCCGACTTCGTGCTCCAAAAGCTCAACAAAGCATAAAAGTTTGCGAAAAGAAAAAGGCAGGACGCGTCCTGCCTTTTTTATTCGGTCTCGATTGACTCGGTCTCGATCTTTGGTAAGTTTTCCCGCTCTTTCAGAAGGGAGCAGATGAAAAACTCCGCATTCACGTCGAGGATCTTGATGGAATAGATGAAAACGGGGATCATGATGAGGATGGCAAGATAGGAATTGATTAGCCAGAGCAGCAGCGCCGCGGCGAAATCGAAGAGCAAAATGATGAGGGTCACGGCGATGTGCGAGAAGATGTTCTGGGGGGTGAGGATCTCTTTCAGTCTGAGGCTCCCGTCCCGCTGGATGAGCCAGGCGTTCGTCAAGGCCATGCCGCTGCACAGGATCAGGATCGCGGCAAACAGGAACAAGCCGTAGAGGGAGAGGATCGAGAGCAAAAACACCGCGCCGAGCAGAATGAGAGACTGCACGATGGGCACGAGCGTGTGGGCGATGAGGAATTTCTTGACGCCGCGCTTTGCGTTGCGCCGGCGCACGGCAAAACCCGTCGCGTAATTGGCAAGGACGATCCCGAGCGACCAAAGCAGAAGCATGACCGTAAAATATCTCGACGCCTTGTCCGTAAATTCCTCCACGATCGCGAAAAATTCTTCTTCGAAGCCCCCGCCCGTCCCGCCGGAATTCCCGAAAAAACCGCTCAGAACGCCGCGGATCCACTCGGCGTCCAAGATCTTTCCGAAAAACTCGCCCTCGTCCGTTCCCTTCAGCTCGCCGAGCAGATACGCCAAAAACTCATTGACCGAGCCCGCGGGATTTTGCGCCGACTCGACGAGGCCGTTCAGCCCCGTCAGCGTCTCGACGAGGGCGGAATAAAATCCGGAGACGAAAAAGACGATCCCGATCAGCAAAAACAGATAGAAGATCCCCATCGGGATAAAGACAAACACCGAGTTGGAGACAAAATTTTTCAGAGAGTTTTTGATGTTGGTTTTCATGGATCCTGTTCTCTTTCGCATTTCGCGCCCGGCTCCGGGTGGCGGGCGCTTTTTCATTGTAACACGGCTTTGCGGGAATGTCAATTTCTTCGCGCCGGGAAAAACCGGGAGCCATCCGCCGGTTCCCCGGAAAATTCGCGCAATTTTCCCGGCGGGTCTTTACAAACTCTCCCGTTTACGGTAAAATGTAAGAGAAAATTTTGATTTTCCGCGAGTAAAATCGCGATCTCGTGCGTTTTATTTATGAGAGGAGGCAAAAGATGACAGATCACGGTGCAAGTAGCTACCACCGCTATCTGCAAGGAGAGCAAAAAGCCCTCGAAGAGCTTGTCCTGGAATACGGCGATAAGCTCGTTCGGTTTGCCTACTGCATTCTGGGGGATCCGTATGCCGCCGAGGACGTGATGGAGGACACCTTCGCTACGCTCATCGTCAAACGGAAACGGTTTACCGAGAACGCAAAGTTCGGGACCTACCTCTTCCAGATCGCGAGAAACCGCTGCTTCGATCTCTTGCGGCGGCGCAAAAAACTGCGGCCCCTTCCCTTAAACGACATCGGAACTTTTACCGAAAGTTCCGACCCCGAGGAGGAGGCGATCGGCGCAGAGGAAAAGGAGCGGCTCTATGCAAAACTGCGCTCCCTGCCCGAGACCTACCGCAGCGTGCTCGAACTCGTGTATTTCGAAGAATGTTCCATCGAACAGACCGCGAAGATCCTCAAAAAGAACAGGAAGCAGATCTACAACCTCCTCGCCCGCGCAAAATCGCTCCTGAAAGCGCTTCTGGAAAAGGAAGACGGGAACGGCGGGTAAAAAACTCGGGAAATTTCCCGAAATCTGAGCTGCGCCGCAAAAAATGCGGCGAAAGGAGACAACATGGAAACCAAGAAGCTATTCGAGAAGTACTACGCACGGCTGCGCAGGATCGGGCTCTTGAAGTCGCTGATTTTGTCAGGGATCATCGGTCTTACGGTGATGTTCGGAGTAGCGCTCGCACTTTGGTTCTTCGACCCGGCGGTATGGGAAGTGATTGTATACTCGCTGGGCGGCGGGCTTGTGGTGACGGGGCTGTTCATGCCGCTGTTCTACTTCACACGGTTCCGCCCTTCGACGCAGAAGATCGCGAAGATGATCGACCAGCTGGGGCTCGAGGAGCGAATCATCACGATGTACGAGTTGGAGCAAGATGAGTCGTACATTGCGATGAAGCAGCGCGAGGACGCCAAGGCGAAGATGAGCGAGGTGAACGAGAAGCAGATCAAAGTTCGCCTGTCGCGCGTCGCATTGGTATTTTTGCTGATCGTCGGGGTCTTTGGGCTCGGCATGACGACGGTATCGGTTTTGGGGGCGCACGGGATCATCGACAAAGAGGCGTTGATGCCGGAGCTTCCGCCGATCTTCGACAACACGGAGTGGTGCGAGGTGAACTATGTGGCGTACGGCTTCGGGATGATCGAGGGGGAAGAGGCCCAACTTGTGGAGAAGGGACAGGACGCGACGCCGGTGGTGGCGATTGCGGACGACGGATACATTTTCATGGGATGGGACGACGGCGTGGAGACGCCGGACAGATGGGACCGGCATGTAGAGGACCATCTGTATGTAAACGCGGTGTTTGTGCCGGTGCAGGAGAGCGAGGACGGGGAGTCGATGCAGCAGCCGCAAGACAACCAGGATCCGCCGGAACAGGACCAGCCGCAGAACGAACCGGATGACAGCGATCAGGATGATCAGCAGTCTGAGCAAGATCCTTCGATGTCGCCTCCGCAGAAAAATCAGGATCCTTCGGACGGGTCGGGCGGCTCGCAGATGTATGATAACAACACGATCATCGACGGCGAGACGGACTATACGACGGAGTTCGATTATGATACCAACATGGAAGATCTGGCGGGCGACGACTCTCTGCCGCCTGATCTCAAAGACAGTATCGGCGGCTATTACGACACGCTGAAACCGTAAACACAGGGCATGCAAACGCAAAAATTCTGAAAGGGTTGAAATTATGAGAAGATCCGAGGAGCGCACCGAGCGCATTCTTGAAAAAGTAAAGATCAAAGAACGGGAGAAGCGCAAGCGCAGAAACGCCATCTTGTGCGCTTCCCTCGCCGCGGGCGCGGCGCTCGTTCTCTCTGTCAATCTCGTCCTGTTCGTCCCCTACACGGTGCACGACTACGACCTCTCGGCTTATCAGAACAGCGAGTACTACTCTCTCATGAGCAAGATCGGCGAGATGACCTACTCCCCCTATACGACCAACAACTTCGAGCAGTGGCATTTATTCGAAAAACAACTCAACGAAGGTGACGCGCAGGATGAGCCGTCCGCGGAACAGAACGACGCGCCTCAAACGCAGCGCTATGAAGAGGTGACGAACAACCAGACGGCGGACGTGATCGAGGGGGATCTTTTCAAGCGCAGCAGCGACTATGTGTACTATCTTTCGCAGCGCCCCGCCGAATGGAAAACCGTCGAAGAGAACGGGGTAAAACGGCAAAATTATGTCGAAGCCGCCTATATCCTTCGCACCTATTCCATCAATCACGGCGTGACCCGGTTCGTCTCGGAGCTTGCGATCGAGCCGCAGGTCTTGGCCGATCAGGGCCGATCGGACGGGAGCGCGGCAAAGGGCTTCTTCGACGAGCCCCAAGTGTTTCACATGCCCGACTACTTTACCTTTTCGAGCAACGATGAATTATACCTGAGCGAAGATTTAAGTACGGTGACTGCGATCCTGGAAGAAGTACACAGTTCCGGCATCTTTACGACAATCGTGAGCATCGACGTGTCCGACCCCGCCGCCCCGAGGGAAATCGGGAGAGTCGCGGCTTCGGGCTCCTCGGTCACCTCCCGCATGAAGGACGACACGCTCTTCCTCTTCACGCGGTTCAGTATTTCGCGAGAACCGGACTTTTCCAGGCCCGAGGAATATCTTCCGCAGTTTGGGGCTTTGGGAAACATGCAGCCTCTTCCGATGGAGGACATCTACCTTCCCGACGACGCGAACCAGGCCTCTTACCTTCTCGTCTGCTCGATCGATCCGGACACGCTCGCGGTCAAAGACGCCTCCGCCCTCTTTTCCTACCGCTCGACGGTCTATGTCTCGGAGAACAACATCTTCGCAACGCGTGAAATCCGGAAAACTTCCGAATTGAGGATCCCCAACCCCATCGGAGACGCGTATTTCAAATATAGGTACACTTACACCGAGATCTATAAAATCGGCTTCGACGGGAACGGCGCATTCTCCCCGGACGGCTCCTTTGAGGTGCACGGGTTCCTGAAAGATCGTTTCAGTCTCGACGAATATCAGAACGTCCTTCGCGTCGTCACGACGACCGACGATAATTGCTACGACTCCATGTATACCTATGTCACGGCAGAGGGCGTGCCTGACGAGCTCCAGAAGGTCCTGGATCGGAACAAAGATCTCGAACGCCCCAAATGCAACCTCTACTGTATCGACCTTGATGACTTTTCGGTCATTGCCTCCATTGAGGATTTCTCCGACCCCGAGGAGCACGTGGAATCGGTGCGGTTTGCGGGCGAAAAGGCGTACGTCTGCACGGCGGCGGAGGTTTACAATCCGAATGTCGTCTTGCCCGAATTCCTGGACCCCGTGTTCGAGTTCGATCTTTCGGATCTTGACAACATCACCTGGACGGACACGGGCACTCTCCCCGGGTATTCGCTCTCCCTCATCGAATTTACGGATGGGACGCTACTCGGGATCGGCTACGGCGAGAATGCCTTCACGCTCAAGATCGAGCTCTACCGGCGCGAGGGCAACCAGGTGAACTCCGTGGCCAAGTTCGAGCTTGAAAACTGCGCCTTTGCGGGTACATTCAAGGCGTATTTCATCAACGCGGAGCACGGGCTCGTGGGGCTCGGCGTGAGGCGGCTTCGGGAAGAGGGCGAGGAATATCTGCTCCTTCGCTATGACGGGACGAAATTCTCCGAAGTCGGCTACAAATTCGAGCTTGCGGGCGGGAGCGACTACTATTCGGGCAGTCTCAACCGAATGCGCGCCTGCTATGCGGACGGATATGTTTTGATGTTCTGCGATTCGCGGACAAACGTCATCTATATCGGATGAAACATTCCCGCAAAAATTGACTTCTCTCTCCTTAAACCTCTCAAAAAGAGCCGCGCCGATTGCAAGCAATCGGCGCGGCTTTCGGTTTTATTCCGCAATTATCAGACCATTTTATGGAAGATCGTGTCGATATATCCGATCCGTCTGGGCAGGAAACCCAAGACCCAATCGTAATACTCGTCGAATTGTTTCAGATCTTTGTCCTCTTCTTCCCGCCAGATCTCCTCGTTCCGCTCCGCCGAACGCTGGATCTGATCTTTATAGTCTTTGAGCTCTTCGATCCGCTTCTGAAAGATCGGGACGACCTCCGCCCAGCGCTCTTTCACCGCGTCAACGAACCAATCCTTTTTCAGCATATAGATGAACCAGTTCGAGACCGACCAGAAGGTGGTGCGCTCGCTGCTGCCGTCGTAATTCCCGCCGATCGGTCCGCCCGCCGACCAGTCGAAGTCCCAGATCGGCCCCATCACGAGTTTTCCGCCCACCGCCTTGCTCATATAAATGGACTTAAAGTTGATCTCGACCTGCGACATGACTTCCTGCACGAGATAATAGTCGATGAAGGCATCGAGATCGACGTATTTTTCGAAGAGTTTCCGGGTGGTGATCCGCTCATGGCAGAGCCGGTTGACCCGCTCGATATAATTCTGCACATAGGTAAACTGCTCGTTGGTGAGCCGTTCGTCCTCTTCTGGATATTTGACGTTATAATAACTCGTGACGCCGCTGTCCTCGTTGTAGATCTTGAAATAATCGACGCCGAGCGCCCCCTCGTTGTAGGCGTTCTCGTCCCATTCCACGAGGAAAGGCACTTCGTCCTCCTCTCCGAAATCCTCTTTGACGCCCGTTCTGCCCTTGTTCTCGTCCACTTGGTCGCAGAGAAGGTAGATCCCCTGAAATTCGCCGTTCAGATAGAGCTCGACGTGCTTGGCGTGCGGCACGAACGCCGACCCCTTGATCGCGTCCGCAAGGGCGAACGCCGTATAGTCCTTGATGTCGGAGTAGTCCGCATAGAGGGCGAGCAGCACCCAGCTCTTGTTTTTGGGCCAGCCGAACAGCGCCTTTTTCTCTTCAAACTTGATCCGGTAGGGCTTTTTGGGGTAGTTCATCGTGCTGTTGCCGCGCAGCCGGATCCCCGCCTGCGCCGCTTCGATACGATAGGTCTCCTCCGTGTTGCGAAGGGAGACCGTGCAGCCGACGTATTCCTCCTTGGACGTGATCGCCTTGCCCTCCGTCTCCACATGAAAGACGGGCAGATTGTAATAATCGTATTCGAACAGCGCGGTGAAAGTTTTGCCGTCGTGTTCGACGCCGTCCTTGCGCTGTGCCGTCTCGATCCCGTCGTCCCAGCCGATGAATTTATAGCCGATCTTGGCTTTGACCTCGAATTCCGCCTCTTCGGAAAGCTTTTTCTCGACGGTGACGGGTTCGAAAAGATCGGACGCACGGTAATCGTTCGCCGCATAGGTCACCGTCCAGGTGTCGGTGACGATCTCTTTCCCGGCGTCCGCGCTCTCGGAATTTCCGGACGTCTCCCCTTCCCCGAGAAGCTCTCCCGGCGCTCCGGTCTGCGTTTTTTCCGCCGTCAGCGCCGCGCGATCCTCCCTTGCCGGCAGATCGTCCGGTCTGCAAGCGCAGAGGGCGATCAGGGCAAGCGCACCAGATACGACCGTCATGAAACGAAGTAGTCTCTTCATAAACATTATCCTTTGTAATATTATAGGTTTTTATCAGCGCTTCTGTGCTATCCCCGCCGTTTTTTTCTGATAGGCGATCCGCGGCGAACCGTCCGCGATCTGAATGATCCCGCAGCGGGAATAGCCGTATTTTTCAAGCAGATGGCGCATGATCTTGTTGTCCGCATGGGTGTCGACGCGGACGTTCCCCGCGCAGCTTTCGCAAAAGGCGAGGATGTCTTTCAGAACGCCCCCTCGCGCCCCTCCGCTTGCGACGCGGTGAAGCGTGCCGTAGGGCTCATCGTTGAGCCAGGCGCCCTCGATCTGCCGATAGGTCGGATCCTCCCCCAAAAGAAAGGCGAAAACAGCGACGATCTGCCCTTTCTCGACCAGAACGAACCCCGTTCTGTTTTCGAGATCGCGCTCGATCAGCGAAAGCGGCGGACGGTCGTCCTTCCATTGATCGGGATTCCCGTTCCGTTTCATCTGGCCGCGCGCATAGGCATAGATCGCGAGGACGCGCGGAAGATCTCCGCGCCGCATATACCGGATATTCATGATATTTAAGAAAAAAGACGGCGATCCCCCGCCGTCCGTTTCGTTTAATAGATGCTCACTTGCTTTTTGTCTCTGCCCTTGCGCTCGAATTTGACGACGCCGTCCTTCAGCGCGAACAGCGTGTCGTCTCCCCCGATCCCGACGTTGTTGCCGGGATGGATCTTCGTTCCGCGCTGGCGGACGAGAATGCTTCCCGCAAGGACGTTTTGACCGTCCTGACGCTTCACGCCGAGGCGTTTGGCGTTGCTGTCTCTGCCGTTGTGGGAAGAACCCGTACCTTTTTTATGAGCGAATAATGCGATAAAAAACATTTTTCTTCTCCTTTCGATAAATTTTCGGATCGGAAATGGTCCCGATCACCTCCCGCCCCCAACTCAAAGGGTGATCTTTTCGATCCTGACTGCCGTGAACGGCTGGCGGTGTCCCTGCTTTTTGCGCTCGTTCTTCTTGGATTTGTACTTAAAGACGATGATCTTCTTGAACTTATCCTGCGCTTCGACTTTCGCGGTGACCTTTGCGCCCTCGGCGTCCTTGCCGAGTTTCACGCCGGAGTCGTCCGCGACAAGCAATGCGTGAAAGCTGACCTCTTCGCCCACTTCGGCTTTGAGTTTCTCCACTCTCACCACGTCGCCTTCGGAAACTTTATACTGTTTTCCGCCGTTTTCGATGATTGCGTACATAGCTTTTACCTCCTCTTCCCAGTCTCGCAAGATTGCATAGGCGATCCCCTCCGGGGATACTTTTTTGCCCGTCCTTGGCGGCTCATCATCGAATTTATCACAGAAACAAGAAATTGTCAAGCGGTTTTGCCCTTTTTTTACATACTTTTCACTCGTTCAGGCAAACTGAAGGGAAAGGAGAGCAATCATGGAACAGAAAAAGAGCGAAGAAGTTCTTGCGGAGATCCACCGGAACTGCCAGCTTGCGCTGCAATCCATTTCGAACATTCTGCCCGAGGCGGACGATACTGATGTCAAGGAGGAGCTCATGCGCGAGCATGAGGAATATGAGAGAATGTGTGCCCATGCGGCGATCATCGCAAGGAACAAAAATATCGAACTGAAAAATCCCGGGCCCATCAAGAAGGCGATGATGTGGAGCAGCATTAAGATGAGCACCATGACCGACAATTCCCGGGCGCATATCGCCGAAATGATGGCGCAGGGCACCGTCATGGGCATTACGGCGATCCGCAGCAGCCTTTGCGATCTCGACGACAGCGAGGCGGATGAAGAGATCCGCGCGCTTGCCGAGGACGTCCTCTCGACGGAGGAACGCTTCGAAGAGGTCTGGAAGAACATGATCGCATAGGTTTTAGAGATCAAAAAAGCGGCGTTTTTCGCCGCTTTTTATTGTTTTACTCAGATTTTCGCTCAGTTTTTCGCAAAATTGAGAGCTTCTTCAGCAATCTTGTCGGGCGCGACCACTGTCTTGAACCGCGCGGGCTTATAGCGGAGAGATTTGAGCGCTTCGGGGATCTCCATCGCGGACAAAAGATGAATGCGTTTGAGCCCCTTGAAGCTGTCCTTAACGTCGTTTCCGGTCAGCGCATAATAGACCGCCTGCGGGAATTTATAGGGGCTGTCCGTCGCCGCGACGACCATCGGGCGGGGTTCCGCCGCAAGATCCTCCTCCCGCTTCCGGCTGTAAAGCCGCGCCGTGTGCACCGCGACGCCCGTATGGGTGTCGAGCGGATAGTTGAACTCCTCGAAAAATTCATAGACGCATTCGACGGTGTCCTCCTCGCTCGCATAGCCGCCGAAGAAGGTTTCCGAAAGCTCCTTCATCTCCTCGGGGCGCAGGGTGAACCTGCCCGTGCCCGCGAGCGCCTTCATGCGCTCCACCGTGAGCGCCGCGTCCCGCCCCGTCAGCTCGAACAAAAGCCGCTCGATGTTGCAGGCGGACTGCACGTCGAGACAGGGCGACATGGTGCGGAAGAAGGGTTTCTTGCGGTCGAACACGCCGCGCGAACAGAAATCCGCGAGGGTATTGTTGCGGTTGGACGCGCAGACGAGCGTCCCGATGGGAAGTCCCATCTTCTTCGCATAATAGGCGGAAAGCAGTCCCGCGAAATTCCCCGCAGGAACCGAAAAATCCACGCTCTGCCCGCTTTGGATCTCCGAAGAAGAGACAAGATCGAGATACGCCGAGAACCAGCAGACGATCATGGGCAGAAGTTTCCCGACATTGATGGAACTCGCCGTCGAAAGCAGGATCCCGCTCTCTTTGAGCTTCTCGCGGCTCTCCTCGGAGCGCAAAAATTTTTTGACCCAGCTCTGGCAGTCGTCGAAACTGCCGCGCACGGCGACGGAATCGAGGTTGTCCCCCTCCTGCGTCTGGAGCTGCAGCCGCTGCATTTTGGAGACGCCGTCCTCGGGATAGAACACCGCCGACAGCACCCCCTCTTCCCCGCGGAAGGTCTCCATGACCGCCTTGCCGTCGTCGCCGCTCGTCGCCGTGACGAGCAACAGCTTGTCCTTCACTTTCAGTTTTTCACGGCTCTTTTTCAGAAGATAGGAGAGCGCCGCCATGCCGAAATCGGCATGCGAACAGGTGGGGCCGTGGAAAAATTCCAGAATGAAGAGCCCGTTTTCAAACTTGACGAGCGGAAGCGGATCCTCCCCCTCGAACTTTTTGTACGCCTCCTCGAGGACGGACAAGAGCTCGTCCTTCGGGACGTCGAAAAATTTGATCAGAATGTGCGCTGCCCGCTCGGGATAGCTCATGGAAAGCATTTCCTCCCGCTCCTCGGGCGAAACGTACGGAAACCGTTCGGGGACGTACAATCCGCCGCCCTCCGCAATGCCGCGCAGGATCGCCTCCTCCGCGCTCACTTTTTCTCCCCCTCTCGTGCTGATGAATTCCATCCTTTTTTCCCCTTATCTTAATAGCCCAAACCGTCCCGCGGGGCGGGACGGTGGTTTCTTGACTTTTTTTGTTTCTCTTGCAGGCTTATAAGTATTTCTTCGCAAAGTCCGGAAGTTCCTCTTCCGCACAGCTGCAAGTGAGATAGATCTTCAAACTGCGCAGCTGAGAGAGCCGCTCCAACATATAGAAGATCTGCGCCATATCTTTGACCGCCTTGCCCGTGATCCGGGTGATGCCGTCGAGGAACACGTACTCGTTGTCGTAACTGCCGGCAACCGCGCCCTTGATGAATCCGCAGAGCGCGTCCTCCCCCGCGATCGAATAATCCGAAACGTCGATAAAGCGGATCTGACGTTTCAAATCGTACATATACCGCTTGGTATCCGTGATGAAGATCAGGTGTCCCTTTGCGGTATCGACCGCTTCGTTTGCCGCGTCGATGATTTTTTTGGTCTTGCCGCTTCCCTTACTGCCGACGATGATTTTGATCATGCTGTCCTCCTGTGCGCCCGAACGGGCGACCTTTTCATTATTTCTATTGTATCAAGATTTGAACGTTTTTTCAAGGGGTTTTTCAAAAAAATTTTTCTTTTTTTCCAAATCTCAAGAAAGTTCTTCCAAAAACTCCTCAATGCGCCCAAGACCCTTTTTGAGATCCTCCATGGAGAGCGAATAGCTCAGCCGCACGCAGTCGTCCGCGCCGAACGCCTTTCCTGGAACGGTCGCGACCTTCTTCTCCTCGAGCAGCGCGTCCGCGAAGTCGATCGAGTCCTTGATGACCCGCTCCCCCCGCTTCTTCCCATAGAGCCCTTCCACGACGAGCATGACATAGAACGCGCCCTCAGGCACGACGCAGTAGACGCCCTTCATCTGGGAGATCTGCTCGATCATTGCTTCCCGCCGGGCGGCGAAGATCTTCACCATCTCTTCGACCGAGCCCGCAGGCGAGCCGAGCGCGGTGATCGCCGCATACTGCGCGATCGAGTTGGGGTTGCTCGTCGCATGGCTCTGGAAGGAGTCGATCGCCTTGGCGATGTCCTTCGGCGCCGCGAGATAGCCGATCCGCCAGCCCGTCATCGCATAGGTCTTGGAGACGCCGTTGACGACGATCGTGTGATCTTTCATCTTTCCGGAGCAAGCCGCGATGGAGAAGGGCTTGGTCTTTGTATAGACGAGCTTTTCATAGATCTCGTCGGCAAGAACAAATACGCCCGCCTCTTCCAGAACGGCGGCAAGGGCGCGCACTTCCGCCTCGCTGTAAACGGCGCCCGTAGGATTGCTCGGCGAATTGAAGATGAAGAGCTTGGTTTTCGGCGTGATCGCCGCTTTGAGCTGTTCGGGGGTGATCTTGAAGCCGTGCTCCTTCTTTCCTTCGACGATGACGGGCACGCCGCCCAAAACTTTGACGATCTCGGGATAGGTCAGCCAATAGGGCGCGGGGATGATGACTTCGTCCCCCTCCTCGACGAGCGCGAAGCAGGCATTGAAGATCGAATGCTTGGCGCCGCAGGAGACGATGATCTGCGAAGGTTCGTATTCGAGCCCGTTGTCGCGGCGGAATTTCTCCGCGATCGCCCGCCTGAGCTCCGGCATTCCCGACGAAGGGGTGTATTTCGTGATCCCCTTGTCGATCGCCTCCTTCGCCGCCGCGGAAATGTGCGCGGGCGTCGGGAAATCGGGTTCGCCGACGCCGAAGTTGACGACGTCCTCCCCCGCCGCTTTCATCGCCTTTGCCTTGGCGCTGATCGCAAGCGTCAAAGAAGGCGAGATCTTACAGATCCTCTTTGCAAGTCTTTCCATGAAAATTTCTCCGTTCTTGATTTTTTATGTGTGTTTTCTTTCGTCCGAAGTCTTTCCCTCTCCGAAAGACGCGAGCTGCGCCTCCCGATCCGCGCGGGCGAGGGAATCGATCATCTCGTCGAGATCGCCCGCCAGAAAATTTTCCATCGAATGGACGCTCAGGCCGATCCTGTGGTCGGTGATCCGGCTCTGCGGGAAATTGTAGGTGCGGATGCGCTCGCAGCGCTCCCCCGACCCGACGAGACTCTTGCGGTTTTTCGCCTCCGCGCTGTCCTGCCGGCTCCGGTAATACTCATAGAGCCGCGCACGCAGCACCCGGAAGGCCTTTTCCTTGTTTTTGAGCTGGCTGCGTTCGTCCTGGCAGGTGACGACAATGCCCGTCGGAAAATGGGTGAGGCGGATCGCCGTCTCCGTCTTGTTGACCTTCTGCCCGCCCGCGCCCGACGATCGGAAGAGATCGATCCGCACGTCCTTTTCGTCGATCTCGACCTCGACGTCCTCCGCCTCGGGCAGGACCGCCACCGTCGCCGTGGAGGTGTGGATCCGTCCCTGCGACTCGGTCTCCGGGACCCGCTGGACGCGGTGCACGCCGCTCTCGTATTTCAGCCGACCGTACGCCCCCTTGCCGCTGATGTTGACGATCGCCTCTTTCACGCCGCCGAGTTCGGTCTCGCTGCAATCGACGACCTCGAAG